>CALKJQ010000083.1 GCA_937995785.1 Candidatus Kapaibacterium sp.
TAATAACTTGTATTAACTCGTCAATTCTTTGTAGTTTTTCTTCAAAAGTCATTTTATTTTCTATTATATTTTAAGCAAATTACGAAATATTGCGGTTTAATAAATGTTTTTAGCAATTTCGGCAATATTGTCCGAGAGACCCATTGTGTAAAAGTGAATACTCGGCACTCCATTTTGAATTAGTTCTTTGCACTGATTAATTGCCCATTCAATTCCTACTTTTTTTACATCACTATTAGAATTACATCTAATAACTTCTTTTACTAAATCTTGAGGTAAATCAATTGAAAATGTTTTAGGTAATTGAGTTAAATGGGTTTTATTACTTATTGGCTTTATACCAGGAACTATTGGAACTGTAATCCCCATTTCTCTACATTTGCTTACAAAATTGAAATAATGATTGTTGTCGAAGAACATTTGAGTTACAATATATTCGGCACCTTCGTCAATTTTTTGTTTCAAAAACATTATGTCGGTTTCCAAGTTGGGGGCTTCGGGATGCTTTTCGGGATAGCCCGCAACGCCTGCCGAAAAATGGGTTGGTGTGATATTTTTTAAATCTTCATCAAGATAAATACCTTTGTTCATATTCATTATTTGTCTTAATAAATCTATTGCATAACTATGTCCATTTGGCTCGGGCATAAACTTACCTGTAGATTTGTCGGGATCGCCACGAAGCACTAAAATATTATCGATTTCCAAAAAGTGCAGGTCGATTAAGGCATTTTCGGTTTCCTCTTTGTCGAATCCAGCACAAATAATGTGGGGTATAACATCGATTTTGTATTTATATTTAATTGCAGCTGCTATTCCTACTGTGCCGGGACGCTTGCGAATAGTTCTTTTTTCGATTAAACCATTTTTTAATTCCTTATACACGACTTCTTCGCGATGATAGGTGACGTTGATATAAGCAGGATCAAATTCGAGCAAAGGGTCGATTGTATTGTAAATTGCCTGAATATGATTGCCTTTCAGTGGGGGCAACAATTCAAACGAAAAAAGTGGCTTTTGGGAATTTTTTAATTTATCTGCGACTGTCATATTTCGTAATTTAGATAATGTTGTAAAATTTTTTCAATTTCATTTATTGACTGGTTTCGACGTTTAGAATAATCTTCTATTTGGTCTTTTGCAACTTTCCATATATTAAAATATTTCGATTCTGGATGCGCAAAATAGTATCCACAAACCGAAGGCAGTGGTTCTACCATATAATTTTCGGTCAATCTCATATTTAGATTATTTTCCACTCCCATAAAGTTGAATATTTTGCGTTTTTCACTATGGTCGGGACAAGCAGGATAACCTGGGGCTGGGCGAATACCTTTAAATTTCTCTCGTAATATCTCTTCAATCGTAAGTGATTCGTTGGGAACATAGCCCCAGTACTCTTTTCTTATTTTTGTATGCAAGTATTCTGCATAAGCTTCGGCAAGTCGGTTGCTCAATACTTTGAATAATAGAATTTCGTAATCTTTACCTTCATTTTTCCAGTTTTCGATTAAAGATGGAGCGGATTCATAAACCGATACTGCAAACAATCCCATATAATCTTGCAATTGCCCTCCAGGAGCAACGAAATCGGCTAATGAAGGACATTCTTTACCATCGGTTTGGACGCGTAGAAAGCAAAATCTTTCTTGTTTTTTTTCCCAATTTATTATTACATCTTCATCTTCGGAAAAAGCTGGATAAATGCCAAAAGCAGATTCTGCGATTAAAATTTTATTTGCTACAATCCATTCCAACATTTTCTCGGCATCTTTTTTCAATTCTCGGGCTTCTTCGCCTTTCTCGGGGTCTTCGAGTAAATCGGGATACTTTCCAAAATACCCCCATTCTTTGAAAAAGAACAGGTAATCTATGTAGGGTATTATATTTTCTAATGGTTCATCTTTGGTGTAAAAAGTGCCAATTTTTTGAGGCACTTTGATAGTATGGTTGTTAAAGTCAATTTTAATTTTTTTCTTTCTTGCTTCTTCTAAAGTCAGAAATTTTGTTGTATGAGTTCTTTTTTCGTAATCTTCTTTAATTTTATGGTATTTTTCTTTTATTTTTTTCGAAAATTCATATTTTAATTCGGGATTAAGTAATTGAGATAAAATTCCCGCAACTTGCGATGCATCGCGAACATAGACAACTGTTCCTTCATAATTAGGTGCAATTTTCACCGCCGTATGCAATTCGCTTGTTGTTGCTCCACCTATCAGCAAAGGTATTTTAAGCCCTCTTTTTTGCATTTCGCGAGCTACATATACCATTTCTTCCAAAGATGGAGTGATTAGTCCACTAAGTCCAATTGCGTCGGCATTATTTTCGATTGCCGTGTTAATTATTTTGTCGGCAGGTATCATAACCCCTAAATCGATTACTTTGTAGTTATTACAATTAAGAACAACATTCACAATGTTCTTGCCGATGTCGTGAACATCACCTTTGACTGTTGCCATTACAATTGTACCGGCATAGGTTTGTTCTCCTTTGTGTTCTTCTATCCAAGGTTGAAGATAAGCAACAGCCTGCTTCATAACGCGAGCACTTTTCACAACTTGAGGTAGAAACATTTTACCATCACCAAATAAATCCCCAACTTGTTTCATTCCATTCATTAAGGGTCCTTCGATCACAGATAAACCCTCGTTATATATTTTTTTGGTTTCTTCCATATCGTATTCAATGAAATCGGGAATCCCTTTTATTAAAGAATAAGCTATACGCTCTTCCAACGACAGCTTGCGCCAATCTGCTTTATGTTCGTGTTTTTCATTTTCAGATTTATGTTTTTCTGCATAATCAATCAGTTTTTTGGGAGCTTCGGGATGATTATTTAAAATTACGTGTTCAACTAAATTTCTAAGTTCAGGTTCGATATCGTCGTAAACGGGCAACCTGCCGGCGTTTACTATACCCATATCTAAACCAGCCTTAATGGCGTGATATAGAAAAACTGAGTGCATAGCTTCGCGAACTAAGTCGTTGCCACGGAACGAAAACGATAAATTACTAATTCCACCCGAAGTTTTGGCTCCAAGTAGGTTCTCCTTTATCCATTTAACAGCGTTGATGAATTCAACGGCATAATTATTGTGTTCATCCATTCCCGTTGCAATTGCCAAAACATTCACATCGAATATTATATCGGTTGCGGGAATTCCATTGTCGGTTAGTAATTTATAAGCTCTTTTGCAAATTTGAATTTTTCTCTCAAAATCAGCTGCTTGTCCTTGTTCGTCGAAAGCCATCACTATCATTGCGGCGCCATATTGCTTTATTTTTTTTGCGTGCTCAACGAATATTTGCTCGCCTTCTTTCAAACTAATTGAATTTACTATTGATTTTCCTTGCAAACACTTTAACCCAGTCTCGATAACATCGAATTTAGAAGAATCAATCATAATTGGAACTTTTGCAATGTCGGGGTCGGCTGATAAAAACTTAAGGAAAGTTTTCATTTCGCTTTTGGCATCCAACATAGCATCGTCCATATTTACATCGAGTATCTGCGCACCATTTTCGACTTGTTCGCGGGCAATTGCCAATGCTTCTTCATATTTTTTTTCCCTAATTAATCGAGCAAATTTTCGCGAGCCTGCAACATTTGTTCTTTCGCCAATGTTGATAAAGTTTTTTTCGGGAGTAATTTCTAAAATTTCAAGACCTGATAATTTTGTTTTTATCTCTAAATTTGGAACTTCTCGTGGTTTGATATTTTTGACTTTTTGGGCAATTGCGGCGATATGCTCGGGGGTTGTGCCACAACAACCACCAACGATATTAACTAAACCATTTATAGCCCAATTATGAATGTGAGATGAAGTATCTTCGGGTGTTTCGTCGTATTGACCTAACTCATTGGGCAATCCAGCATTGGGATAGAAACTGATTGGTATTGGTGATATTCTCGATAATTCCTTAGCAAATGGTGTCATTTGTTCTGCTCCTAAAGAACAATTCAAACCTATACTCAGTAATTTAGCGTGCGAAAGTGAAGTAACAAAAGCTTCTAATGTTTGACCAGATAGAATTCTACCCGAAGCGTCCACAATTGTTCCGCTTAGCATTATAGGTAATTCGATGGAACGAGCTTTACACTCTTCATTTGTTGCAATAAGAGCAGCTTTTGCATTTAAGGTATCAAAGATAGTTTCTATAAGGATTATATCCACGCCACTATCTAATAAACCTCTGACTTGGGTGCAATATGCTTCTACCATTTGTTCAAATTCTACGCTTCTCTCGCCAGGTTTATTCACATCTGTTGGCAATGATAAGGTTTTATTTGTAGGTCCAATTGCACCAGCAATATATTTCGTGGAATTATTGACCTCCAAATGGTATCTTTCGATAGCTTTTTTTGCATTTTGAACTGCCGATTTATTAATTTCATAGGCAAAATCTTGTAAATCGTAATCTGCCAGAGAAATAGATGTTGCATTAAAAGTATTAGTTTCAATTATATCCGCACCAGCCTTCAAATACTGATAGTGAATTTCTTGAACTATATCTGGTCGGGTTAGGTTCAATAAATCATTGCAACCTTTTAAGTTTTTATGATGATTGGCAAATATTTGTCCTCTAAAGTCTTCCTCTTGTAAATTATATCGCTGGAGCATCGTCCCCATTGCTCCATCGATGACAAGAATTTTTTGTTTTATTTGTTCAAATATACTATTCATTTTTAACAAATTAATTTATAGTTTATGGACGAATTAAAGCTAAGAAAATGGAGTAGTAGCAAAAAAAGTTGTTAGATATTTGCATTCTAAGTTATTATAAACCAAATTATAGCAATCAATTAATTCTACTTTTCTATATACAAAAATCCATCGGGTCCCAATGGTAAACCCAACAACATCCAAATAACCAATAGCAAGCTCCACAATACAGTGAGTATCAATGTATATGGTAACATAGTAGAAATAATAGTACCAATTCCATACTTTTCATCGTATTTTTGGGCAAAAGTAACAATCAATGCAAAATAACTCATCATAGGTGTGATAATATTAGTCAGTGAGTCACCAATCCTAAATGCCGCTTGAGTTAATCCGGGGTGGTAGCCTAACAACATTAACATAGGTATAAAAACGGGTGCCATAATTGCCCATTTTGCAGAAGCACTTCCCATAAACATATTGATGAATGCAGAAAGCAGAACGAAGCCAATGATGAGAGGAATACCCGTCAAACCAATTTCTTTAAGAAAATGTGCACCATTAATTGCTAATATAACACCCAAATTGCTGTATATGAAAAAATAAACAAATTGTGCGGCAAAAAATACAAGGACAATATATGAACCCATATGATTCATCGAACTAACAATAAATTTCATCAGGCTTTTATCATTACGAATTGAACCAGTAACATAACCATAAACAATACCGGGAAATAAAAAAGTTAGCATAATCAAAGTGGACATTCCATCCATAAAAGAAGAATGGAGAATCGAGCCAGTTTCGGGATTTCTGAGTAATGCCCCTTCTGGTATTGTTAGTATTGCCACTGCTATCATTAAAACCAAAACACTTATGCCCGACCAAATTAGACCTTTTTTTTCGATGTCAGTAATATTTTTTAATTCTATTTTTTCGGTTTTACCTTCGTATTTTCCTAACCTCGGCTCAACAATTTTTTCTGTTATAAAAGTTCCTGCAATCACAATCAATATACCTGAAATAAAACTAAAATATAAATTAACAGCGGGACTTATAGTAATCGAAGGGTCTATGATTGTTGCAGCTGATTGGGATAAACCGGATAAAACGGGGTCTATTGATGTTACTATGAAATTTGCTCCAAATCCTCCACTAACGCCTATAAACGCAGCAGCCAATCCAGCCATTGGATGACGACCCAATGCATAAAATATAGCCGCACCCAAAGGTATTAACACTACATAACCTGCTTCGGAAGCTGTATGGGAAACCACACCGGCAAAAACGATAGAGAATGTAATCAAACTTTTAGGAGCAGACAGAACTAATGTCCTTATTAATGCTGTAATGAGCCCTGAACCTTCGGCTGCTCCAATTCCTACCATAATTGCAAGGACTATGCCAAGTGGCGGAAATTTTACGAAATTTGATACAATATTGACATACATCCACCGCAAACCATCACCATCCAATAAGCTTTTTGCAGTAATTAAAGAACCATCAGCTGGGTGAATTGCCGTAAGATTAGTTGCTGAGCCTATCCAAGATAATATTACAACCAACAACGCTAATAAAGCAAAAAGGGTTGCTGGATGGGGTAGTTTGTTACCAATTATTTCTACATAATCGAGGAAGCGAGAGAATAGAGAAATTTTTAATTTGTTTTTTTTCATAAATTAAGGTAAAATTTAAATATTAGTGATATTAACTATTGCTATATGTCAAATAATTTGTTTGACGCAGTTATAGTTTGAAAATTGGATTTGCAAATTGATTATGACTACAGCGTCTAATTTTTTTTACTTATTTTTGTAATATTTCTTAATTTTTCCTGTTTATGTTCATAGATTTAAAAAGGTAATGATGTGAAAAAACTTGTATTATACATAATTCTTCTTTCAGCGATATATTTGAACCAACTATTAGCTAATCAAACAAAAAATGAATTGATAAAATCTAATTTTACAAAACTTTTAAGTAAAAATACAGCAGGCACTAATTTCATTTTTGGATTTCATCCTTGTTGGGAGGATTTAAATTCAATACCTGGAACAGGAAATGCTCTGAAAATATATGTTTACTCGTTATATGAAACCATAATTAAAATCACTGTTCCATATTATGACAAAGAGCCTTTGATGATAAAATCGGCAAAAGCAAACGAAATAATTGAATTTATAATTCCTCCCGATATAGGAATGCCTTATCGTCGTGGTGAGAACGCACTGGCTAATTCCTTATTGCCAACCAAGTTGTTCAATGGGCGTGGGATTATCTTAGAGTCAGATATGCCAGTAGTTGTTTATGGTTTTGCTCGTTTTTTTAATACCTCCGATGGTTTTTTGGCAATCCCCGTTCATCAATTAGGCAAGGAATATGTTGTATCGGCATATCGCGAAGCAACTTATTTTACATTGCAGTCACTTACTCCTTACGTCAGTATAATTGCCACTTACGATAACACAAACGTCAGTTTTTTTATTGGAGGAAACAAAGATACAAAAATACGCACCGACGATGGTAAAATCTGGAAGCCCTTCGATATGCTGCGTGTCCGATTGAACAAAGGAGATTATTGGTTAATAGCTTCCGAAGGACCTTTCTCGGATTTAGGTGGTAGCCTTATTGTTGCCGACAAACCAATATCCGTGCTTTCGGGTAACCATTGTGCACAAGTACCATACGATGCACCTGCATGCGACTATATTATTGAGCAAGAGGTTGCTACTGATTTTTGGGGTAAAAAATATTATGTTCCACCGATTATACCAAGAAAAAAGTCGTCGGTTATTAGGCTATTTGGAAAAGAGCCACTAACAATGTTTATGAGAAATGGTTATGAGTTTTGGTCATCTAAATCAAATTGGG
>CALKJQ010000084.1 GCA_937995785.1 Candidatus Kapaibacterium sp.
AACCGAGAGCCATCGAATCCATAAAAATTGGAGCAAAAGTTGCCGCCAAAGGGTTCAATATATTTGTAACGGGATTGGCTGGAACGGGACGCTTATCCACGGTGAAAGCTATATTGGAACAAGTTGAGGGTTATTCCACTACATTTTATGATTATTGTTATGTAAATAATTTTGTAGACTCGGATAAGCCTATATTAGTTAGATTACCTCAGGGGAAAGGCAAAAAATTAGCAAAGGCTATGGAGGACGCTGTAAACTATCTTAAAAAACGATTGCCTGTTCTTTTCGAAGAAGATGATTACCAAAATGCAAAACGCAAAATAATCGAAAATTATCAGCAAAAAGAAAGTGAAATTTTGTCTAATTTTGACGAGAAAATTAAACCCTACAGCTTAGTTAGAGGTAATTATGAAAACGAACAAGGAATAGTTATCCCCGACGTGTTTCCCGTGATTGAGGGAAAACCCGTTCATATAAGTCAACTGGAACAACTTGTTGCCGAAAAGAAAATCACAAAAAAACAAGCAACAGAATTTTATAAAAATTACCAACAATTCCACACCGAAATTTTTAATCTATCGCGCCATAGTTTTAGAATGTTACAGGAAATGAAGGCAAGTTTGGTAGAATTGGATAGGACAACTTCGTCGGTTGTAATCAACACAACATTCAATGAAATTGAAGAAAATTTTCCCGAAAAAACCATCAAGAATTACATCGATGCGGCAAAAGAATATATTTTAAAGAATTTATTATTATTTATAAAAACAAATGAGAATCCACTTGCGACAAATGACCCAAATCAAAATGACAACGATGTTTATGGTGTGTTTGAAGTAAACGTAATTTTGGATAATTCAGAAACAAAATCACCGCCGATTATAGTGGAAACCACACCATCGTATTCGAATCTATTTGGAACTATCGAAAAAACCTACGACAAGCGAGGTTTCTGGAAAACCGATTTCAGAAAAATCAAGGCTGGTGCATTGTTGCGAGCCGACCAAGGATATCTAATTGTTAATGCAGATGACTTATTTACCGAACCTGGAGTTTGGCAAGCACTCAAGAGAGTGTTACTCTATAACAAATTAGAAATTCAACCTGTTGATGTATATTTCCAAATCTCTCAATCATATTTAAAACCCGAACCAATCGATATACAAGTTAAAGTTATAATTATTGGAGGACAAACTTTATACCATTTACTATATGAATATGAAAAAGGATTCAAGAAAATATTCAAGATTAATGCTCAATTTGATTATTATACCAAAAAGAACGAACAATTAATTGCAAATTATGTTAAATTTATTTCCCGAATTTGCCGTGAGGAAAATCTACCACACATAACCCCCGACGGTATCGCTCGAATTGTAGAATGGTCTGCCGAATTCGCTGGTTCGCAGGATAAATTAACTTTAAAATTTTCGGATTTAGCTGATTTAGTTAGGGAAGCTTCCTATTATTCCGACAATCATAATCATTTAATCAACAGCGAAGCAATTCAAAAAGCATTGGACATTAGGCGTTATCGCAACAATTTGCTTGATGAGAAGATAAAGAATGAAATTTTGGATGATGTTATTATGGTTTCGACCTCGGGAGAGCGAATTGGACAAATTAATGGTTTAACAATCTATAACGATGGAATTTATTCGTTCGGTAAACCCGCGAGAATTACATCTACTGTTAGTGTGGGAAATGCAGGTATAATCAATATAGAAAGAGAAGCACAAATGAGTGGGGCAATTCACAATAAAGCGATATTGATTATTTCGGGGTTTTTACGCGAAAGGTTTGCACAAAAATTTCCATTATCGTTATCAGCAACGATTGCTTTCGAACAATCTTATGGAGGAATCGACGGTGATAGTGCCTCGCTGGCAGAGATATATGTTCTCTTGTCGGGGATTGCTCAATGTCCAATTAATCAATCATTTGCTATTACTGGTTCGATGAACCAAAAAGGCGACGCTCAACCAATTGGCGGTGTTAACGAGAAAATTCGTGGTTTTTGGGAAATTTGCAAAAGCAAAGGTTTTACTGGTAATCAAGGTTGTATAATCCCCGAGCAAAATGTAAAAGATTTGATGTTGGATTCAGAAATTATCGAAGATGTGAAAAATGGCAATTTCAAAATTGTTGCCGTAAAGAAGGTCGAGGACGCTGTTCCGCTACTTTTCGGTATCGAAGCAGGAGAATTGGATAGCGAAGGCAATTATCCCGAAGGAACACTTTTTTCGAAAGTTGTATGTTCATTGCAAAGATTATATAAACTTTCTCGTCCACAAAAACAAGAACAAAAAGCAATCAAAGAGAAGACAATTGAAAAAGACAATTAAAATAGCTCCTTCCTTACTTTCTGCAAACTTTGCTAATTTGCAGTCTGATATTCAGCAATGCGAATTGGCGGGTGCAGATATGTTGCATCTTGATATAATGGATAATCATTTTGTACCAAATCTCACATTTGGACCATTGATATTGCAACATATACGCAAGATTACAAATTTACCCGTATCAACTCATTTAATGGTATATAATCCAGATTCTTTAATCCCTAAATTTGCTGAATATGGAAGTGATTATATCTCCTTCCATTTGGAGGCTATCCCACATATTCATCGTTCATTGATGCTAATCAAATCATTTGGAAAAAAAGCAGGTGTTGCTTTAAATCCCGTAACGCCTATCGAATATGCATTCGCAGCAGCGGAGTATTGCGATTTCATTCTTTTAATGACGGTAAATCCTGGGTTTGGCG
>CALKJQ010000085.1 GCA_937995785.1 Candidatus Kapaibacterium sp.
GCAAAACCATATCCAAGTTTGAAACCTAAATTATAATTATCCAAAATATCATCTCGAACCGAAATTGTTGGATTAAATCCCTTGATTGAATTAAAAATCAACATATCTTCCCAGCCCGTAAATGGACGCCTACCTAACTTGTTCAATTGTCGCGTAATCGGCGAAAGATACTTGGTGAAAAAGTTTGTGCCTTGTGCAGAATCGGGAGCTTCTCGGAACTTGCGAATCGCTTCGTAGGCGGCAACCTCTTCGGGAGTTAATTTTACAAAAGCATTTTGCGACCAAAACACGCTATCAAATTCATCAGCCGATTTGTCGGCTTCTACGGGTCTATTGTTAAAAAGTTTGCTATCCAATTGGATATTGTATTGAAAATTAGTTGCAAAAGTTACTAAATTAATATCCAATCTTGGTTGTATAATTCCTAATAAATTTGCGTTCGAAGATGTTGTTATTTCGAGTTTCATTGGTGCAACATAGGGTTCCTGATGAAATGATTGAACTAATTTTAATTTAGTATTAAAAGGCAACCTAACAGCTATATTAGGGTACAATTCAACACTTAAAGGTCGATAGGTTTCTGAGTTAAGATAAATATAGCCCGAAAATAGTCTTCTTAAGTCTGACTTTGGATTTACTATTATTCGTTTGTGTATGGGTAACAAGGTATCAACATAATTAGTATCTAAAATAAAATCGTAAAAATCGGGAGCATCCTCATTGAATGGAGTGGAAATTTGTTCGCCAAGTATGCTTATAATATCGTCGTAAATATTGAGATTAGTACCAAATGCAACGAAATTTGCCTCAGATGGAACATTTACGCTTTGCCGCCTTTGAATTATTTTATTATAGTATTTGTCGGGCTTTAGGTAATATCCGTTCGAATAGGACTCGAAAATCGAAAAAATTGTACTATCTGTTGGATTGTCGGTTCTGCCGGCAGTAATTGTATCGGTTTGAGTTACAAATTTGGTGTAAAGCAAGTAGGTATAGGAATTTATTTCTTTTTTTTGTTTTTCTTTTATTTCTATTGCTTTTCTCATCATTCTCATACCGGGATCTTCGGCAATAACAACTATGCTTTGCAACATAGCGGGATTGGTTCGCATTCGAATAATAATATTGGAAGTATCTTTTGTTGTATTTATATTTATAATGGAACGCTCTTTACCGACCATTGATAATACGATATGGTGGGTGCCTTCCTCGAGTTGTAATCTAAACTCGCCATTTCGGTTAGTGTAGGTTCCTTTGTTACTATCGGTTACTCTGATAGTTACGCCAACCAATGGTTTCTCGTCATCGTCGGAAATTACTTGCCCCGAAACGTCAAAGTATTTAGTCTTTAGACTATTATTTTCGATGGCAAACAGATTAATTGAATTTATTAAAAAGATGAAGACAAATAGTGTAAACATAGAAACTTACGACGATTTAATATCTAAAATGTTGGAGTATGATGGATGTTAGTATCGTAAATGCAATATTTAATTAATTGACAAGAAACGAAACTAATTATATCATATTAGCAAGCAACTTTTTTTTAAGTATTTCGTAAATAAATTTAAATAATCGAGGTTTTTTTGAAAAAAAATATACTTATTTGCTGTTTATATCTGCTTGGAAATTTTGTTGCTCTATCTCAAACAAAAAACGGGTCTATATATGGAATAGTATCGGAAGAAAAATCGGGCGAAAGTATTATTTCGATTTCTGTGGTTTTATATCTCGACCAAAACTATAGCACCAGTAAGCCTTTTAGAGGTGCAATTACAAATAAGTTTGGTGCATACACAATACCAAATCTACCACCAGGAGAGTATTTTTTAGTTACTCGTGCAATAGGTTACGAAACTTATTCTAAAAAAGTAGTAATTAAAGATAATGAAACAATTAAATTGGATATACAACTAAAAACTCAGGATGTGAAGGGACAAGAAATCGTTGTGGAAGCAGAAAGATTGGAAGATGCAAACTCGCGATTATCCACAATTACCATATCACCGGCATTCATATCCAAAATGCCATCGTTAGGTGGCGAAATTGATGTTTTCCGAACTTTGCAACTGTTGCCTGGTGTGAAGCAAGCAAGCGAACTTTCCAGCGGATTGTATGTTCGTGGTGGGTCGCCCGACCAAAATTTGAACTTACTCGATGGGGTGATTGTTTATAATCCCGCCCATCTTGGTGGCTTTCTTAGTGTGTTCAACAACGATGCTTTACGCGACATAAAGTTGGTGAAAGGTGCATTCCCTGCTGAATATGGCGGAAGATTATCGAGTGTGCTGGATATGACAATGAAAGAAGGAACAAAAGAAAAATTTTCGGGTTCGGGGGGAGTTAGTTTGATAAGTAGCAGATTAACACTCGAAGGACCAATTAATGAGAATTCAACTTTTATGGTTTCGGGACGACGAATGTATTTGGATTTGCTTATGATGGCTTCCACTGAAAACAAAGATGAAATGGCAACATATTATTTTTACGATTTAAATGCAAAAATAAATTATAAAATATCCGAAAACGATAGAATATTCGTTAGTGGGTTTTTATGCAACGATGTATTGGATGAGCCTAAGAAATCGGATTATAATTTTGATATTATTTGGGGAAATAAAACAGCCAATTTGCGTTGGATGCATATTGTTTCGCCCGAATTATTTACAAACTCTTCATTAATTTATACTGATTATTCATTTAATACAGATATTTTCGACAAAGAGAACCCAAGTAACAATTTACAAACCAAATCACAAATTCGTGATATTATGTTCCGAGCCGAAGCTCAATATTTTCCACACCAGGACCATAAAATCAAAACGGGTGCCGAAGTTATATGGCACAATTTTCAATCAAAATTTACGACAGATATTATACCTAAGGAAATGGATAATCCATTCAATACTAAGGATTTGAATTCACTCGAAGCCGCTTTGTTTGTCCAAGATGAGTGGAAGTTAAACGAATTACTAAGTTCCAATATTGGAACACGACTTTATTATTTTCAAGAGGCTAATTACTTTGCTTTGGAGCCTAGGTTGAATTTCTCTTATTCACTCACCGATGCTACTTCATTAAGCTTATCCGGGGCATTGGCTCATCAATTTTTGCATTTAATTGTTCGAAACGATATCACACTTCCCACCGATTTATGGTTTCCTTCAACATCTAAAATCAAACCAAGCAAATCGTGGCAAGTTGTTTTGGGAGGAGAACATATTATCAACAATGGTGAATATTTAATTTCGGGAGAATTATATTTTAAAGATATGCAAAATCTTTATGAATACAAAGATTCTGCTACTTTCTCTTTTGGAATTCCTTTGGAGGATCAATTCACAAGTGGTAGGGGAGTTGCCTATGGCTTCGAATTATTTGTGAATAAACGAATAGGTAGTTTTACGGGCTGGATTGGATACACTTTAGCGTGGACAAAACGTCAATTCGATGAATTGAATAATGGAAACTGGTTCTATCCGCGATACGATCGTCGCCACGATGTGAGCGTTGTTTTAATCTACGAATTAGGAGAGCATTGGGAAATAGGTGCTTCTTGGGTCTATGGCACGGGTCAAGCCTATACAATGCCCACAGGGATTTTTAAGTATTCAGATCCTAATTATGGTTATGAATATCAAGATATTCGTTATCAATATACCGAAAGAAATGGTTACCGTTTGCCTCCATTCCACAAACTTGATTTGAATTTTATGTATAAGTATTCTTGGTTTGGTATTCCTTGGCAATTGTCTTTGAATATTTATAATGCTTACAATCGCAAAAATCCATTTGCGTGGTACATTAAAAATTCCTACGACCAACAAGGAAATGAATTTCGCGAAGTCAAGCAATTGACGTTATTCCCAATAATTCCAACTATTGGTATAAGTTTCAAATTTTAAAAGGAAATCGATTATGAAGTTAAATAATTATATTTTAATATGCTTTATCTCTTTAACGCTGTTATCCTGCGAACAAACGGTAACAAATATCGAGTTGCCATATTTAGAGCAA
The DNA here is from genome assembly GCA_937995785.1 of Candidatus Kapaibacterium sp. Classification (GTDB taxonomy): domain Bacteria; phylum Bacteroidota; class Ignavibacteria; order Kapaibacteriales; family UBA2268; genus GWF2-33-9. The sequence goes on from CALKJQ010000085.1 coordinate 4,018, forward strand.
TTAGTTGTTAATTGTGTCCTTCAAAATGGAGATGTTGTGGATAGTTTGCGATTGGAGCGCACTTTGCCACTCTTGGAGAAATATGACGAAGACAAGGCATTGGTTAAAGATGCAAAAGTCGAAATTAGCGATGGCGAAAACAACTATACCCTTTATTATCAAAATGGTTTTTACAAAAACGATAGTTTAATTGCAACAAGTGGAAAAAAATATAGTTTGAAAATCGAATGGAAAGGAAAAAAAGCAACTGCTAATACATTTGTGCCGAACCCAGTCGAAATACCTGAGTTAAATTATACTATAGAAAAATCAAGCGACACATGGGCTGATTGGTATAACCTAAAAGTGTATTGCTTAATTAAACCTACTAAAAACGTTGTTTATAATAGTGGTTGGGGTTCGTCCTATCACGGCTCCCAATCATATTCATTCTACAATATTTTGCGAGAAATTGATACGGATGCCCAGGGCTACTGTAAGGTGAATTTTTTAGATATCTCATTTATGGAAAAAATTGATTCGACAAATATCAAAAAGTTTCTTAAGGATTATTTGTTCATTCTTTACAGTTATGACGTGCAGTTTTATCAATTTTATATTACATCGAATAATGGAAGAAGTGGAGATGAAATATTTGGTGGTAATAGTAATAATATAATTTGGAATGTGAAGGGTGATGGAATAGGTCTTTTTATAGGTCGAGCAGTTACATTTAAAAGTTACTGAAAGAAAAACTCCGATGATTAATAAACCCATCGGAGTTCATTGGGTGATTTGTTTGTATATGTTAATCTTACAGTTCTTTTATCTTTTCTGGAGGAAATTTCTCATCCAAAATACTTGCTAATTGCTTAATAACTTCGGGTTTGTCGTAAAATCCACTACGAAGTTTATCCATAACGGGTTTTAACTCCAACAAATCGGGGGTCTTCTCGAATGTGTCTTCGATAGTTTCCGAGGATTTTGCTTTCAGCTCTTCTTCGCGTGCTATTTTTTTCTTTTCCGAAGTATCAGATTGTAAGATTTGCTTTTGTCTATTTACTGATTTTATGTCCATTGCTTTCCTATTATTTTCTATTTGAGTAAATCATTAAGGATTTATTTATGTTTATTTGCTTTAATTTTTCTGACAAGTTCGTGATATTATTTTTAAGCAAATTAATATTTTTTTCGTCAAGTTCTTTTAAATTTTTCAAAAAAGTAAAAATTGTTTCTATTTTGTCATTATCATTATTGCCATTGTTAAAGTCGTTTTCGATAGTATCCAACAATTCTGCCCTTTCAATGTATAGTTGGTAAATAGTTTCGCTATCGGACATATCCAATGCGTCTCCTTTAAGGAGTAGCAAATAAATCTTATCCGTAAGCAACCCAATTCTATTTAGTACTTCTTGCATTCCGTTAAATTGTAGCATCCGCAACCTGTCCATTACCCATTTGGTCTGCAACAAATTTAGCAACTTTGAGAGCAATTTCTGGTGGAACTTGTTGAATAACTTCTTTTGTGTTGCTGTCCACAATTCTCAAGATCATTTTATTGGTAGAGTCGTCCATTTTGAACTCTAACGCAATGTTCTGTTCACCGAGAAGTGATTGAATACTATTGGCTAAATCGTTGTAATTCAGTTTTTTTTCTGATGCTTTAAGTTCTTGAGATCTTGTATTATCTCTCGGTGTGTTTATGCTATTGCTCTCTGATTGTTGCTTTTTGAGCATATTTTCGTCAGCTTTAAGGTTGTCTGTCGTATTAATGACGATTGCTTGAACCCCTGTAACTGCGTTTATCATAATTGCCTCCGCAATTTAATTATTCCAAATATTTTTTACATCAACATATTAGAACTAGTACCAAGCCCACTCGACGAGAAGGAACTATACGAATTATATTGATTCATTGCTTCATAGTATGTTTTCAGCATTGTTGTATATTGTTTTCTCAAGTTTTCGGCTTGCGTATCAATTCTACTTTGTGTCTCTTTTATTTTATCGTCATAATTCTTAATTTGTTTAGTTATTGATGATTTTTTTTGTGAAATCAAACCATCATTACCTTGCAAGTTGTAAACGAAATCGTTGATTTTGCGGATTATACCATCTTCGTTAGTAAATATCTGAGCAACTTTCATTGGATCTTCTTTTAAGTATTTTTCCAATGTGGTTGTATCTGTAAATGAAAATTTACCATTAGAATCAATTTTTATACCTATATCCGAAAGGTATTTTGGCGAATTTTCATTAGTTATTGAATCAATTTTGACGGAAGCTAATGAACGGATATTAAATCTCAATTGATTGACTGATGATTCGCTTCGGGCTACTTGTTTGTTCGAATTAATAAAGTCGATTATGTCATTTAATGATGTTAGAACATTGTTGATAAGGTCTTTCACTCCATTTGTAGCCACTTGTGTTGTTAATACAACGGGTTGATCATTTGCCTCTTGAGGTTTCAGTAAATTGAATGTAACGCCAGGAATAACATCATCGATTGTATTGGAGTTACGGTAGATATTCAATGAATTCATTACGATTTTGGAACTCAAATCCAAAGAATTCGTAATTACATATCCAGCGTCATTGTCGTTGGCAATAGAACGCGAGGAACTTTCTTGACTTACCATATCGAGACCCAATTTAGATAAAAGGTCATTATCACCTGAGAATGTTAAGGCGTTGTCTGTGCCAGAATTCTTAGAGGTAAGCGTTAATCTCCCTGTTATTGTGGTATCTTTAATATAGTTTGCATTAATTTTTATATCATCAGTATTATTGATTGCTTGAACAATTTTCTTCATTGCATCTTCATTACTTTCGGTACCTGTTAATGCAACCGAAATGGATTTAGTATCTCCATTTACTGTGATATCAAAGTTATAATTCCCGCTGTTCAATCCAAATTGATCCGCTAAAGTAAGTTTTTTAGTTATAAGAACATCATTGGATGCTAAGCGTTCAACTTTTAACGAAACTGAACTAGGAATTGCATCACTATTGGCTGTGGCAGTTAGGACGTCGGTTTTGGAACTCGTTATAGCTTTTGCCCGAAACAATTTATCAATGGAATTATTCTTTGTAAAAAGAGGACTACCACTGTTAAAATTGTAGTTGCCATATTTGTCCATAGCACTAACTAACGAGTTTAACTTGGTAAACAAGTTGTTGAAGAAAACTTGATTTGTTTCGAGAGTATTCTTTTTGGTTTTGATGGAATCGATTTTGGTTTGTTCCGAAGCACGAAAAGCCTGAACAAGTTGTTCAACTTGAGTATTCGACGAATTCGAGGTAACCGAAGATATATCAGCCATTGTTATTCAAAGTTTATAAATTTGGTTCTAAATTGAATGCTTTTGCCCAAGTTTCTCTCAATTCTTGGATAATTCTTAATGCTTCGTCGTACCGCTTTTGGAATATGGCTCTCTGGCAATACTCATATAAACGATAAAGACGGGTAGCAGTCTCTTCGTATTCGAAATTCAAAGCACCCATTAATTCAACTAAAACACGACTCATTTTGTTCACATCACCTTTTTTATTGGCAATAATGAATAAGTCATACATTTTTAGTATGATTTTTTCTTTACTCCACGAAAGAACTTCCTGCTCCAAATAAGCAGGTATTTTTGCTTTTGCATCCGAAGTAGCACCCGAACCTCCATATAGTTTGGATGCCGCTAATTTTTGCACTGATTCTGACATACAAATCCACTTTAAATTTTTTTAACAATTTAACAAGAAACAGCCTAAGCTGTTCCTTGCTAAATCTAATTATTCTTACTATTATCTAAATAATTGTAAGAATGATTGTGGATTTTGATTTGCCTGAGCTAAGGATATCAACGAAGCTTGTTGAATAAATTGCGATTTCACCAATTCTAACTGTTCGGTAGCAATATCGGCATCTTCGATACGCGAAATTGCTGCTTTGTAGTTAGTAATTTGCGAACGCAATAACTCATCTTGTGAGCTCAAGCGATTCTCTACTCCACCAAGGTAAGAGGCTACTTTCGAAACATTTTGGATGGCTGATGCTAAACTAAACAATGTGGTCGCGATTTCAGTCTCCGAAAAGATTCCTAAATCTTCGTTTGTAATTGAATTCAATGAATTCAAATTCAAACCCGTAACACCACCAAAGTTCTGTGTAGATGTTGCACCCAATTCTAGACCTCTTTCGAGGTTGAATTTAACTGCTGCAGCATCATCCTTACCCAAATCTACTTCCAATGTAAGCAGATTGTTCGAGGAATTGTAACCAATTGTCCATGAACCCGAGAACGATCCATCTAACAATTGCTTTCCACCAAATACTGTTGAATTAACAACAAATTGTATTTGCTCGGCTAAACGAAAAGCTGATTTTGCTAATGCAACTTTTTCGTCTGTGCCCAAAGCACCACTCGAAGCAGTTGATGCATTTTCTTTGATTGTGGTTAGCAATTGATTAATGTTATCCAAGGCATCCTGGCCAATTGCCGTTACGTTCTTTGCCTCCCCAACTGCATTTAAAGCAGATTTCAAAGATTCGTTCCGCGAAGTTAACGCGCGTGATGTAATGTATCCCGCTACGTCGTCCGATGCAGAGTTTATCCTCTTACCCGTCGATAAACGCAATTGTCTCAATGCTACATCGTTATTCACTCGGATTAGCGAATTGTAGGCATTGAGTGATGGAATATTTGTCCTTATTCGGGATTCTCCCGAAAATACTGTTGGCATTTTGCCCTCGCCTAGTTTTGTCCAAACATAGGCTTCCTTGCCGTTTGTTAATCCTCAATTGCTATTATCGACATTCTTACAATTTTTTTTAGTTTTTTTTATTTTTTTTTCAAAGAACTTCTTTTTTTAGCCATTTTATTTGCTAACTTCTTTATCTATCAATAATTATGCCAAATCTTTTTATTTGTGTGTTAGATTTTGAAATGCATCCAAAACTTCACCTATCAAATAAAATGAACCCGCATAAAGAATTGGTTCTCTTTTTTCAAAGCTGTATTCAACACATTTAAAGCTATCTTCGATTATTTCGACTTTATCCTTTTGTTTAAAATGTTTGAGTATCATTTCGGGTTGGGCGGCTCTTTCAATTTTTGGTCGAGTAATTATAATTTTCTTAAATGAATTCTCGATTCTACTAACTACTTTGGGAATATCTTTATCTTGCATTATGGCAAAACACAAATTCAATTTTTCAGATAGACCCAATTCGTTTGTTAATTCTATTAATTTTTGGAAAGAGTCGTCGTTATGAGCCACATCGATTATCGTTAGTGGTTTTTGATTTATTATTTGGAACCTTCCACCGAACTTGAAATTGTTATAGATATTAGCAATACCATTTTGAATGTCAGATTCACTGATGCAAAATTTTTCTTTAAGTAATTTAGAGGCAGTAGCCGCACACACAATATTCCAAGCTTGATGCTTGCCAACGAGAGGTGAGTGAACAATGAAGTTTTTTGATAATGTTGTGAAATCAATCATCGTACTAAAATTATCTATTTGCAAGTCATTAATTCTTGCAAGATCATCAAGGAAATATAAATGAGCGTTATTTTCGTCGGCAATTTTTTCGAATAATTTAGTTAAATCAGTATTCAAATCTGATACAATTACCTTGGATCTCGGTTTAATAATTCCTGCTTTGTCAGTAGCAATTTCTTCAATAGTGTTACCTAAATATTCTTGATGTTCCAATCCAATAGACGTTATGATTGATAAAAGTGGATTTATAACATTGGTTGCATCATTTTTTCCTCCCATACCAGCCTCAATTATTGCTAATTCCACTTGGCAATCAGCAAAGTATTTTAAAGCCAATGCAGTTGTTAACTCAAAAAAAGTGGCATATGTTGTTTCTTGTATTGTTTTCAGAGAATTTAAATTATCTATGAGATAATTATCGGGAATTAATTCCCCGTTAATTTGTATTCTTTCGTTAAAATCTAATATGTGGGGTGAGGTATATAATCCGGTTTTATAACCTGCCGAAGCAAAAATTGAAGCAAGATTTGTGGCAGTAGTTCCTTTACCATTTGTTCCGGCGATATGGATGGTCTGTATTCTCTTCTCGGGATTTCCTAAATAATTCAATATTTTGGTAATTCTTTCTAAGCCTGGTTTAATGCCAAATCTGTGAAGAGAATACAGCCATTCAAGTATATCGTTTTTGTCGGATTCCAATTTTTATTAATCCATTGAAATTTTGGTATTGGTAAATTCCTTTCGAAGTTTAATAATTAAAGAGTCTGGTAAATTGTTGTGAGCGATGTTTAATTTCTTTAAGTTGTTTTTTAATTCGAAAAACGATTCGGGAAGCGAATTTAAATTGTTAAAACTTAGATCTAATTCGTTTAATTTCTTTAAATTGCCAATATTATTTGGTAATTCATCAATTTCGTTTTCGAATAAAATGAGTTTTTCTAATTCAATTAATTCACAAATCTCATTGGGTAATTTGGTAAGTGAATTCTTGAAAAGTCTCAATCTACTCAGTTTTTGCAACTTTTTAATTGAAGGAGAAATTTCTTTGATATTATTATCGTTCACTTCGAGTTTTGTTAGATTGACTAAGTCGAAAAGCTCTTCGGGTATCACTTCGATGTTGTTTTCGTAAATTCTCAGTTTAACGAGTTTTTTTAAGTTTCCTATGCTACTCGGAATGGATTCTATATAATTTTCGCTAACCACAAGTTCGTTCAAATTGGTTAAATTGCCTATACCAAATGGTAGAGCTTTCAAGTGGTTATTATTCAAACTCAATTTTTCAAGATTTACTAATTTCCCTATTTCTTCGGGCAATTCTGAAATTTCGTTCCAACTGAGTATAAGAAGTTTAAGGTTGGTTAATTCGAACAAATTATGGTTGATTGTTTTAATCTTGTTACCACCTAAATCAAGTTTTTCCAGATGGGTAAGTTGGCTGATTTTGTCGGGTATTTGTTCGATTTGATTGTTGTAAAGGTGAAGTTCTTTTAAATTTTTAAACTCGAAAAGTTCTTCGGGAAATGAGTAGAGATCACGGAAATGGAGATCCAAAATCTCGACTTCTAATGGGTTTTTGGATGCTTCGATGAGATTATAGAAAATTTTTGGCTTAGAGCTTGGTTCGCTGTTCATTATGCCTCCGTTATTTTTAATTGAAATTTTACATTATAATATTAAACGAATTTACTCAAAATTTAATGAATAATAATAAAAATTTGTAAATTCGTTATACAATGAACTGGAGAGTTATAAAAAAATGAAAATTACTGTTTTTGGTTCGGGAACTGCCGAAGAAAACACCGCTGAATTCAAGATGGCAGAAAAATTTGGCGAAATCGCCGCTCAAAATGGCTGGGAAATATTCAATGGCGGTTATTATGGTGTTATGTTGGCTGTATCGCAAGGTGTTGCCCATTTTGGAGGCAAAACCACCGGTATTATTTGGAAAGGCTATCATCGAAGCCCCAATAACTATCTTTCTGCTGTTATCGAATGTGATGATTATTTAGAAAGATTAGATAAATTAGTCGAATCGAGTGATATTTATGTTATATTTCCTGGCGGTTCGGGCACTTTAATGGAACTTGCAACAGTTTGGGCTTTATCGGAACGTAATTTGCTAACCCGAAAATTGATTATAACAATTGGTGAACAATGGAGAGAGTTGATCCAACTCGTTAGTTTTTACAATGAACATTCATTCGAATCTGGATTAACTATAAACAACGTTTTGACTGCCGAAGAAGCTATCGATCTAATCAACAATTATAAATTGGGGTAAAATCATATTTATGGGTCAACTATTCAATAGATTGCGAGATTATTTAAAATCGGAAGTTAATAATAATGAATTTGAAATTTATAACCAAGATGATGATTTGAAGAGTATTATTGACGAGTTGAATAAACCTCGTAAGGATAGTGAACAAAATTGGGAAGAGCAAAATACAAAGAATAAGGATAATTTGAACGATTCCAAAATGGATTTAACCAAAGCGTGCCAAATATTAGAAATTCCTACGGATGCTGATGTGGAAACTATTCAAAATGCATATAGGAGATTAGTCAAAGAATACCATCCCGACAAAGTTAATAATATGGGTAAAGAAATTCGTCTATTAGCACAGAAAAAAACTATTGAAATTAATCAAGCATATGAATATATCAAAACTATCAAAAATATTTAATAAAAATACTATCTTAAATATCCTTGTAATTACGATAATTTCGGGTTTACTTGGCTTTATTTATAACATCTTACAACCTAATCCCTTACCATTAGTCTATACCCCGAAGCATATAGATAAAATCGATGATTCAATTTTATTTAACACTAATGAGCCACAAAAAATTGAAAATAATTTACAACCACTCCAAGAAAAACGAACAGATACCATAACAATAAAGGATGATAATATTTCAAAAAATGAAATTCCAGAGAAAGAAATAAAAGAAACCCCCGACCAATCTAAGAATATTAATCCAAAAGAACTCAAATCAGTTAATTTAGTCCAAATGAAAAGGATTGTTGGCAACCAAGATTTTGTAATTATTGATGCACGAAGACCAGAAGACTACAACAAATCACATATTCCTGGGGCAATCAACCTTTTTGCATTAGCCGACCCAAATGAAAAATTTGAAATCATAATGACTATTCCAGTAGGTAAAAAATATGTTATCTATTGCGACGGAGGTAATTGTGATTTAAGCCACCAACTTGCAAACGAATTTCTAACCTCTTTTGGTTTTACCAATGTTTTCGTTTACGAAGGTGGATGGGAAGAATGGAATAAAAATAATTAATAAAATTGGCAAACAACTATATTCATAATAATATTTACTCAAGTGGCTTCGATTTAGACCAATTAGGTATAATCGGCATAAGTCAGCCTATTAAATTTGCAATAAACCAACTTTTAGAGGTTGCGCCAACAGATTTGTCTGTATTGATTACGGGCGAAACAGGAACTGGTAAGGAAGTATTTGCCAATGCGATACATAGGCTCAGTTTAAGGTGGAAAGAGCCTTTTGTTAGCGTTAATTGTGCGGCAATACCCGAGAATTTGCTGGAATCCGAACTTTTTGGATACGAGAAAGGAGCTTTTACGGGTGCTGTCGACAGAAGGATTGGTTTTTTCGAGTCAGCCAACAAAGGGACAATATTTTTAGACGAAATTGGCGAAATGCCTATTTCCTTACAAGTGAAATTGCTGCGAATATTAGAAACAGGTCAGTATTCTCGTTTAGGTTCCTCCGAAATTCGCAAAGTAGATGTTAGGGTGGTAACTGCCACAAATCGTGTTTTGGAAAATGAAGTTGTTCGTGGAAACTTCCGTCAGGATTTATTTTATCGTTTAAATTCCTACAAAATTCATTTGCCTTCCTTGCGTGATAGAGTAGAGGATATACCAATCCTGTTTGATTATTTTGCAAGACAAACTGCACAATTGTATAAGTTCGATTATCAAGGAATTTCCCAACAATCTATTGAAATATTACAAAAACTACAATGGAATGGAAACATAAGAGAATTAAAGCATTTTACCGAAAAGATCGTTACACTCGAGCGAGGTGAGTATATCACTCCAAACTTGATTCATAAATATCTTCCACCGGCCTTGCCACAATCATCGATGCTCTTCGATAATTCGAACACCCAACTTATACCCGTTCCTAAAAATGACGAATTTCACGATATTAGTTCCGCATTGATACTTAAAGCGCTCTTGCAAATCGATACTAAAATTGAATTGCTAAAAAACAATCAAGAAAAAATGTTCGAACAAATAAAATCCCTAAACGAAAAAATTAGCTCCATACAAGAGACAAATTATTATGCAGTTGAAGAAGAATCTGATTCCACTTTGCCTATTGGCGACGAAATACCAAAAATTGAGCAAATGGAACAACAAATGATTTTAAAAGCAATTAAACAATCTAATGGCAACAAAACTCGCGCGGCAAAGATTTTAGGTGTTAGTTTACGGACGCTTTATCGTAAAATTAATAGATATAATTTGAATGTTTAGCCTTCCTTATAATGACCAACAATCCAACAAAATAGGATTGTATTTTCATATACCTTTCTGCATTCGCAAATGTAACTATTGTGATTTCTATTCGATAACCAAAACAGAAGGAATAGATAAGTTTGTAGAATACTTGGCTAAGGAAGTCAAAATAAGTTCAGAGCAAATCGACTGCAAATTAGATGTTGATACAATTTTCTTTGGCGGAGGCACCCCATCTCTGCTCGCACCAAATCACTTGGAAAAGCTATTCGATTCGATAAATTCAAACTTTAATGTTGATATCAATTCAGAAATAACAATGGAAGCTAATCCTGGGACCATTGATATCAAACACCTTCGAGAATTTAAACAAACTGGAATTAATCGTATTAGTTTTGGAGTGCAATCTTTTAACGACGATGAACTTCATTTTCTTAATCGCATTCATACATCCCAAGAAGCAATTAAGTCAATCGAATATGCTAGAAATGTAGGATTTAAAAACATATCCATTGATTTAATTTTTGGCATACCCAATCAATCCTCCAAAAGTTGGAAAACCAACTTAGAATTAGTTCGGAAATTGGATATTCATCATCTATCGGCTTATAATTTGATTTATGAAGAAAATACGCCTCTCTATGATAAATTAACCAAAGGAAAAATATCTCAACTTGATGAATCAATAGAAGAAGAAATCTTTTTGGAAACTATTGATTATTTGAATTCAATAAACCTCCAACAATACGAATTGTCTAATTTTGCAAGCAATGGATTTGAATGCAAACATAATATTAAATACTGGACGCATTTGCCATATATTGGATTTGGTCCATCCGCACATAGTTACTATAAAACAAAAAGATTTTGGAATTATCGAGATTTGA
>CALKJQ010000086.1 GCA_937995785.1 Candidatus Kapaibacterium sp.
TTTAAATAAAACAGTTCCAGATTTAATTTCAAACCCATTAGCGAGCAATGGGGATTTAAAATCGACGAAACCAAATTTTTTGTTTATTAGATTAACGTCGTCGAAATTAATAAAATTCAAGGTTGCCGTATATGCTGCTCCAATCGAAAAGTATCCTTGTGATTCGGTTTTAACATCTTCGGTTTCGAAATTAAAATCGTCGATATTGGTTTCTTGTGCTATGATTGTTACACTTGCAGATAAAAAGATTAGAAAAATGTAAAATAATAATTTATTCATTTGTTATGTCCATTATTAAATATGAATTTACCGTTAATTATAGTTGCTAAGACGTTGGTATCTGAAATTGATTTTTGATTATCTATAAAATTATTATCAATTACAATTAAATCGGCATCGTAACCAATTTCGATTTTGCCTCTATTCTGGTTGTAAATTTTGTGTGGTGTGGTAATATAAGCATCTAACGCTTGTGCGATAGAAATTAATTCTTTAATATTTTGTGAATTTACGAATGCTTCAAGCCCACGAAATGGATTGGCACTTTCGATTGGTGCATCCGAGCCCGCAACCAAAATTCCTCCCTCATCCAACAAGCTTTTCCAACGATATGCATCACTCATTCGATAGAATCCAATTCGGGATTGTGCCATATAAGAATTTGTATCCGAAACATAATGAATCGGTTGAACCGAGCATATAATGTTTTCGTTTTTCAATAATTGCAAATCGTGCAAATTAACCATCTGACAATGCTCTAATCTAAGTTTATTTTTAAATGTTGGGAATTTAGAGAACGTCCGAAGAGCTACTCGGTTGGCTTTATCTCCAATTGCGTGGATTGCAATCGATAGATTTTGATTAAGTGCAAATCTTGCTTTGGTCTCTAATTCATCTTCCGAAAGTAGATCAATTCCATTAGTATCTGCATCGGAATATTTTTCGAGCAAAGATGCACCTCTCGAACCTAATGCACCATCTAAATAATGCTTATAACCAATAAGCTGCCATAATCCTGATTTTTGTGGTAATTCGCAAATCCCACGCCACTCGTCATTCTGCGATTTCACGAAAGAATTTATACGTATTGCAAATTCAGTTCCGTGAGCAAAAAAACACTCAAATAATTCGGGATAAAAATCCATATCATAAACTTCTGTAACGCCCATTTTTGTTAGGCTTTCTTGCGAGCTTTCCACTATTGTTTTTATCTGTGAATTGGTATAAAAAGGTAATTTTGATTGTACCAATTCCATTGCATTATCGATGAGAAGACCCGTAAATTCACCATTCTGGTCTTTTTCGATAATACCTCCGAAAGGATTAATTGTGTTATTATTAATCCCCGTTTTTCGGGCGGCTGCAGAATTTATCAAGGCGGAATGGCCATCTATTCGTTTTAAGTATATTGGTGTGTTGGGGAATGCTTTGTCGAATTTTGTCTTGTTTGGATACTTTTTTTCGGGAAATTTTTCTTGATTCCATCCAAAACCTACAATCCAATCACCCCGTCGAAACGAACTACACTTAATAATGTCAATCATATCATCTTCGCTATGGCAATCAGAGAAATTTGGCAACAGATTTGACTCACCAACACCGAAAAAATGAATATGCGAATCCACAAATCCTGGCATAATGAAAGTTCCCGATGGGAAACTTGTTATTGATTTTCCAATTTGAACTTCAACACCTTGATTTATTTTTTCAATTTTGCAGATTTTATTTGTTTGGCTATCGATAGAAATTCTAATTTTGCTTAAAATCATATAATTAATTAATTTTGAATTATTCAAAAATACATATAATGATACAAACAACCGAAGCCATCGTTTTGACTTCGAAAAATTATAGTGAATCAAGCAAAATAATACATCTATTTACAAAAGATTTTGGTAAATTTTCGGCAATTGCCAAAGGTGCGTCAAATCCAAAAAGCAAGTTTGGTAAATTGCTGCAACCAACCAATTTCTTGCTAATTGCATTTTATCAAAAAACTGCAAATCAATTGCAATTATTAACCGATGCCGAAATTGTGGAAAATTTTTGGAATTTACAAACTAACTTGGAAAAATCTGCTTTTTCTTTGGCAATTATCGAAACAATTCATAAGCTGTTCGAAGATTATTATCCAAATCAAAACTTATTCGACTTAATAGTTCATTGTTACCGTTTAATTAACAACAGCGTATGCCCTCCTCATCCAATTTTTATTTATTTTCTAATAAATCTTATGGATTATATTGGTTACACAATCGATATTAACGAATCTTTGCTAATTAACGAAATTAATTTGTATTACTTTGATTTGTCTAATGGTTGCATTACAAATTCAAAGATTATGAATTCCATTGAACTTAATGCATCAATAATCGGCAAGCTTTTTGCAATCAAAAATGAAAATGATGAAATTCACAATATTTTATTAACCAATAAGGAATTCTTTCAATTGATAAATATGTTTCAAAAATATATAAAGGTACATACGGATAAATCGATTTTTTGGGACTCTCTGGGAATAATACTATGATTTGGAATATATTATTAACAATACTTTTTGTTTTGATGAACGCTTTTTTCGTTGCAGCGGAATTCGCAATAGTCAAAGTCCGTTCTTCAATTGTCGAAGTTAGCGCTCGTAGCGGAAAAAAATTGGCTAAAATTTCAAAAAGCATAATTGGAAATCTCGATGTATATCTTTCGGCAACACAATTGGGAATAACCATATCAAGTTTGGGACTGGGATGGATTGGAGAAGGGGTTGTTGCAACTATTATCATCGACATCATACATTTGTTTGGTTTTACGATTTCACCTGAATTAGCACATAAAATCTCCTTACCGGTAGCTTTTGCGTCAATAACCTTTTTGCATATCGTTTTCGGCGAATTGGCGCCCAAAAATTTAGCAATTCAATATCCCGAAAAAGTAACTTATTTTGTTTCAATTCCTCTAATACTTTTTAATTGGATGCTCAAACCAATAATCTGGGCTTTGAATAGTATTGCAAACTTGTTTATTAAAATGATTGGATTGCAAGTAGTTTCCGAAGCCGAAGGCAGTGCCCATTCACCCGAGGAGTTTAGGGTAATTCTACAAGAAAGTTCAGATATGGGAGCTATCGACCAGGAGGAACAACGAATGATAGAAAACGTATTTGATTTCTCCGAAACTACAGTTAAACAAATAATGGTACCCCGAACCAAGATTGTAGCAATTGATGTGGAAACCCCTACTGATATTGTTTTAGATAAATTTTTAAACGAGGGATATTCGAGAATTCCCGTTTATTCCAAAGACTTGGACAACGTTATTGGCATTATATATGCCAAGGATATAATTAGCATCTTTAAACATCGAAATATAATAATACTCCACGATATTCTTAGAAAACCCTTTTTTGTTAACGAAAATGATTATATCAACGTTGTATTGAAACAGATGCAAACCAATAAAGTTCATATTGCTATTGTTTTGGACGAATTCGGAGGAACTGCGGGGATAGTTTCGTTGGAAGATATTTTGGAAGAATTAGTTGGCGAAATTCAAGATGAATACGACGAAGAAACCCCACAATTTGTTCAAATAAATTCAACAACATTCCAAATTAATGCCTCGTTGCCTGTGGTTGATGTTAATGAACAATTGCCCATTCCATTGCCAGAGAGCGAGGATTACGAGACAATAGGCGGTTTAATCATTACCGAATTAGGAAGAATCCCCGACTTAGGCGAAAAAATTAGAATTGACAATTATGTTATCGAAATTCTGTCGTCAACAAATCGAAAAATCGAAATTATTAAATTAGAATTAAACGAAGAAATTGTTGAGTAAGAACTAAATCTTATGCAGTTACTACAACTAATCCGTATCTATTTTGTATTGAAAAGTAAAGTTTACCGAATATGTTCTTGTTATTTGGCTACCAAAATATTCGTTATAGATAGGTATATCAGCATTCATCCCTAAGGTCAGATTATCTAACAAAAATAAAAATTGTGGTGATAAAGTTATGTTCTTAAACCCAGAATTTATCTGAACGACATCCTTTAATTTGTCCTTGTCCAGGATGGTGACTTTCTTGCGGTTCACCTGGATGATGCCCGCGCTCTGGAAGCGCGCCAGCACACGGCTGATGGTCTCGGTGG
>CALKJQ010000087.1 GCA_937995785.1 Candidatus Kapaibacterium sp.
GAAAGAAATTGAAATCATCTAATGTTGCAGATACACTGTTTGGATTAATAATATTAATGCTGTTAATAGTAAATAAGGAACGAAGAGTATTGCCTGAGTTGAAATATACTGTATCGAACGACAACTTATCTTTTCCAATCAATTCAGACAAATTAATAAAGTCTGCTGTTCCTTGTTCGAGCCAAATCGCTGTATCTATTTGTTTGGTTTTAGTTACTAAACTAATCGGAATAGGTATTTGGCTAAAAATGCCCCAACTTTTTGGATTGTTTTGTCGGATGGCTATATCTTGATATTTTGTTTTTTCTCCATTATTACTTTTAACTAAATGTATATCTAATTGAGGATAACCTGTTTTATTAATCCAACTATCAAAGAATCTATTCACTGCCACAGTATCATTATTGTATTTCAAAACCATATTCATAAAATCAGCAGACGAAACGTTTTTATATTTAAAAGTTTTAAGATAATCTTTGATAAAATCAAAGAATGTGTGGTCGTTCAAGCCATTTGTTATCAAATATCGCAACATCCCCATAACCACAGCACCTTTGTAATATATGGTTGCTGGATAGTTGGAAGAAGGTGATTTTCGCGAAAAGTCGTACAATGGCAAATATCCTTCGTTTGGTGCAATTTGTTTTATATAAAGATTTAATTTTTTTTCTTGCTCTTTAAGATACAATGAATTGTTGCCTAATTTTTCGAGCAGTAGAGATTCGCAATAAGTTGCCCAGGATTCATTCAAGTAAACATCACGAAAATCATAAGGTGTAACTGAATTGCCAAACCATTGATGCGACAATTCGTGGGCAATTGTTAAATTAAGCGAGTCGTTATTCTTTGCGGCATTTTCGAACACTTTTACGTCCAAATTAATCATCATCTGACTTTCCATCGAACCAATCGGGGTTAGCACATATCCAATTAATTCGAAAGGGTATTCGCCAAACATCTTCTCAAAAGCATCCACAATTGTCGGCAATTTGCCGAAAACTTTCTTTATCGAATTGGAGTACTTTCCGGCGGCATAAATTTTAATTGGAATTTTGTAATTTATCGTATGTTCTGTGTAATTAAAGTCCGCAAAAGTCATTAAATAGGTTGCAATAGGTTTATCACTTGAATAAACAAAGGCATCAACCTCATCTACGGATGTTTTGATTCCAAATCCGTTAGAAACAATAAATTGATTTATTGGATTAATAAAGGTAAATTTAAAAGTAGCTTTGTCCGAGGGATGGTCGTAGCATGCCAGCCAATGCTGAGTTGTGGAGATGTAATTACAATGAAACCCAACTCCGAGAGCAAAAATAACATCTGCGTCGTGCACCCCTCCCCATGGGTTCATTCCGCCTTCATTTTGCATAATGCCGTGATAATATATTCTGATAATTGCAGTATCTTTTTTATCATTTGCAGGCGGAGTAACTTCGAAATGGTATTCGGCATCTGTGGGAACACCAACAACTGCAAAATCCACTTGCTTTCCGTTGTATTCCACTTTATCGACCGACAAGGATCGAAGATGAAAGTGGAATTTACTTTCATTTGTTCTTTTTTGCCAATGAATTGTAATATCATTTTTGGCGTGAATTAATTTTCTGGGTGTAATCCCAAAATTAATAGTTGCATCATAATGCAAAACATCAAAATCTTGTGCTCTGTAAAACAAAGGCGAAGATATTTCTGCCGCAAAGGTATTACAAAAAACAAACAAAAAGAATATGTATATATATTTCATAATTAACCTGTAAAATTCAATATACAAAAATATAAAAAATCTAATGAATTAAATATAAACCGAAAAATATCGTTTATTTAAAGGATGCAAATTAAACAAATCATATTCAATATACTTGGATTCTTTTTTGTTGGACTGGGGGTTATCGGAATATTTGTGCCACTATTGCCTACAACAGTATTTTTGATAATTGCTGCGTATTTCTTCGCCAAAAGTTCAGAAAAGTACTACAATTGGTTAATAACTAACAAGTATTTTGGCAAATTTATTAAAGATTATCGCGAAGGAAAAGGGGTGCCATTGAAAGCAAAAACGGTATCTATTACAATTCTTTGGGCTACTATATTGTATTCAGTAATATTTGTTGCAAGTGAATTATGGCTTCGAGTACTTTTGATATGTGTAGCAATAGGAGTTAGTTGGCACTTGTTGAGTTTGAAAACAAGATTGGATTAAGGTCTGCCGTAACCAGCAATTGTTTGGGATTTGTAGCTATCGAGAGCCTGACGAACAACCCCGTTAGATGTGCTCGAATGTATCATAGTATTGTTGCCGGCATAAATGCCAACATGCGAAACTCGACCTTTGCTTACAAAAAAAATCAAATCGCCAACATCAAGTTCCGAAAGGCTAATTCTTTTGGTATATGTATATTGTTGCTCCGCTGTTCGAGGCAAAATTGTTCCTATTGATAAGTAAACGTTATAAGTTAGACCCGAACAATCAACGCCATTTTGGTCTGTCCCACCGTATTTGTAGGGGGTGCCAAGCCAACTCTCGGCTTCTTCTAATAACATCCTCTGAATGTTCGATTTGTAAACGACTTCGGGATTATAATCTAATTCTTTTTTGTCGGTAATAGACGTTTTATTTTTAGTCTTTTCAGATTTATAGTTAGTTTCTTTCTTAGATTCAGAAGATTTATCAGAAAATCTAATAATTGAAGAACATCCAAACGATGTTGTTAGTAAAATAGAAAATAATATTAATACATAAATATGCCGCATAATACAAAAATAGCAAAATTAATGCCATATTTAATTGCAATAAATTCTAACTTTTACCTTCATAATAAAAAAATATAGGTTATGGAAACAATAGTAGCACTTGCCACACCACCAGGAGTTAGCGGTATTGCAGTAGTAAGAATTAGTGGCGAAGAAGCAATTGAGCAAGCAAGCAAACACTTTTCGGGCAGGCACGACATAAAAACTGCAAAAAGCCACACGATACATTATGGAAAATTCGTTGACAACGACAACACCATAGATTTAGTAACAATTTCTATATATCGCGGACCCAATTCATATACGGGCGAGGACGTCGTCGAAATTGGATGTCACGGCGGTTTTGTGATATACGAAGAAATTATTAATTCACTTATTAAGTCAGGATGCCGTTTAGCAAAACCCGGCGAATTTACCCAGAGAGCGTTTATCAACGGGAAGTTGGATTTATTGCAAGCAGAATCGGTAGCCGACATAATCCACTCAAAATCGATTATTTCGGAACAAGTAAGCACGCGTCAGCTAATGGGTAACTTTACTCAACGAATTCAAAACTTTAAAGAAAAATTGATAACAATTGCAGGATTGCTCGAGCTCGAGTTAGATTTTTCGGACGAAGATATTGATTTAATAAATAAAGAAGATATAATGCTGATGGTTGATGAATTAATCGCATTTAACAACGAAATTATCGATAGCTTTAATTCTTCCCAAATTCTAAACAATGGATTCTCGGTGGCAATTGTTGGCTATCCAAATTCTGGGAAATCCACATTATTCAATAAATTGTTAAACAAAGATCGAGCAATAGTAAGTCCAATACCCGGGACGACTCGCGATTATTTAGAAGAGTATCAATATTACGATGGGGTGCCCGTAAAGTTGTTCGATACTGCTGGAATTAGAGAAACCGAAGATTTGATAGAAATAGAAGGAATTAAATTAGTCGAAAGTATTTTAAGGCAAAGTCATCTCGTGCTTGTAATTAATGATGCTTCTAATAATCAAGTTTTTAGTGATAAACTTTTAGAAGAATTAAAACAGAAATATCCCAATAAAAATTATTACTTATTGCAAAACAAAATTGATATATTGCCAGTCAATCCACGTAATCCAAAAGAAATTGCAATCTCTGCTAAAAACGAAACTAATTTGAAAGCAGTAAAAGAAATAATTGCAAAATCAGCCAAAGAATCAATCTCGAGAGTAAATGATATATTGGTAAACAAAAGACAATATAATTTACTGAAATTAATAAACTTAGATTTGACAAATGCAAAACAATCAATAATAAATAATTATCAAAATGAACTTATCGCCATTGATATTCGAAATGCAATAAAAAAGTTAGGCGAACTTACGGGCGATATCTACAATGAAGAAATACTAAATCAGATATTTTCGAGTTTTTGTATAGGAAAATAAAAATGTTTCACGTGAAACATTTTGTGTGCAAGCAACAATCGAAAAATTGTAACTTAATAGAATCTATACTAATAAACAAGTTTTCATCGTCTTCAATAAAAAATGAATAACAGATATAACATAATAATAATTGGTGGAGGGCATGCCGGCATCGAGGCGTCCACAGTCGCTTCCAAAATGGGAATGAAAACCCTTTTGATAACTATGAGCAAGCAATCTATCGGACGTCCTTCCTGCAATCCGTCCATTGGAGGTACTGCTAAAGGACATTTGGTAAAAGAAATTGATGCATTGGGCGGAGCAATGGGATTGCTTGCCGATAGAGGAGGAATTCAGTTCAAAATGTTGAATTCTTCGAAGGGACCTGCTGTTCGCTCGCCTCGAGCACAAATCGACAAAGATTTCTATCCCATTGTTGCCTTAAATTATCTTGAATCATTAGAGAACTTAACAATTATCGAAAGCAAAGTATGGGAAATTCTAATAGATAGCTATAGAGTTAAAGGTGTAGAACTTTCTGAAGGCTCGCAAATTTATTCTGATGTAGTGATTTTAACCACGGGAACATTCCTTAATGGTCTTATGTGGGTTGGAATGGAATCAACCAAAGGAGGTAGATACGGAGAACCTCCTTCGGACAATCTATCAGACAAGCTAAAAGAAATAGGTTTTGAAGTAGGCAGGTTAAAAACAGGCACCCCCCCAAGAGTTCATAAAGACACAATCGATTATTCAATGACGGCGTTTCATCCCGGAGATAGCAATCCAAAACCATTTAGTTTCCGAACACCAAAGGTAACAAATCAAATAATGTGTTACGCAACCGAAACAAACGAAGAAGTTCACAACGTCTTACGAGAAGGATTTGGTCGATCGCCAATGTTTGTGGGTCTTATCGAAGGAATTGGACCACGTTATTGTCCATCAATCGAGGATAAGGTTGATAGATTTAGAGATAAAAATAAACACAAGATAGTGTTAGAACCCGAAGGATTGCACACTGACTCGGTTTATGTTAACGGATTTTCAACAAGTTTGCCAAAGGATATTCAGGAGCGGGGCTTAAGGTTAATTCCAGGGTTAGAAAACTCAAAAATACTGCGGTATGGTTATGCGATTGAATATGATTACTTCAATCCTTATCAATTGAAACAAACATTAGAAACCAAGCTTGTTGAAGGATTATATTTTGCGGGACAGATAAACGGCACTTCGGGTTACGAAGAAGCCGCAGCCCAAGGTTTGATGGCTTCGATAAATGCAACACTAAAGATAAAAGGAAATGACCCTCTAATATTAAAGCGAAACGAGGCTTATATATCAGTTTTGATAGACGATTTAGTGAACAAAGAACACGAAGAACCCTACCGCATATTCACTTCGAACGCTGAGTACCGTTTATTTTTGCGGCAGGACAATGCATATTATCGCCTATCTAAATATGGCTATGAATTAGGTTTGATTAGTAGCGAGGAATACGATAAATTCAACAAAGAACAAGAATTAATTAATAATGGTATCGAAAAATTAAAGGAAATAAAGCTAAAACCCGAAGAAGTAAATAAATACTTGGAATCAATCAACGATACGACCATTATAGAAACAACGGATATTTACACATTGGCTAAAAGAGGTGCAGTGGAGTTAAAAGAATTATTAAATAACGTTAATTGCAACGGAATAGTTGAACAAATAAAGTTGGATGATAACATAATCAATCAAATCGAAACCGAAGTAAAATACGAAGGATATATAAAGCGACAATTAAAGGAAATACAGTATTTTCTGCTGAACGAAAAAAAGATGATACCCGACAACTTTGATTATTCCAAATTACATTCCATATCGAACGAGGCAAAAACTAAACTCTCAAAAATCCGCCCACGCTCTTTGGGGCAAGCCTCTCGAATCCAAGGCATAAGCGCTACCGATATATCAGTCCTCTCACTTTACCTAAAGTAAATGTTCCACGTGAAACATTATGAAAAAAAGAATAGTAATATTTGGTTCGTTTGGCAAGGTGGGGGAGGCAATTGACCGCGATTTAAAAATTAATACAAATTACGAAATAATAGCCCCCTCCAAATATACAGAGGAAAAGAGCAAATATTGGAGTAGAAACAATTGCGATTACGACATTTTGAACTTTAAAGAGATAAAAAAAATACTAATCAATCTAAAACCAAACATTATTATCAATTGTGCAGCGTTCACCAATGTGGATTTGTGCGAAGAGCAAAAAGCAGAATGTTGGAAATTGAACACCGATTTCGTTGAAATGTTGGCAAGAGCAACTGCAGTTACAAATTCACATCTTATCCAATTTTCGACGGATTATATTTTTGATGGACTTGGCGGACCATATAGCGAACAAGCATCTCCTAATCCAATTAATTTCTATGGTAAATCTAAATTGGCTGCCGAAAACGCAATCAAATCGATTGATTGTAAATTTTCAATCATTAGAACAAATTTTTTATTCGGTTATTCTCGAATCGGGAAAAAGACCTTTGTTGATTATGTTTTGGATAATTTGTCGCAATCAAAACCCATCAAAGTAGTAGACTCTTTGTATTCCAATCCAATATTAACTTCCGACATTGCAAAAGGCGTAAGGAAAGTGATTAAAGAAGCTTACTTAGGTGTTATAAATTTTGCGGGTAACGATTATGTTTCCAGATATGATATCGCCCGTGAAATTGCTAAACTGCAAAATTTAGATACAAACCTGATAGAAAAAATTGGCATAAATGATGTGGAATTTTTAGCAAATCGACCAATTAAAGCTGGTTTGAAAAATCAAAAAGCATTATTAGATTTAAATCTAAAATTCCAAAATTTAGAAAATTCCTTGCTGGAATATCTCACACAACTAAAAATTTCAAAAGAGTCGATAAAAGAGATTTCGAAAAACAAAAATTAGCAATTTTGTGGAAAAATCCGCTTTCGTATTTTGCATATATCGAAAGATTTTTGCCTTGCCCGACCGATAAGCTGTCTAAAGTGAAATTCTCCTCAAAACGCGTTTATATGTTTTTTATGAGGCATTACAAAAAGACAAATATTTTTGTCGATATGATTATGATAAATCCGCACTGATAAATTAGTTTAAAAAAGTATTGTTTGTTTGGTATAAATTGTTTGTTAATTAGTTTATTATTTGTAATTTAATACCTTTGTGTTGATGGTGAAAAAAATAGGAGAACAGAAATGAGCGAATACAAAGCGATAAATATAAGGGATTTCGAAACAACACATTACTATAAAAAAATTAGCGATGAATACCAAAATGATTTAAAAATTCTAACTTTGATATTTCCATTCAAGGTTAACAGCTATGTCCTCGAACATCTTATCGATTGGGACAATTGGGAAAGCGATCCAATATTCAAACTCGTATTTCCCCATCGTAAAATGCTTAACGAATGGCAATTCCATAAACTCAGCCAGGCGTTAGATACAAATAACGAAGAACGAATCAAAAAAACAATTTATGAAATATGGATGCAACTTAATCCACACCCAGAAGGACAAATGGATTTGAATGTTCCAACGCTCGACAATAAAAAACTTTTTGGACTTCAGCATCAATACCAGGAAACAGTTATTGCATTTCCTTCGCGGGGTCAAACATGTCATGCATATTGCTCGTTTTGTTTCCGATGGCCCCAGTTTATAGGACGAAAAGAACTAAAGATATCACTTAACGATACCACACTTTTACTCGATTACTTACAATCCAAACCTTTAATTACTGACATTTTATTAACGGGCGGAGACCCGATGGTGATGAATTTTAGAGCATTCAAAGATTATCTTGATCCACTTATAAATAATATTCATACAACAAATGTGCAAACTATCAGAATAGGCACAAAATCTTTATCCTACTATCCATATAAATTTACTACTGATGCCGAATCCGAAGAATTTATTCGTTACTTTGAGTATATAGTTTCTAAAAAACTAAACTTGTCGTTGATGGCTCATTTCAATCACCCGCGAGAATTAGAGCCTGATGTTGTTGCTAAGGCAATTAAAAGAATAAGAACTACTGGTGCTCAAATTAGAACACAGGCTCCTTTACTAAAAAACATAAACGATAATAGCAAGATTTGGGCTGAAATGTGGAGAAAGCAAGTTAACTTGAATTTGATACCATACTATATGTTCGTTGCACGCGATACAGGAGCTAAACAATATTTCGAAGTCCCTCTCGAAAGGGCATGGAAAATATTCAGCAATGCCTATCGTCAGGTTAGTGGGGTTTGCAAGACAGTTCGTGGACCTATTATGTCGGCTCTTCCCGGAAAAGTTCAATTACTTGGAAAAACCGAAGTTGAGAAAAATGGTAATATTATCGATGCTTTTGTTCTTAGATTTATTCAAGCAAGGAACCCAAATTGGGTAAATAAGCCATTTCTTGCAAAATTTAATAAACATGCCTATTGGTTGACAGATCTGGAACCATTATATGGGGATAATTTTTTCTTTCAGGAGCAATTATCCAAAATTCTTAGCCCCGCAGAAAAATTATTTAATGAAGATTATGAATCAGAACTAAATTATTCACTTTAATCCTTCGAAGTTATGGAACAAGATTACATTTTGCTCTACGATTCTGATTGCGGAATATGTTCCGAAGCAGTAGTATGGTTATACAAAAACAACTATCATCGGCATTTTTCAATTTTACCATACTATGAATTTAATTTTTTAAACTATCCGAGCATTTCTATCGAGCTGGCTCAACAAACCATAATTATTATTAACAAAGAAAGTGGAGATTGCTACACCCATGGCAACGCCGTTATATTATTGTTATTTGTTATGGGTGGGAATTATCGAAAAATTAGTAAGTTAATTAGACAATATAAATTAACTACGTTATTGAATTCTTTATATAAATTTATAGCCAATAATAGAGGTAAGATTTCAGAATTGTTGGGTTTTAAATCTTGCAAAATAAGAACGTAATTAATAATTAATTTATTGGAAATATGATAGATACCTTAATTTTTATCACCACTTATTAATATGTGGTAAATTAGCAGATATACAAATAGTTAGAACGATTTCTTTGTTAAAACATAAAACTTTCTTAAATTTGTAGATTGTATTTTTATCAATTCAACAAATTAAAGGAAATGGGAACACTTACAAATTTTAGAAAAATATCACCTTATGCTTTAGCAATATTTGTAATAGTATTTGTCGGCTTTATGGTGCTTAGCGATGCCGATATCAGCACACTAATTCGTCAAGGTCAAACCTTGCAAACAGCAGAGATAGGTGTTGTTAATGGTGAAAAAATTCTATATAAGGACTACGACGAAAGGTTGCAAAAGCAAATTGAACAAGAAAGAAATCAATCCCAAAATCCCGACGAAGAACTTGATTACGTCCGATTGCACCAAACAATTTGGAATCAGGTAGTGGATAATGTGTTGATTAATCAAGAAGCAAAAAAGATGGGTATTAAAGTAAGTCCCGAAGAAGTGAGAGACGAACTTATCGAGAATCCGCCCGATTACTTAAAACGTTCATTTACCGACTCCACGGGCAAATTCCTTCGCGATATCTATTTGGAACTTATCACTCGCCCCGAATCCTATGTAAAATATTTAGGAGATCCTTCTAAGATTTCTCAAGAAGAAAAAGACGAGGCGGTAAACAGACTTCGCAAAGATTTGATGGAAATTGAAGAGTATATAATCAAGCAAAAAATATATAATAACGTTCAGCGCAATTTGTCGGCAGTGAATTCTTTTGTTTCGCCAAACTTTGTAACCAAAAAGCAAGTTTTTGAGAATACTACAATTGATTTAAAGATTATTGCTTTCCGTCCAAATAATTTACCTAAAGAAGAAATAAAAATTGACGATTCTGAAATTAAGAAGTATTACGACGACCACAAAAGATTTTACGAGCAAAAGGAACAAGCAAAAATTAAATATGTTATGTTCCCAATTCAACCCTCGGCAGATGATAGTGCAAGGGCACAACGAAACTTGTTCGAAATTCAAGCAGCACTATCCAATGCAACAACACCAGAAGCACGCGATAGCGTCTTCGAAATCAAATTCAGCGAATTTGGTGGCGAAACTGTGGACTTTACCCCCGTTAATCAAATAGATGCGCAAGTTTTAGATGTGTTCAAAGGACTGCCCAATAAATCCGTTGTTGGTCCATTCGATCAAGGCAATAAAACAATTTTTTATAGATTGGACGAACGCCGACAAGGCACAAATACTGTAGCCAAAGCAAGTCACATACTAATTAAAATCAATGACAATAAAGATTCCGCATTGGCAATTGCAAATAATTTGTTGAAACAAGCAAAAAGCGGTAAAGATTTTGCCGAATTAGCACGAACAAATAGCCAAGATCCAGGTTCAGCAATGAATGGAGGAGATTTAGGTTATTTTGGAACTGGACAAATGGTCGCACCTTTCGAAGCCGCAGTTTTTGGTGCAAAAATTGGTGAAATCGTTGGACCAGTCGAAACCCAATTTGGCTATCACATTATTAAGGTAGTCGACAAAATTAGTGAAGAAATTAAATATTCAACAATTTCGATAAACCTAAATATATCTAATACCACAAAAAATCAAATATTACGAGAAGCATATTCAATAATGCAACAAGTGAAAGAAGGACAAAATTTTGATACATTAGCCGCAAGAATTAACAAAAGAGCATCCGAGACCGCTTTCTTTACAAAGGACAGACCATTATTTAATTCCTGGTACTTAACAAATATGGCATTTTCGGCCGAAGATGGAGAAGTTATCGAACCAATTGAATTGAAAAACTATGGTATAATTTTAGCTCAAGTAACGGGCAAAAAGCCCGCTGGCATTGCTTCGTTAGAAGATAAAAAAGAAGAAATCAAACAATTACTTTTAAAACGTAAGCAATTGGATATACTCAAAAAGCAAGCGGATGAAATGTATCAAAAAGTTAAAGGATTTGCTGATTTAGACCAAGCAAGATCAATCGATTCCACAATCAATGTGATGACAGCCAATTCCTACAAACCATCGGGAGTAATTCCAGGTTTATCCAAAGATGCTGTATTAACTCAAAAGTTAATGAATGGAAAAATCGGAATAAACGAACCAATACGAGGCGAAAATGGTTATTATATTGTTCAAATTGTTAATAAGAATATTGCAAAAGAATCCGATATTAAAGCAAATCTAAAAATGTCGATACAACAACAAGCCGCAAACAATTCCCAAAATGCCTTCTATATTTGGTATCAAAGAGTAAAGGATAATGCTAAAATAGAAGACTTTAGAGCAAAATATTTTAAAGAATTTTAATATAATCGAAAAGATAAAAAATAAAAAAAGATTGGTTAAAAAGCCAATCTTTTTTTTTGGGGGGTAATGTATTTTCACTTTTTTATATATCATAAATAGATAATTATTTATATTTTTGTAAAAAAAAAGTATGAGAATACTAATAACATTCAAGCCAGAAAGAAATTATTATTTGTTACCAGTTAACTACAACTATGAAGTAAGTTCGATGATTTATCATATAATGTCGCTCAGCGGGAAGAATTTTACGAGATGGCTACACTCACGAGGTTTTCAATTAGATGGTACAAAAAAGTTTAAGTTTTTTAATTTTTCTAGAATATTTTTTATTGAAAAAGAAATTCAAGGAGACATAATAAGAGCAAAAGGTAATTTTCGTTTAGTATTCAGCTCTCCAATAGACGAAAGTGTACTCACAAATTTTGTCGCTGGGTTGATGGAATTACAAGATTACTTGTACCTGGGTAGTAAAGAAGTCGGAAGTAGAATAAAAGTGCAAAGTGTAAAAATATTACCATATCCTAGATTTGAGAACCGCACAAAATACATTATGCTCTCGCCCACGGTAGTTTCGCTACAGAATGAAAATAAAAAGGTTGTTTATCTTAATCCAACAGACGATAGAGTAGTTGATACTTTGATTACGAATATTGTAAATAAATATAAAACAATATATTGCGAGAAATGTCCCTATGAAATAAATATAAAATTTGATGAAAATTATCTTCGCTCGAATTTAGATGCGGGAAATATAATGAAATTAATTTCTGTTAAAGTTAGTCAAAATAAAAGTGCAAAGATTAAAGGTTTTATGTTGCCGGTTGAAATACAAACCGATCCTATAGTTCACAAGTTGATTTATGATAGTGGTTTAGGCGAGAAAAATTCATTGGGCTTTGGTATGGTGGAAGTTGTTCGCCCAAATCAAGAAAATCGAGCTTTTTCCAAATTACTCGAAAAATAGTTTATTAAATCCCTAATTTCTTCAATATTAATTTTTTCGTTATTACCGGTTTCGTCCAAGTGTGCAATTGCGTTTCTGATATTTTTTAATATGTTTAAATTAGTTGTAAAATCTTTAATGTTGTTGTTAATTATTGAACTTCTTAGATTATTTAAAGAACTTTTGAAAGTCTTATGACCCTCAACTTTGTTCTTTATATTCTTTTGGTTCATAAATTCGATTATAACGGCTTCGTACAAAGCAATTATTGATTGAGAATAATTGTGATAGCGAAGTTGGTGTTGAGCAATTTTTAAGTACTTTTTTGTTTCTGATTTTTGTAGATTAATTTCATTGGCGAAATCGATAATTTTTGGTGAAATCAAATTGAATGGTTTTGGATAATCTTCATTATCTTCAATTTGTTCTGTTAATAACTTCGAAAATCTGATGATATCACTAAAAACATTGGCATTGTAAGAAAAGGAAATCTTTTTTAATGATTCAGATAATTTTTTTAGATGGTCATATTTTTCCAGAAGTATAGCAATTTGTTCAGGATCTTTGTATTTACGGAGAACTTCCGCAGCAGATATCCAATTATGTAATTCAGAAAATACATTAAATTCGAATATAGGTGCAATACCTTTATACTTTGGATCATTTACTAATTCTAAAGCACCATAAAAGACGCTGCCAAATTTTACTTTACCATCTGAAACTGAATTCAAATAAAAAAGTGTAAATAAAAGGAAAAAAGGTTGGTAACGTAGTCCGTGAGTTAAATCGAAAGAAACAATAGTATTTTCGATTTTAAGACTGAACAATATTTCGAATATTTGCCATAATTCTTCTTCAGTTTCCCCTACTGGAATGATAACACATTCTGTTGGAATATTGAAATAATCTGTGAGAGATTTGTTTAATTCATCTATAACTTCTTTATTTTTGGAAAGTTCTTTCTTTGAAGTTAAATCCCATAACTTATAGAAATAATGCTTTATAACTTCAAGTTTATCGGGGTTGGTTTCATTTCGGTTAATATGCATATATAAAGTTTCCCAAATCGAGGAATTAGTTCCCATTATATATATTTTTGAAAATCTATTTGGGTGTAATTTAACTATTGCCTCGCCAACGAAAGGGGACTCGATTGTTAGTTTTAATCTATCTGATTTGAGAAAATATTTTGCAGTTTTGTATTCTCTTTTGTCGAAATTTCGCAAAACGCCCTGACCAGTTCCCAATAGTAATAACAATTGTTCCATAACTAATAAAATAGGTTAATTATTTCGCTTGGTATTTTTACATTATCTACATTATCTCTGTGTAAATTTGTTATGTCGGTTTTCAGTGGATTAATACTTATAACATTAGTTTCGCCTTCGAGTTTTGAATTGATAATTGCTAATAAATTCAAATCACACAATTCGAAAGCACCAAGCCATTTTTGTGTTTTTGTTTCATCGTTGGAAACTATAATTCCACAATTACATTTAGAAAATATTGTGTTGTTCTTTTTATCGATTTTACCACCAACATCAACAATAATAGTTTTTTTTGTTTTCGATACATTTGATATATCCTGAGCTAATTGATTTGCTAATTCATCTGTAAAAATACCTGAGTATCTATAAATTTTGCCTTGTTTTTCGGGAATGTCGCCAAACCAATCACCTTCGCCATCAGGGCAGGCTCTTATGATATAGAAATCTTGATAATAAAAATCGGGATTTAGTTTTTGTAAATGTTTCCGGAGTGCTTGAATAAAAACACTTTTTCCACTGTGAGCCGGTCCGCCAACTACGCAGATAATTTTGTTAACTTCTGAAAGAGAGGTTGTTTTTTTTTGTTCTGTATTTTTATTAATTTGTTTAAATAGTGGTTCGAGTTCCTCGATTGATATTATATAGCCAACTATATAGATTGAGTCGGGAATATGATTTTGGACTACGATTGCACCATGTCGAGGATCGAAAGTTGCTACCCAAGCAAAATGATGTAATTGGTGAATTAAATATGCATATAACCATATTGGCGCTTTGCCGCTTATAATTACGCCCCTGTTTGTAATTAATTCCTCGGGCAGAACTATCTGGTTTAAATCTTGGGGGTTAATTAATCCATCGTCTAATATTTTTAGATCTAACAACTGATATTTTTGCTCTGATTGCAGAACCGTGAACTTTACTTTATTGAATTTGTTCAATTTTCACCCAACCTAATTGATCATAAAAATTATCTAATTTAACAGATTTTCGAGTATTTGGTACGGTTTTTAAATCGACTTTATTATGATTTTGTGCTTTTGTACTATAGCCTATTCTGAATTTATCAACAATCTTTTGATACAAATCATTAAAGTACAACATTTCTTCGCCTGGTCTTTCTTCGGAATCTTGATAAAAATTCAAGGGATAAAGTGTTTTGGAATGATACCCCCCGCCCCACCCTATTTTGGCTATTATTTGTTCATTTTCTAATTCTTGTTTAACTTTTGATAAAATTGGATATTTGACATTGTTTTGATTTATTTTTGGTTGAAAATTTATATCTATTACTAAAACGTCTTGCGAAAAATATATCATTGCATTTTTTAATTTGTCGAAAATTGTTTCTTTTATAATATTTTTAGATAAATCTTGTAATTTTAAATCAAACAACAGCTCAAATTTTTTCTCTAAGTCTTTCCAATCGTGATTTAAATTGCTTTTTTCTTTTTTATACTTTTCATAAACATTCCTAAAATAGTCTATTTCGAAATCAATTGTAAATTCGAATTCTATTCCACATTTAATCAATTCTATCGCATTTAAGTTCGAGGTTACTGTGCCATTTCGTTTTACGATATCTGGCCTAACAAGTTTGCACACTTGATTGGGTTCGTAATAATTCGTGTCCGATACTTTAATAAACTTCATTAAATCGAATTTAGCATCGTATTGATCGTTTTTATCTTTGCATACAAAGATACTACTTAAAAGATTATTGTCAAATTTCTTTTTGTCTTTATCATTAGGCGTACTAATTTTCTGTAAAGAATTTTCTATTATTTTAAAATTTTGATTTAGCATGTTTTTAGTCTCGGCGGAATCACTGCCTGTGAAAAGTCGCTGAAAATAGTCATTAAACAATGCTGTGCGTATCATTCCTTTAATTGTCGAACCTGGAATGTAAACTTTATTGTCGGCAGTTTTCAAGCAAGAAAGAATCTTTTTCCCAAAGTTCCTGTCTAAATAATGTGGCATTTTGTAAAAAGAAAATTCACCACTACAGATTCGGTTCTCAACATCTTTTAACAAAATTTGATTATGTAGATAATTTGAAATAAATGTTAGTATATTCAAATTATTGTTGTTAAGATTTTGATTTGATTGGGATTGATAGTTGTAAGATTTTTCTTCTATCCAGCTATCAATTTTATTTATTGCAGATTTATCTTTTTGAATTACAAAATTAATAATCTTATCGGAATTAAGTTTGTAGAAATTGCTACCTAAAAGTGCATAATCGAATGCGTCGAGTTCTTTGCCACTGCTTATAAAAATTGGTGTTAAGGTTGTCAATCTTAATTTTATCATCGTAATTCCACCTTAATTATATCATAATTTTGCAGGTATTTTTAGTGAAAAACCGTTGAATTTTATCAATGTATCTTCTAATTTTAGAACATTTTGCATACATCCATAATATGTTTTGTTTTTAATTATCGGCAAAACCGAACCTGGTGTTAAATAGTTTACCTTTTGCTTTCTAAAATCGATGTCACTTCTTAAGCTTGTGTTAACTTTGCCTTCTTTTTGTTCAATTTCGTAGGAAAAGTAATTTATATTTTGTTTAAAATAATCAATTTCTTCTGGTGTTGGATAGTAGGAAGAGAGGTTTATATAACAATTTGGTTCAGGTACTTTTGGAAATTCAAAATCTGTGTATTCAACTCTAAAATGACCTTTACCAGTAGAAGTGTCGGCTCCCAAACCGTAATGATTTAGAAAGCGTAGAACAGGTTTTATTATTGAGAAATCACCATCTAACAGAAAGAATAAGCCACCTTTGTCAATAAATATATCTTCGGTATGATAAAAATGCTCTTCCTCGGACGAATTAGTTAGCCGATTAATCTGAACATGAGGAACCGACACCTGTTGAGTTAAATTATGTTTGCTGCTGCTTTGTTCTCTTTGCATTAATTCCATGTAGTAATATTTGCTTGAAATTTCGCCAGTTATTAATTGAGAATAAGATTTAAAATCAACATATTTGTCTTTCTTTATATTTTTTAAATTAGAATATTTATCCAATGTATCTATTTCGTTGGTAAAATCTACTAATAAAGGTTTTGGAAAGTAAAGAATTTTGCCTTCTTGTGTATTCTGGAAATAAAAACAATTAGAAAGTAAAAATGGCGGCTCATAATTTTCAAACTTTTTTATTAAATTATTGGTAAAATCAATACCAAAAAAATTACGCAAACAAGAAAGGAAGAAACCAAATAAAAAATCCGAGTCGTATTGACTGATAAAAGATGTTCGGGGATATAGATATACAATTTTCATTTTATTGTTTAAATGGCTTAATTATTTCATTAACTTTTTCTAGAGTTAGGTCTGTTAAACGTAAATAATTATCTTTAGGAAATATTTCGTCGATATCTATTAATGAATTTTTGTAAGAATCCGAACCTTCCACATAGTCTTGCTTAGTGAGAACGAATGGTTCTGCGAATTTAAACGCAACTTTGCCATAGCCACGAGAGCCACTTCCGCCGAGAGTTGAATGTTCGAGTAGTCGCAAAGCTTTAATGAAATCGCCAAAAAAATTAATATCTTGTTTGTTTATCTTTTCATTGTTATTTAGTCGATAAACTCCGTAGATAAATTCAATATTGAAAACAGAGCCCTTAACAACTCTTTCCAAAAATCTTGGATTGGCGGCAGATGTTATGCGATCTATATTATTTTCAGGTTTATATTCAGTATAAACCAATTCAGAGTCGAGATTCTCCCACATTGCAATTGTTTCTTTGTCGGGATAGGCGTCGCGGACAATTAAACGAGTTGGTCCCTGACCTTCTTTTGCTTTGGAATCGGCTGAAACTCCAAATATTCTGTGCAAGGGATTTTCTAAATCAAGTTTGCTTGATAAATCATTATCAGCCATATTTAAGTCGTAACTGAGTAAAGCCCTTAGCTTGCCTTTAAGAGATGAACCAGGGATATAAGGGTATTTGGTAAATGGGTCGCGAATAACGGGCGAATCCACACCGCCGATTTCCAATTTTTCTTTGGAGCCTCCAATATGCAGCCCAGTTATACATTCTAATTTACCACGCAGAACGATATTACCTAAAAATTCTATTTTCATATTAACTCCTATTTATCTTTTCCACCATAATATTTGTGATATGCTATAATTGCCTCGATAAAGGCAAAGAAATTTACGTATGCTTCTTGTTTTTTTTCTTGATTGGTTTTTATTGTTTTATCAATAGATTCATTGATTAATGCTTGAAAATCTTTATAATCAATCTTTTCTTTATTTCCCGCTCTTCCTACAGCATAAGCCAATTTTGGTTTTATGAGAATTAGCGATTTATCCAATTCGTCCAAGGAACCCACATCCGAATGTTTCTTTTTGGTGAAATCATTTTTTATTGTTTGAATGTGGGAGAAAAAGTTTCTCACCTGGTTGGTTTTTATCGATTTAGCATAAACTTGTGCCCTTGCCTCTGAAATCTTTATGAGTTCTTCAGCAGGAACTAAGGCAAAGTTATCATACTTTTCAAAATATCCCATTTATCCCTCTATTAATTTGTTTCTGTTTTTTGTTTTCTATTTTTTAATATTACGTAGTTGCCAATTATAGGGAAAGTTCGGTACCATTTCTTTTTTTCGTTTTCGGGTTTCCACAGAAAATAATTTAATAATGTTTTCTTTATTTCTTTTTCTTTTTTTTGTAGGTCGCTGGATTCGATGTGGTTATGTGAAATATCAATTTTTTCTTCGGTTATATCGCGGCGTGCAAAAAGATATGCTAATTTAGAAGACAAAAGATGAACCATATTCAAATCCATCGTCCCATCGTTTCTGAAGGTTTGCTTTACATACGACAGCAAGCGATAAATCAAACTCGTGGATATACCTTTGGGAGTGTTGTTTAGATTTACAGTTAGTTCGCATAATTTTTTTGCTATGTCTATTTTATCTTTTAGTTCATTCCACCTTATTTGAACATCGAAAATCGATATTTTGTCTTTCGAGCCATTAGGTTCGGATTTTGTGATAGACTTCTTTGCTTTACTTTCTTCAATACCCGAAAGTTGTGCCGATTTTGCTATTGGATAAGAGCTTTTTGTTAAGACGACGCCGCCGGATAGAGTTATGTTCCCATTATCTGAGGTATATTCTCTGAATTTGTTCCTTACCTCTTGTGCAAAGTCAATAATTTTTACCCACGAGCCTATTGCAAATAAATCATCGCCGCCTGAATATGTTATGTATATATTGTGCTCTTTTGCTATTAAATCTATATCACGAGTGAAAAACATATCCAACTGACGGGAGAGCGAGGCTAATCTCGAGATTGAGTAGGACTGGCTCTTCATTCCTTGTTTAAAGATAAATCCTAAATTATCCACATCCATCCTTAATACCCCCAAAAGAGGGTAATTTTCTGCGCCGATTTTGGCTATTTCGGAAAATTCTAATAATTTGTATTGATTATTTTTATCGACAGGGGCATTGTTTGCGATGAATTTAAATGAGTAAGCAATTGGTAATTCGGAAAAGTTTGTTGCGATTTTGGCAATTTCTGAAATACTTGTATTTTTCAGATTATATATAATTACTTGATCGGGGGAAATTTCTTTTAGATCGCTCAATGCAATCTCTAAATTTTTGCGATTTTCCACCAAAATCCATGATGTTTCAAACTCGGCTAAATTTATAGAATTTTTTATATCCAAATCGGGATTTTCTGATATTTTAGACCCAATTATTTCTAATAAATATTCCGAATGAGGTATTTTTGTGCCTAATTCTTCGAATTTTATCTTTGATTCGTCGTATCGTCTGTCTTCTAATTCAATTTTTGGTGGGAATATGTTTTCGAGGATCGATAATGATTTTTTCCGCTTTTTACTGCTTAGTTTTGTTGTTAATTCGCTTTGTATTTCATTGTAGGAAGTAAACAGCAATTCGGCTTGATGTTCGCCCCACGCAAGAACTATTTGTAATTCTGCCCCGAACATTTTGAATAACGTCAAATTGATTTGTTTTTCTAATTCTTCGATTTGGGTGTTGTTTTTTGGATTTGCGGGGATAAGTATTTCGAACGAGCCGCCACTATTATATATTATATTGGCGTCGTATAATTTGAAACTTCGTATAATGTAATCACAAATTGTGTCGGTTAATAATTTTAAAAAGAATGAGCGACCTCGCAATTTCTTGGCTGCTTTATCGGTATCTTTTATTTCGGAGTATATAAATTTTTGTATTCCCGATACATCCCCTTTCAAAACTATCACTGGCACATCTAAATTCTCTGCATTTTGCAAGCAAACTGCAACCGCGGCTACTGTGCGACTATGGTCGAATAGCGATATGTCGGGTTCGGAACGGTAACTTGCCGAACTCACCGTAGATGTGTATTTCCACAACAATGTGTATAACGTTTTCAGAACCGAAGCCAAATCTTTGGTGTTGCTATTTTGAGATATTTCGGTTAGCTCCTTTTTGAATTTTTCCAAACTACTTGAATGCAGCTCTATGAATACAGACTCGTCTGGCATCCAATTTTCGGACTTCAACTCCTTTCTTTTCGGGAAATTATGTGATTTTTCCAATGGTAATGGCTCTAAATAATAAATGTAATCATCGTTAATATAGTTATTGTCCAAACCTATATCGACATATTTGAAAATAGAGTATAATGGGCGACGAGTCTCTTGGCTTTCTTCACTTTTTCGTTCTTGGGCGGTGATCATATCTGCTAATTTTATATTCTTTCTTCTTCGATTGGCAGCCGATATTATCTCTTTTTCGTGTGGAACTAAGCAATCGAATTTGGTTGCTATGAATTCTCTTGTGAACATTTCACCAAGTGTCTCGTGGTCCCCACCAGCTTGCGTTGGTTGGGCACGATACACAAATTTGCCAATGTCGTGGAGCAAACTTCCTAAATATATTATGTCTTGTTTATTCATCGATTAATATTTATCTTATTATTTTTACTCTATTTTTTGGTATTTTTATTCCATACTTTTTGTTGGCATAATTACCAATTGTATTTATTATGTAAAAATCGCTCAATAAATCGTTGTCCAATGTTAGAATTATTTGATTACGAATTACCGATATTGCTTTTTGTATTAGTTCTAAATTCACTTTGCCCTGTTGCAACGAACTTGCACTCACTCTCTGAAGATGACCATAAGAAGTTGCATACTTTACATATATTTCCCATATTTCTTCTAAATGTCTATCCGAAAACGATTTGCCCCCTTTGATAAACTTGCCTGCATTTTTTGCAAAAAACAAATACACAGCAAACGGCAATGGCTGGAATTGTATCACTTTGTCGTTAATCACAATACGCTTGGTGGCGGGGTATATTTCCAGCATTGGTAATTCCACTCGGCTGTCTATTTCGGATTGGGCTTTCGACACTATTTCCGTGAATTTTTCCGCTTTATTTATTTTGCTCAATTTAAGTTTTACAAAAGGTTTCTCGTAAAATTTCAGCTCATTGGCTTCTTCTTCGTTTGTTGGATAGTATTTTTGACTTCTTACAAAATTTTCGCTTGCTACGATATGATACATTTTATCGTTGTCGTTTCCTAAAAGCGACAACGCCATAGCTAAATCCACGCTCATTGTTTTTCGACCACCGCTTATTATGCAATGTAGTGTGTTGCCCTTCAATTTCTCGATTTTTACTAATTCGTATATCAAATTTTTCAAAGAACTTTCTTCCTTGAAATCATAGAACTCGTCCATTGCATCGTAGATTTCTAATTTCGTAGTATGGGCGATTCCATAGTGTTTGGCTAATTGTGCTAATGCTTTTGGTATATTTTTTCTCACTTCGGCATAGCAATCGTTCGTTGTTACAACAATTATCCTATCGATTTGTATTTTACTTTTATACTCCAAAAAATACATTGCTTCGGTTAATATCTGCGGACTTTTGCCAATAAGACAAATTATAACATTTTCGCTTTTCATTTTTTCAAATATACGAATTATTTTTTTTGTGTCCAAATTTTTTTTGTTTTTTAATATTCTAATGCGTTGAATATTAATTTTTCTAAATTCCCCGTTGAGTTGCAATCCAATTTCCCGTATTTGCTATGGTAATATTGATTTGTATTAAAATTCAGTTCGTAGATATTATAGACTGCACCATAGTGGAATATTAACTTCACTTTCGTCCGATTCTCGTCCAACTTGGTTAATACCGCATTCAGATATCCCGTTACGTTTTCGATACGTCCATACCAGCCAAATCCTTTACCCGATATTCCACAATCGCAGTTCTTATAGTCATTATCGAACAAAACGGCTTTGCTTCGGATTAACGAATTGGTCTTGTCCATTTGTTCTATTGGCATATTTATCTCGATGCAAATTTCCACCAATCTCGACCATACCTGATCGTAGTTCTTGTTGATTATCTTTTCGTTCTGAAAGTTGTACTTAGATGGTAAGGTAAAAGGCGTTGAGCAACCACTTATCACAATCATTGCGATTATTGATAGCATAACTAACAATTTTGATTTTTTCATTTTATCTCTCCAAATTTTTTTTTGCTAAATTAATATCTTTTTCCTCCCTTTCCAATATAAAGAATATTACCAGAACATTCTCATAGTGTTCTTATGGTTGTATATTTCTTATTTTATCCCCAATTTTGTGTAGTATTTATTTAACAATAATTAATTAGTTCGATAAAACGGGTTATGAAAACTATCTACTACATAATTAACAAAGGCACTCTTTTTGCCGATAATGGCAATATTTATTTTGAACCCTACGACACTACTAAATCGAACAACGACAAATTTTCGAATTATAATGCCGACGAATTAATCACAATTGAATCTCGCCGCTCCATCCCCATCGAAAATACCGCCGCTATTTGTTGCTTTTCGAACGTAATTTTCGATTCTTCTCTTCTTTCTTATACCGCCCGATATAATATACCCGTGATTATCTTCGATAATTTTGCTCCTGTTGGCACATTCTTCAACAATTTTTCTCATTCCGATGGCGACCTTACTATTTTCCAATCTCTCCACTTTATTTCCAAATCCAAACGATTAGCTATCGCACGCAAACTCGTTCATGGTGCCATTGCCAATAAAATAGTTAACCTTGCATACTATTCCAATAGATACAAACTAATTAACTTCGATGTCCATCGCTTTTCGCCTATTATCCAGCAAATTTACCAGGCAAAAGATATAAACTCCCTGATGCTAATTGAAGCTCAAGCCCAAAAACTTTATTTTGCACATTTTAATCTAATCCTTAAAAATCCCGATTTCTCTTTTTCTAAAAGGGTGTTCAATCCTCCAACCGACCCCATTAACGCTCTCTTGTCCTTTGTTTATGCTTTGCTCTATGCCACCATTACTACTGAAATCGCTCCTACTTTTCTCAATCCATTCATCTCGTATCTCCACGAACCTGGCTCTAATCGTTTTTCGCTTATCTGGGATTTTTCTGAAATATTCAAACCCATTATTTGCGACAGAATTGTTTTTAAACTCATTAATTCCAAAATTATCAAACCCAATATGTTTGATTTCTCCAACGATAAATGCTTATTGAACAAAATCGGAAGACAAAAAGTTGTTGCAGCATTCAACAACAAAATCAAAACAACCATATTTAATCGCGAAGCGAAAAAACAACAATCATATAGAACTATTATAAGATATGAATTTTATAAATTTATTAGATATTTGAAAAATGAAAATGATTATAAACCTATTAAAATGTGGTGGTAATATTTATCAAACAATAAATATAATACAAACAATATTAAAAATATTATAACAAAATATAATTAATTTATTACCAT
>CALKJQ010000088.1 GCA_937995785.1 Candidatus Kapaibacterium sp.
TTCGTTTTCGTTTTCGTTTTCGTTTTCGTTCTCGTTTTTAATTATACCGTTTTTATTTGCGTATTTTAAGAAGTCAAATATTGTAGGTCCATCGGGAATCAATTTGTCTAAGCAATTCTGATCCTTATAATGATTTATTAAATTTTTGATAAATTGATTTACTTTATCATAATGTTTGTATGTAATTTGATTCCAGAAGGCGGAACTGGGAAATTCGGGATGGGGATTTGCGGAGGGGGTCGAAGGAGAGGCGGGGGAGGATTGAGCGTTGATTGTTTGAATAATCCTGTTTGCAATCTGATAGCAGAGCGTATTTGTGAGGTTTTGGTTCCGAATGCTGAGTTTCCATTTGCGCTTTTCATATACCCGGAGTATGGATTCGCTTTTTTGGATAAAGGAATCTATTATTTCGGAATTGAGGTTCTTAATTTCTCGTATTTTCTTTAGTTTTGTGATATAGGAACTCAGTTGAGACGGGCCGCTGGACTGTAATTGAAATAGAGAGATGTTAAGAGTGTCAAGAATGTCTTTGGCATTTTGGTCATTGTAGTTTTTTGTGAGGTAATTTGTAATTAATTGATGTTGTTGTTGTTGTATTTTACTTAATTCGCGTTTATAAGCGTGAATTCCCGATTTTAATTTCCCTCCGTGAAATGCAAATGCTGCGTTTGAGGGCAGTGCAAAAGCGCAGAGAGGAATTGCTGCTCCGAAATCAATGAGACCGAGCCGGTTATATTTCTCATATCCGGAATGTTTGACATCATACACATATTTACTATTATCCTTTTTTGATAAGGTCGGTTCCTTTAACTCAATAGAGGGTAAGGTCACCGTTTGCTTGTAGATGTAATGTATATGAATCTTCGTACTTGATATCGCTCGGATGTGAAAATTGGTCAAATTATTAAAAAAGTCGTCTCTCGACATATTCGGAGGCAATTGAGACTCGGGAATAGGAATAAATATTCCTTGGGAATTCTCTCTATTCAAAATAGCGGAGAAAGAATTCTCAGGGAATATTTTGTTAATCTGTTTTTCTTCAATAAATCCGTTTGATTTAAGTTTTTCAATAATTTTATTATATATTTCTTCGCTTAAGTTTCTCTGTTTTAATTGTTGGTAATTTTCTTCGGTAAAAATATTTTCTTTATTAAGGTTTTTGAGTTCGGATTTAAAAAAATGCAGCATGCGATAATACACGATTTTTTCCGGGACTTTGTCACATACATAGTTGAGATATTTTCGCTGCTGGGTTCTACATTCTTTAAATTCTTTGATATAATCGAAATCGTTTTTGTTGGTGTTTTTCTTTATGATTCGCTTCAGCAGCACTTCATATTTTTCTTTTTTATTCGGCTTCATATCCGGAGATATGTTTTCAATGATGATCATGGTGGATCGGAGTTTCGGAATCTTCAATTGATAATTTGTTACGTATTTTTTAATTATCGTTCCCTCTTCTTTGGTTGCATAAAACTTATGGGTTGCAATTTCCTTTTTATTTTCAATTTTAGTCCTTTTAAACTGATCTCGATTTTTAATCGAATATTGAGCATAAGAATTATCCTTCTTTTGATAAAGTATCTTGTTATTTTCCTTTTTATAATTGTATTTATAATACTCGAACACGGGTTTATAATGTCGGCTGAGCATCAACTGTAATTGTCGAAGTGTTTTTGCCTTCGGCGATGAATATAATATATTCAATATGGCCATATTGCTAATTCTACAATTAACCAACGGTCTGAGCGTAGTGGTTGTATAGGATAATTTCGAATGAGTCGTACTAAATTGTTCCGTCGCGTTATCAAGCGCGAGGCAAATCGAGTATTTGGAAGAATCTTTATTTTTTATTTTCGATTCGATTTTCAGTTCAACAGGGGTATATTTTAACGAGTTTTCATTATTGATTATGAGTTCTAAGATGAGAATATCGATTATCTCAATCATTGCTGTATTCTGTTGATTATTTATATTATTTATTATTGAATTTATTTTTTTAATCAGTGTAGATAGAGCTGTAGTGGCCCATTCAATATCGAATAGATATATGGATTGCAGTTTCTTCATACTTGTTTCTAATGGTTTCTTCATACTTGTTATCTTTTTAACCAATTTAGAGTTTTTATTCTTTATATTAAAAGAGATCACTTTTTCGATTAACAACAATTTAATCATTTTTAACGTAATAATATTCAAGGTATGATTGTAATATGTTTTTAATAATGTAGAATCAGATTCCGTTGATACCGACAATGCACTTAATAGTGCAGGGAATTTCACCCCGAACGATTTAGACAAAAATTTTAAAAATGTAGAATCAGATTCTTCTAAATTCCCAATAACAAAATTTTTAATATAACCATTAAAAAAATTCATCAAATCCATAGTCCAATTCGGCTTGTGGGCGGTGGGTGTTGTCTCACAAGAGGACTTGGTTTTAATTTTTGTGTTTACAATTCATATTTTATTAAATTTATTTATAAATTGTGAAAAATATTCACAAATTAATGTTCAATTATTTCATAAATTATGAAAAATATTCATAAATTGTGAAAATTGATCATAAATTGTGAAAAAAATTCATAAATTATGATTATTTCATGCCAATAACAGATATCCTCTCGCTAAAAAGATACAGCGCACGACAAACGATACAGATCTTTTGGTACCAAATAATCATTACTCAACAATTAAATTCGCAAGAGAATCATAGAGGAATAATCGAATTCAACCCGTTCATTGATTTCATTTTATTGATCAACGCTTTTACAAAGCCATAAAGAGAAAAAATCCCCTAAAAAAACTAGTTTAGATAAAATCATAAAATTAATCAATTATACTCTGAAAAATAAACTCATAACACGACAGATAAACCTCCAAGTCTTATTAAATCGACTACAAATTTGAGGGAAGGTGAGCTTCAATGCCTAAGCGACCAAACTTATTTTATTTTTGTTGGTGGACCGAAGAGAGGCGTTTCAAACTCAATTAACGAATATCCCCATTTGAAGCGATATTCACTACAACTTAGATTGTTTTGTGTCGAGCGGTCCAATAATCTCCGCGCATAATACGCGGCGACCGATACCATGAGCAAAATTGTTTTGAGTCCCCTTGGATCATCATCACGGCAAAGATAACGCGGCTTGAAAAGAAGGTAGAATCAATAGATTTTTTTGATGTATAAAAAGAAGGGAAAAAACTCCTTCTTAATTTTCTAACAATTCGGTTGGCAAATAACGCGGATACGGGATTGTTGTAGTTGTTCAATCAAACCATCGTTGTCGGAGCGATATTGCTCCGATATCACGAATTCTGTTATTTTAATGGCTAATTCGAATGGAATCTCTGAATGATGGCCAAATAAATAAACGGGATGAGTACTCTGTAATGCCGCTCCAATCAAATCGACCAAAAAATGCACCGAACCAGAGAATCCTGATTGATCCGATACCAGTTGATAATCGACTAACAACAATTGTTGGCCCTCTTGGACACACTGTTGTGCAATCGGGATGGTATAGCAATCTAATCCTAAGATCGCGATCATGACGAGAAATCTACAGAACAATATATAAACAGCCCACGCAAATTATGTTCTCAATGTGACACTCGTGGGAGTACTATTGCATGAAGAATAAGAGAAATCCGACAATTATTTTACACTGCATACGTAGAAATTCCAATAACTGTAAGTCTTGCAAAATGATGTTGCAACTCATGTATGGTGAAAGCCCGATTACGAGTATATCTGTTTCGGATCTCGCGCCATACGGGTTCTATCGGATTGAGATCAGGACGATAAGACGGCTGATGCACTAATTGTAATTCGGGATGGGTGAACCCCGCCGCAAATTGCCTCACCGTCCGCGATCGATGAACACTCACATTATCTAATATCAAATAGAGTCGACGATAACCTTGAAATTTCCGGTGCAGTTCCGACAAAAATTCGCAAAACACTGCCGAATTCACGAGTTTTGCCGTTTTAAAATGAAAATGGGTTCGATCGCGTGAGATCGCCCCAATAACCGAAATATGATGCTTTTGTCCCGTGGTTGGAAGTTTGGGCTGTCGACCTCGAG
Organism: Candidatus Kapaibacterium sp.; assembly: GCA_937995785.1. Lineage (GTDB taxonomy): Bacteria > Bacteroidota > Ignavibacteria > Kapaibacteriales > UBA2268 > GWF2-33-9. The sequence goes on from CALKJQ010000088.1 coordinate 4,089, forward strand.
GTGCCCATCTCGACGACACCGTCGGATCAATATTGAATCCCGCCTCGTCTCCAAATAAAATTATCTGATCACTGGGACAATTCTGCTCCGCAATCGACAGCGCAATACGCCATGCATTGCGTGCACGCTCATCACCTCCCACAGGAATGCGCCCCGGCCGCTGCCGCGTATCTCCCAATCTCCGAATGATCCGCCAAGCCGTACTGATTGATACTTGAATTCTATAGAACCGGTAAAGATGGTGTCGAAACAATTTACATGTCCATGCAGAGATCTGATATCCGAGTTCTTCTGGCAAATGATCGAGGGAAAACCGCAATTCGGTTGATATAAAGGCATCGCGATGATCTACAATTAGTGGGCGACCTTCGTGGGTTTTGTCTTTCAGTTCTACCATGCCACCTCTTCTGTAGCGATGGATCCAATTGTATATGGTTTTTCGAGTCTTGCCATAGAGTCGGGCGATCTCGGTCACAGAGTACCCCCGCTCGTAGGCACGAATTGCCAAAAGGCGCTCTCGATAGTGTCCTTGTGCTGAACTCAGTTCTCTTTCAATCTCCGCGTTCACACTAATGTCACGAAATTAAGAATAATAAACCCTTCGGTTATTTGGATGAGTTTATAAACTCCTCGTGCGTAAATTAATATGAGAATATATATAATTGCAAACGAATGATTTTTATTCTTTTGGTTCTAATTTTCAATCACCATGAGTTATGTACCGAAGTACATTCTAAAAAGAATGTTCCCGAAGGACAAGAGTCTTGTTCTTCTTTCCAAGACTGGCGGCGAAGCAACCCACGTCCGCTTAACCATGACGAATGTAATGAGCGCTATGTCAGTTCCCGACAGAATTGAATTAGGTGGAATTACCCCATCGGATATTGCGAAAGGTGTTTCGATTAAAATCAACGGAACCGAAATTCCGGCAACTGAAGAACTCTTGACAAAGGGTATTTCCTTAGTTCATAATGGCGTAGAATACAACTGGGATGATGTAATTAACAAAAACAAAGCGGCTGGAGTTACAATCGCAATCGGAGATAAGCTCGGATTGAATATACCCTTAAATGAACAAATGAAGCAGGTATTAAAACCGGGCTCAATTGAAATTAATGTCACAGTTAATATCGGCGGAACCACCAATGTTGTCCACACAGTAGATTTGCCCGACGGCGTAAAACCTTGGACTTTGGAATTGTAAACGGAAAATAGCAAAACCTTTTTTTTATTTAAAATTAA
>CALKJQ010000089.1 GCA_937995785.1 Candidatus Kapaibacterium sp.
TTTACCAATGCAAGTTTAATAATACTAATTATAGGCACTATTGGAACAATGCTATCTGTGGCAACGGGATTGGCAGCTATGGATGTTGCAAAAATTACAGAAGAAGCTAAAGAAGTGCTGGACAAGCACGAGGCACTTGCAGCAATTAGCCGCAACCTTTATATGAGTTTTACTGTTTTTTATGCAATATTTGTTTATTATACAAACAAAAATATTATGAAGCCATCGTTAAAAACAACAATTCAAATTATTTTTATAATTTATTCTTTGCTTGGAATATGGTTTTTGATCAACACAGGTCATTACGGGGCAAGATTAGTCCACGAATTTGGAATACACGCCTTAATCAAATAGATTATAGCATTTTCTCTTCGTTAAATATTAGATAAAAATTATCTCCAACCTTGCCAATTCCACTCAAATAATCCGAAAAAATATTAGATTCGTCGGGCAAATCTATGTTTTCGGGGGGAATTTCTATTATTCTATCAATTTGATCGACAACGAAACCAATTTGTTTGCCATTATGCTGATAGAACACAATGGTGGTTTCTCTGCTATTGTTTTCGATAATCTTATAGAGTTCTTGGAAAAGATTTAACATTTTCTTTAGCTCAAAGTTGCGAGTTCTTTGGATTAATGCAAGAGCTGTTTCGTTCCCCAGGGTTTTATTGATTTCAATCACTTGCTCTGCTAATGCGTGGATCTGATTATGTGGTTCTTCGAATTTTTTAAGATGGGAATACAATGAAAAAGAATCGGATTTGTAGGAATAATACCAACGGCCAAAATTACAGAGGCGGGGATCTTTTTGCAGACGGAATTCGCGATTTTCAATAATAGATAATTCCAATTCATTAAGCCAATTTATATGGTCTTGCTCACGCTGTTTTAGCATATCGATTAAGCCTCTGTTTTCGTCGTCTAAGCTCTCATATTTTAATTTTTTTCGTAAAGAGATAATCGGGACGATCTCGTTACGAAGTTTGGTCATACCAATGTAATAGTCGGGAAGGTTAGGAGCAAAATTTACCTTGGGTTTTGTGATAATTTCTTTTATATTCTTGATAGAAAAGGCATATTTATCTTCCTTTATAAGAAATATCAAATACTTTTTTTCTAATTCTTTGTTGCTTTCTAATAATTCATTAAATTCGCTCATAATCATTTAGGATTTTTAACAAATTTAAAAAAAAAAAACTAAAAATTAAGGTTTTTATTTAAAATTATATAATTTATTTTTATTTTTGAATTTGATGGAAAATATAATTACAAAAGTTAAGGACGAACTTGAAGGTTTACTTGGAATTAAGCCAATAGAGACGAGTTCAAGTTATATGTGGAATATCGAAATCCCCGATAAGCAGATTTTTTGCTCTATTTCACTCTTCTACGATAATTTAGAATCTGAAAAGTTTACATTGAGTGCCTATTCCACCAGCGGTATAAACGAATTGCACAATATAACCAACTATGCAATTTTGCCAATGAACGAAATAGCCTTTTGGTGCGAAAATAACGGTAAATACTCTGTGCTATCCATTTCCGAAAATCTCAAAATCAACTCGATATCGAATGTAAGCAAGGATTTGTTGGATAAACCTATTGATGAGTTATCCGAAAGTGAGCTATTTGTTAATGCCCAATTATCAATGATTTTCGAAGGTGCATAATGGCTATAGAGTTTTATTATGTTAACAAAACAAGAAGAAAAATAATAAAAAACAGCATACAGCCTATTCTCATAAAGATTCTAAAAAAGCACAAAATCACCTATGGCAGCATAGGAATTATCTTTATGAACAATGAAGAAATTCAATCGATTAATAATAAATTATTAAACCACGATTTCCCCACCGATGTGATCAGCATCCGCTACGATCAAGACGAAGATTATATCTCTCGACCAAAGCCTAAATCAGTTGACAAATCTAAGTTTATCGAAGCCGAAATCTACATTGGGGTTGAAGTTGCACAAGAAAATGCCAAAATTTATAAGGTTTCACTATCGAACGAGATTTTACGTCTATGTATTCATGGAACTTTACACTTGGTAGGATTCGAAGACGCAACGCCAGAAGAAAAAGAACAAATGACTTATTATGAAGATTATTATTTAAGTTTAGCAGATAAATTAACAACGGAATATGTCAAAAAATTCAAATAGAACAGTAGATATTTTAATAGAATTAGCACCGCAACTATTACAAAGGAAAAGCCCCCAAAGTATCAATACCACTGGATTGGAGACCTCGGGTTATTCCAAATTAGAGATATCCTATGCATTAAGTTTGCTTTTGGACCGAAATCCAAAAATATTCAAAAAAAGGATTAGACGAACAGAGGAATCAAACTTTCTGAGAATATTACAGAAAGAAGAAAAAAATTTGTTTACAAAAGAAGCATTCCAAGATGTGATGTGGCTCCGAACAATTGGAATTATCGACGAAGACGAACTGAACGATATAATAGAGCGAGCATCGATTTATTTCTTCGATAAAGTTTCGCGACAGGAACTTCGACAAATGGTCAGCTATATCTTAGAACAAGATGATGGAATAGATTTGGAGACCGGAGTTCGCTATCATCTGCGTAAAAACGATCAAATCCATTAAGGTTCCGTAGCTCAGTAGGATAGAGCACAAGTTTCCTAAACTTGGGGCCACAGGTTCGAATCCTGTCGGGACCGCTTTTTAACTTTTCGTTACTTTACGTTATTTGACAAAAATATACCTGAAAGCAAGCAATAATAGGCATCTTGCATCTCCCCATTAGTCAAATAATGTCAAATAAAACTCATCATAATAAAACAATTTTCCACAATTAACGTCACAAATTTCGACACAAGAATTTTGGGATGATATGAAGTATTATGTTAAATCTGTAAATGGCAAAAACTACATTTTTGCCGATGTTAATTTTAAACATCTCAGAAAAAGAATTTCGGCCGGTTATGCCATCGATTCTATCGAACATTGGGATAGCAAAAGAGAAAAACTCAACATAAATGCACCAAATTACATAATTATTAACAATCACCTCGATAAAATCAAATCAAGCATTGAAAGCAATATTGCCGACTATAAGATAAACAAAATTATACCTACCGAAGTTGAATTCGAAAAGATGATACAGAGTTTTATAAACCCTAATAGTATAACAAAATATGAAAATGTTGATTCATTGGAAGTTGTATTTCCTGAATGGATAAAATATAAGGAGGAATTAAAAATATTTTCTGATGGTCGTATCCAGAGATATAAGAGCGTATTCA
>CALKJQ010000090.1 GCA_937995785.1 Candidatus Kapaibacterium sp.
ATTTTGAATAATTTTTTTTAACATTCTTATCTGGAACAATACATTCTCGCTGTAAATAATCTGCTGAAGGACTTCTTGGGTATTCTTATGTGCATAATAAATTTGTTCAGTTTTGATATTCTTCTTGTTCAATTTTTTCGTTTTCTGTTTTTTTTATTATTAAACCTATTAAATCTTGAAAATAATTTTTTGGAAGGGAGAAAATTTGTTTTTTTTTATATCGAATAATTTTTGAATTTGTTTACTTTCATTGAATTATCGTGTAGGAAAATATTATAATTCTACTCAAAACTGGTTAGCAACCAACCGATATATACACCCTGTTTGAGGTTATTTAAAGTTGATAAGATATATGGAAAATTAAGCAATATTTTAAATCAATAGGTTATTCTTTGTTTTATTGTTAATTTTGATCTTATATGTTATTTAAATATCCATTAAAGAATTTGCATTATAAGTGAAATATATATATATCGATTAACAAAAAAAATCCGATAACTCTATGGTTATCGGATTGATATGATAAATTTATGAATAAAACAGTTGTTTTTACTTGTTGCGTGCAACCCTAAAGCCAATGTAGTATTGAAACATTTGGGTCGAGGCTGAATATCTTTTGTAAACAGTACATAAAGGAGGACCGTCGATATATCCACCGCCACGAAATACCCGTTCCACTCCTTCAGTGGGTCCAGTTGGATCGGTGTATTCACCTTCTTCGTAAAAATCGTACAAATCCCAACACCATTCTGCAACGTTGCCGTGCATATCGTATAATCCAAAATCATTTGCTTTTAATAATTTAACTTTCTGTAATTGATTGGTATTGGAGTTTGTCCATCCAATTGTATTGGCTGCTGCTTCGGTGCCTCCCGAATTTCCGAATTTTCCGGTCGAACCAGCTCGGGCGGCATATTCCCATTCTGCTTCGGTTAATAATCTATATCCATTTGCAAATTTGTTGAATGTTACTTTTGTTCCATTTATTGTGTAGGCTTCGGTTAAACCTTCTAATTTGGACAATCTGTTGCAAAAATCAATTGCATCGAGCCAAATAACTTGCTCGACGGGATAATCATCGCCAACCACTTTGCTTGGATTCTTCTGGTTCATTACTTTTTTGTATTGGGCTTGGGTTATTTCGGTTTGGCTTACATAAAAGTTTTTGGAAATTGTTACTTTCATTTGAGGATAGGCATCGCCGTCCTTGGAGTCGCTACTGCCCATCATAAAGGTTCCTTTAGGCACTTCTACCATAGGAACTATTACTGTTGCTTTTTGTTGGACAGTGAATTTAACTGAATTTGATTTCAAATTATTGTTGAATATATACACATCCACAATCCCCGCATCAATTTCGGGTATGATAAAGGTGATTTTTGTATCCGACCATAATTTAAAGTTAGTAATTTTTGTTGTACCAAACATAATGTAGGCATCGTTTCCTTTGGTGGCACCAAAGTTTTCGCCAACGATATCAACCTCCTGTCCACTTTGAGCAATATTTGGTATTAAAGAGGTGATTTTTGGTTCTTTGATTGATTGCTTAATTGTGTAATTAACTGCGTTGCTTGATTGTTTACCAATTGTAACTTTCAATTGTCCACTTGTTGCATTTTTGGGGACAGTAACTTTAATCATTGAATTTTCCCACGAAAGGATATCAGTAGCTTTCAAAGTGTTAAAATAAACATAGCTCGAGTCGGTTTCCATTTTCCCAAAGTTTTGACCGTTGATTGTGATAACCTCGCCAATTTCGAACTCAGTTTTGCTCAATGAATTAATAATTGGATCGGGCATTGCAATTACGACTGTTATGTTTACAGTATTACTTCCTTGTGAACCGACAAATACTCGAACGGGACCGGTTGTTGCTCCTGCGGGCACGATAACTTTTATTTCAGACTTTGACCAAGTATTATACTTAGTTGCTTTAACTCCATTAAAATCGACATAATTTGCTACTTGAGTATCGCCAAAATTTTTGCCAACGATTCGAATTTCATCTCCAATACTAACCGTAACTGGCGAAATCATATTAATAAAGGGGTCTTCGTTTGTCGCAATAGTAAAGTAAAATCCATTACTCTTTTTACCGCCAGCTGTAACAACAACGTTACCTGTTGTTGCGTTTTTGGGAACATTAACAGTTATCAGAGTATCGTTCCATTTAGAAATTGTAGTTGCTTCGGCGCCATTAAACGAAACTGAGCCTTTGGCATTACCAAAATTAATCCCCTTTATATCAACATCTTGCTCCACATATGCCCGTCCATTGCCTACTGATTTGATTCGGGGATTATCGTCCAACGAATAATCTACCAAGTTGCTCGAAACATTGTTTACGACAACTTTTATTTTTCCGCCGGAATTGATTGATGGAACTTCCAATTCTATCTTTGTATCGCTCCAAGATATATAAATAATAGCTGGAACATCATTGAAATAAACTTTGGACTCTCCTCTATCAGCTCCAAAATTTGTTCCGTTGATTGTTATTTTATCGCCGGTCAGCACTTTGTTGGGCGATATGGAACTAATATTTGGATTTTTTGTGTTATCGGTGGGATTACTATCCTCGCCGCAAGACATCATAAAGACCAAGCTCAAAAAAATAATTAGTATTCTCGAAATATTTCTCATATTTTTTACTCCTTTTTATGGTTTATTTTTTTACTTTCTAAATAATTATTACTTCGGGTTCTAATCTAATCTTATATTTATCGATTAAAACAGATATAACAAATTTAGCAAAATCATATATTTCTTCACCACTCGAATTACCAAAATTAGCAATAATTAGTGAATGTTTGATTGATATTCCTACATTTTTTTTTCGATATCCTTTCAATCCTGCCTTTTCTATTAAATTTGCAGCCGATACTTTAAACATATTATTCTGGATTGGATAATAAACTATATTAGGTTCAATTGTTAATAAATCTTTTAATTGATTTTCATCTAAAATCGGATTTTTGAAAAAGCTACCTGCATTTGGAGTCTCATTGTGGTTTGGCAATTTATTATTGCGAATTTCAACCACTGCATCGAACAAATCTTTTGCTTGGATATTTGTCTTATCTTGAAAGAAGATTTTTAAATCCTTGTAAGATATATCGGGTTCGAACGATTTTTTTAATTTATATCTTACTTTTGTGATAAAACAACTTTTATATTCTTCCTGTTTAAAAATCGAATGGCGATAATCAAAATTACAGTCATTTCCATACATCACTTTTTGTTGCCCGGTGTTTAAATCAATACAAATGAGACTATCAAAATACTTTTGCTGTTCCACTCCATAGGCACCAATGTTTTGGACTGGTGCCGCCCCAATCAAACCCGGTATGAGAGCTAAATTTTCCAAGCCATAATAACAATTATCCAAACAAAAGGAAACAAAATTATGCCACTCTAATCCACTATCAACTTCGATAATAGCAAATTCGGAATTTTCCTCGACAATCTTAATACTTGTTTGTATATTTTTTATGGTAAGTCCTTTTATAGGGCGAGTAATTAACAAGTTGGAACCTGCTCCTAAAAAGAATTTACTTTTCAATGAATAATTTTCATCCTTTAATAAATTTCCTAAATCCTCATCATTCTCTATTAAAATCAGCGTTTCGGCTGAGTTATCCACCCGAAAAGTATTATGATTAATTAGCGATATATTTTTATGAATTTGCATTTTTTATTTCGGTTTATTCATTATTTCTTTTACATTTCGATAGACATCAATGTAATCAATACTTTTCATACATTCCATAGTTCCCAACGGACACTTTTGACTGCCATGGATTTGGCAAGGACGACAAGACAAAGAATTATTTTGGACAACTAAATCGCTCTGCCCAATTGGAGCAAAACCAAAGATTGGAGAAGTTGGACCAAATATGGCAACGACGGGTGTTCCCACCAAATTGGCAAAATGAACGGGAGCAGAATCGTTACTTATTACTAAATTGGATTTGCTGATTAAATAAATAAGTTCTTTTATCGAGGTCTTGCCTGCTATATTTAAAACATTGGTTTTATCTTCTATAAATTTACAATCTTCCAAATCATCTTTGCCGCCTACCAAGACGACGGGTAAATTATCGTATAGCAGTGTTTTAACTAAATCAGAATATTTTTCACGTCCCCACTTTTTTGTATTCCACGCCGAACCGGGAGCTACCACAATTAATTTGTCGCTTAATTTGTTATCAATTATAAACTGGTCTATTTTTGATTGAATTTCATCAGAAAATTTGATTGAATAATTACCAATTGGATAATCTAAATATTTTATACCAAATATAGTAAGTGGACTTAAAACTCTATAATGCTCGCTTATCGAAAAATGAGATTTAACTCGAAAGTCATAAACTAACGAACTGAATGATGCATCTTCGAACCCAATTTTGATATTAGCTTTTAATTTACTAACCAAAAAACTCGTCCTAAATGACTTATGGAGTGAGATTGCACAATCATATTGCTGTTTATTTATTTCGCAAGCAAAACGGGCGATTGCCGAAAGTTTTCGATGAAGATTTCTTTTGTCGAATTGGTAAATACCTCTTACATATTTGCTTAATTCTATAATTTCGGCTGACTTTGGAGTCGTTATAAAATCGATTTGGGCATCGGGACGATAATGTTTAATAGCTTCAATTAATTCTAAAGATATCGCAACATCGCCAAGGAATGCAGTTTGGATAATCAAAAAATTATTGCAATTTTCGATATTTATTTTTTTCTTCATTCTATTCAATGGTATGTTTCCATCGGCGATGCAGCCAAACCCAATGTTCGGGATATTTACGGATCATATCTTCTAAAACTTTGGTGTGTCTTTGTGTTAACTCTGCAACTCCTTCGGGTGTGTTTTTCAAATCGGAATAATCCAATTCAAAATAATCTATATTATATGAGCCATCATTTTGTCGGATGGCAAAGCCCATAAGTATTGGTATATCGAACTTCAAAGCCAGTTGTGCCGGTGCATCGAATGTAAGGGCTTTTCTGCCAAAAAAATCTACATAAATATCTTTTTCGGAAGTAGCACTTTGGTCGGCAAGCAATGCCAATTCGCCTTTGTTCTTGATAAGTTTTATAAGTTCGAACGAAGAATGATACATATCAATAACTTTGTTGTTGAACTTTGTCCTAATTTGATTGATGTATTTATCCAAAAATTTATTGCTTTGTGGCTTTACAATTATTGTTAAAGCACTATCAAAATATAAACCTGCAGAAAGAGCCATAATTTCCCAATTACCAAAATGTGCAGATAGTAAGATTAGACCTTTCCCGCGGCTAATTACATTTTGAAATAATTCTTTGCCGTTATATTTAGCAATTTCAAATATTTGCTCCTTAGTTGCATCTCGTAACCAAAAGATTTCCGAAAAAACTATTCCCAAATTTTCGAAACATTTTTTAGAAGTTTGTTCAATCCATTTTTCATCTTTATCGGGGAAGGCGTGTTGTAAATTATCTCGAGTGATTTTTCTCCGTTCTTTGCTAACAAAGTAAATAAATTTTCCAAAAAAACACCCTACTTTTGTTCTCCATTTTGCATTCAATGGTTTAATTAAAAAAACTATTAATAAGATAATTGAGGTTATTATTAAGTCAGTGGTGTTTTTTAAAGTTTTTTTTAGTTTCATAATATTGAATTAATTATCAAAATTCTTTTGTTTTAATATGTATTGACTATGCCAATTGGGATTGCTCATTTCGCCATAAGCCGTTGAGTGAACTAAAATATAATGCCCTATCCCCACTTGATCGACGAAAACGAAGATCACTCCACCTTGTATTTCGTCGTATTGCCAAATTTGATAACTTTTTTTTAATCCCACTTCCTCTTGGTTGGTAATCATAGTTGGTTCGCCATACTTTAGCAAAATTTTGCCTCTGTCGGTGCTCCACCCTTCTTTGTCCTTGGTTATAGCAAAATGTTTGTTGGCATATTTCACTCGTTCGTCGAAAATCATTTTAGTTTCGTTTAATATAGTTGTAGGATCAGAGTCCCTATCCCTCCAAAAACGATAAAGAAACCTTTGTTTTGCAACCAAATCTTTTAAATTGTCCCATTGTGCCATTTCCTCGTTATTACCTATAATTCGTGCTTTTCGGTACTCGATGTTCAATGTGTTTTCATCCATAGTTATGAACTCACTTTTTTCGAAAATCTGATCTTCGTTAAAATACATCGAAAGCATTGGTTTGATTTGATCGTTAAGGTAATAAAATTTCTTGGAAGATATGTCTAACGAATTATCATTAGCCGACAATAATTCCACAACCAAATAATACACCCCTGTCGGCAATAAATCCAAAGGAAGAGTTAGATTTTTACCAAAATTTTTGTTCGATGAAGATAGTTTAAGAAGCGATTTCGACATTTCTCTTTGGTTTGCGTCTAATATCGAAACAGCTATATTTTGAGGTTTAGATGGATTGTGATTATAAACCTCAAAATAAAACTGTAAATCTGGATTGTTGCTTTGATATTCGAGTGAAGGATTAGGAAGAATGTATAGATTATCTTTTCTGAACATTTCGTCCCAAGCAAATGTAAGGTTGTCTGATTTTTCGATTCTATTTGCGAGAAGTAATCCTGAAATTTGGGGTTTGGAACTTTCGGGGAACTTAGTTACTTTAAGGTTTAATGTATCGACATACAAAAATCTATTATTGTTCTGGTCGTAAGTAGTAAATTCAGCTTTATAATCACCACCATTTAATACAGATTTTCTGATACCCAAAAAAGAAAAAAGCGTGTTAGAATCAATTTCATTTTTACGAATTGGGTAATCCCATTTGTCTTCGTAAACAACTTGATTGTTATTCAAATTCTTAATAATCAAGGAAATTTTAAGATTGGCTTCAATAATATCATTTTGGGTTTTTATGTATGTAACATCATTATCGATAAAGGAATAGTAGAACTCTACTATTGTGGAATCGTCATTGTATTTAAAAAGCGAATAATCGTAGAATATATCCAATTCGGCATTTGCAAAATTGATGAAGATAAAGAATAAAAGAAAAATACAAAAATACTTTTGCATTGGGAATTTTTCTTGTTTATATTTTGGTAGATTTGTCATATAACTTAAAAACACCCCTACAAATCCGATTACGAAAATATAGGGGTGTTAGTTTATTTAATTAAAGGTAACTCATTTGGCAATTGCCAAATTAAAATCTAATGCCAATAGTAAAGCGATTAACCAAGCCGAGTGTTTTGGTAGGATTGATTGCATAATCAAATCGTCCATCAACCCCGCCTAATTCGTATTTAATACCAATACCTGCAGCAAGTCCAAATTGGTCGTGGCTTGTTTGGTATCCGGCACGTAGTGCAACAAAGTCGGCATAGGAATATTCAGCACCAAGCGAAAATTGTTCGGGAACATCAGAAAAAGTGTTGAAATCAAATGCCCCAATCACTTTATGGTCATCTTCTTTATATATTTCCGAAGAAATACTGGCACGGAAAATCAAAGGATAAGAATATGGATATGCAATCATAGCCATATCAACGGGAGCGGCATTTAATTGCTCTATAGTCTTTTTGATTGTTCTCAAGCTTTGACCTGCATAGCTTGTTTCGCCACCAAGATTATGAATTGAGAAACCGATTTTGATACCATAAATTCCAGTATTGTACATAGTACCAATATCGAATGCCAATCCATTGCTGGATAGGTTGTATATCGAATTGTTTATGTATTTTGCTGTTATACCAAACGAAAACTGATCAGTTAAATATCCCGACAAAGTAACACCTAATGCTAAATCGGAAACAGAATAATTAGCTGTAGTTCCTTGGGGATTATCAATTGTAGTAATTTTGATATCACCACTCGAGAATGAGGTTGCGTTAATTGCAACTACATAATCTTGATTCAACGGAAATGATGCTGCTGCAAAACTATGAGAATAAGTTGCAAACCATTGCAAGTATGATATTTCTGTTGCAACCGACTTAATATCGGCAATGCCTGCTGGATTCCAATACAGAGCACTCAAATCGTTTGCTACCGAACCATAAGCACCGCCCATACCCATACCTCGAGCACCTATTGGCACTTTTAGAAATTGACCGCCGGCAGTACTTACTTTGGTTGTTTGACCCTTGGTGGTTGCTTCCACATTTTCGCCAACAGAAAATGCATAGTTGGAAACTGCAACTATTGCAATTAGGCTCACTACTATAATTTTAATTTTATTCATTTTTTCCTCTCTTTACATTATTCTTGAATAATTCTAAAACCGCCAACAACTACCGAGAAGTTGCGAACTGTTTGTGCCCCATTTGGTGCAGTAATAACTGCAACAAATGCTTGACTTTGGACTCTTTGTCCATTCAAGTTCAACAAGTCCCAAATTTCTAAAGAAGCTTGTTGTTGCAAATTTCCAGTTGCATCTTTATGGTCTATCGTTCTTACTAACTCACCATTTATGGTATAGATTTCTATTTTACATTCACTCGGAATTTTAGTAAAATATATCTTCGCATCGTATGGTGAACGCTGACCTTGATGAGAGATGAGGTATGGATTGGGAACTACTTGTATTTGATCCATCAATTCATCCGTATAATTACCATCAGTTCCGGCCGGACGATTAACCTTGAATAAAACTTTTGCTCCCGGCATTGGCAATCCTAATGCACCACCAAATGAGCGTAACACGATTTTATCTCCAACTGCAAAGTCTGGTCCTTGTCCGGGAACATATC
>CALKJQ010000091.1 GCA_937995785.1 Candidatus Kapaibacterium sp.
CAAACGATAATTTGCATAGATTATGCCATTCGGATATATTTTTTGCCATTCTCTTGCATACAAAGAAGCGAATAATGTTTTCCCGCCACCCATCGGAGTAATCACTATGTATATCAATTTCGAAAACCACCTCTAAAGAAAGTTTGTGTCTCTTTCATAGAATCAGAGATATTGCGCAATGCTTCAAGCAATTCTTTGGCATGTTTTCTTTTGACATGCTTTTTATTCAAAATAAAGAATCTGAGATATTCTTCAAAAAACGGATCAGTTTCTAAGATAGAAATCGCTTTCAATTCCCTTTCATTGAATTCCGTGATTTCTTTGATGGAATCAAGGATTTGCTGTAATAAATCAACGATTTTGATATTTTGTTGGTTTTCAATTTTCTTAAACACCGAATCTTCTACCATAATAGCCACCTTCCCATTCTCAATAATTGAATTGTCATATTTGCCGTTTGCGTTGCATTTGTTATTGATTCGCTTGGTTTCTGAGAAAACATGATTCGATCGATTAAATGAACCACAAGGCCTACTAAAACACAAAGCAAAAATGATATAAGGAAATACGTTGAATCAATCATTTTTTTCCCGAATATCATTTTAGCATAGAGAGATTTTGTCTTTGCCTCAATTTCGCTTGCTGTAGGTAATCGAAATTTTAATTTGCTAATCTCGGAATCGAGATTCATATCTTCAAAATCTATAGACAATGGAAAATTTCTAATTACCATCCAAACGGGTTTACCGTTTAGAAAGAAAGATGGTTTATCTAATTGAAATTTTTCGTTTGTTTCCGAATAGGTAATATGACTTGCCAATTTCGGTAACCCTTTCAAACGGCATTCCATTTTCCGAATATCGAATATATACAGAATAAACCCTTGATATTCGAATTCGAATTTTTCCTTGAATTTGGTTTCTTTCATATTTTTTACCTCATAATTTTATTTGAAAAAACGATTATGTATTATCGGTTGTTTTTAGCCCGATAAACATTTGAATCAATCTATAGGCTAAATCAATAGGATATTTGTAAAAATTTATAGCGCTTTGCAATTTTTCAACGCGTGAGGTGTATCCCTTTGCTTTTGCATAAATTAACTTCATAAGAAGGAATCCCAAGGCTATGAAATATAATGCCATAAATTGTAAAAACGTGAGAATATTTGTAATAAATAGGATAAACGTTTCATAGAAAAACAGAAATATACTCCAATTTAACTGTAAAACAAACGTAAAAATATCGTTATAAGGGACAGATCCTAACGAAATCACAAAGAGAATCGCTGCTACAACGTAAGATAAAACGATAATAACGAAAGCGTAAAATATGATAAGTCCTTCATCCCTAAACCATATTGCAAATTCTCTTACAAACGCTACCAAAGGAATCCATACGTTTTCATTAAGCCATGCAACAATCCAAGCAATTAACGGTTCAATAACGAGTTTCCATAGAATCACTGCTTGATTCCATAGCCAAACAAAGAAAAACGATATGAAAAATACGATTCCAACAAGGCCAAAATATATCCAATAAATCGGATAATTCCAAACGATCACAATAAGCCAAAGAAACAATTGGACTAACAGAAATTGAATGGCCATCGTAACCAAATAGAAAATCGCTTGAAACAAAATCACGATTGCGTTAACAACGAAAACCAAACCGTTTCGTAACCAATTAAAGGATAACACCGCTTCAATCGCTGTCCCTTGAAACATTCGAATTTCCCAATTACCCCAATCCGTTGGATTGATAAACTGCGTATTGATATAATATGGGTTTAAAACAGAATATACCTCTAATTCGGAAAACAGAAAACTATACTCGTAAATTTTTGTTTCCGTTTCGTTTAACGTTTCGTTGTAAACAGAATATTCGCGGGATAGTGTATTGTTTATGTCTTGCTTTTTTCTAATCCCGTAAGAGTTATAATTCCATGTAATGGTATTTTCGGGTAATGTTTGCTCATTTACAACAATAAACTCGGTGGTAAATAACGGAGGGAAATAATTAGAAACCCTTGATGGATAAGACCCAAACGTTGAATGTAACGCCCTAACAAAGAAATGAGGTAAATTAATAATCGATGGTTTAATATAAGCATTTGCCATAATCGGATGCCCGTGATAAAGATTTAATCGCATCCATGTTATGTAGCAGTTTCCCGCTGAAAAATAAAATTGCCTATTAATTTGATCATAAACATAAGTACGATTTACGTATAAAGCCAAATTGTAAGTAAAGTATTTAGTACCATCAATATTAACCAATGAAGCGAAAATATCAATTTCTAATTGTTGTATCTCTTTTATTCCATACATTGAAAATAATTCTAATGGCCCACCAATCGTAAACTCTTGTCTCTCTAAAATTAAACCCGATAGCCTCGCGGGGCCCGCCCCAAACCTTCCTAAATCAATATAGTAAACTAAATAAATTGTAAAACCAATTTCGCGATTAACACCCGCAAAATTAACGTTTTGTAACAATCTATAACCAATAAAATATGCTATTGAAGTAGAATAATCAGCACGGCCATCAAACGTATCAATATATGTTGGAATATTCTCAAGATTTAACTGAAACGTTGTATCGATACGGCCGCCCATAGTATTGTTAGTCATTA
>CALKJQ010000092.1 GCA_937995785.1 Candidatus Kapaibacterium sp.
TAATTGGACCTTCCTCGCCAATCAGAACTTTACCATCATTGCGAATAAACTTGCCATCTTCCGACAAACGAAACTCACCATTTCGAGTTAAAAATTGTTTTCCTTCTTGATCCTCAACCAAGAAAAAGCCCTCGCCATCGATAGCCACATCCATTGGATTATCGGTTTTTTGGAATGCACCATTGCTAAAGTCATAATATGAACCAATTGGTGGATCGTTTTGTTCTACGTCGCCTTTGACATTATAAAAATTGGCTCTGGCGTCGATTAGATTCCTTTCGAATACATTTGCTCGCTTAAATCCAGTAGTATTGGAGTTTGCAATATTGTTGGCAATAACCTCCAATCTGGTTTGTTGATTTTGCATTCCTAATGCAGCTGTGAAAAACTCTTTTAACATCGTAGATTTTTGTTTACGTATATAATTTCAACAACCATTGTGCCATGGCTTAATATGGATTACATTAGTTTTCCACAATTGATGTAAGCCCATATATATTATATAGATAGGTCATAATGCGTTTTGTGTGTACACTTTTTTTTTAAAATTAATATGAATGTTTTTAATCAATTTTGCAATTTTGTATAATATTATTCACCAAGTTTGAAAAAAATTGAGTAACGAACAAAACAACATAAATAACCTATCCGAAACAACTCCTCAGAATCAAACTGAAAAATTAGAGGAGCAAGAAAAAAATGACGAAATGTCCTTTATGGATCACATTTCTGAATTAAGAAAGCGACTTTTTTATATCGTAATTGGTTTACTAATTACGATGGCAATCTCGGGAATTTTTATCGAATATTTTATTAATTGGATATTATTAAACCCCGCCGTCGAATATCAATTGAAGTTGCAAAATCTGCGACCATTCGGGCAACCTATCTTGTATTTTAAACTGATATTTTTGGCAGGATTGATTTTAGGAATACCTTGGATTTTATACCAATTATGGAAATTTATTGCTCCCGGCTTATACCAGAATGAACGAAAATGGGTCGTTGCAATCATAACATCATCCACTTTTGCATTTATTTGCGGCGTTTCGTTTGCCTATTTTGTAATGTTGCCTTCGATGATTAGTTTTGCCGCAAGTTTTGGCTCTAAAGCAATCGAAAACATCATTGATGTTAATGAGTATATTTCGTTTTTTACAACAATTGTCCTTGCTTCAGGTTTGATTTTTGAACTACCAATTCTTTCGTTTATATTAACAAAAATTGGAATCATCAATTCCAAATTTTTACGAAAATATTGGCGGCATTCTATTGTTGTTATATTAATTTTGGCTGCTATCATAACGCCAACACCCGACCCCGTTAATCAGATGGTATTTGCCGTACCACTAATGGTATTATATGAAATCAGCATTCTTGTTTCCAAAATTGTAGAAAAAACTAAAAAGAAAAATAATCAAGAGGACAACAAAGAAGCCGAGTAATTAATGATTTTTTTCATCTTTTCGTCTAAATAATAATTAAATAAAAAACACAATGAATCGAATTGGCTTATTTCCACTTGGTATAGTATTATTCCCAAATGCCTCATATCCACTTTTTATTTTCGAAAGTAGGTATAAAAAACTTATTAATAAGTGTTGGGACCAACAAGTTCCGTTTGGTATTAACTTGATGTTACCCAAAAAACTATCCGAAGTTGGATGTTTAACAGTTGTGTCGGATGTGATGAAAGTAAGAGAGGATGGGGATATGGAGATTTTGGTTACGGGACGAAACCGTTTTAAAATCGTTCAAATTTATGATGGCGTCAATGACTACTTAGAGGCAGATATCGAAAGTTATGAAGATATTGATAGTTCCTTTGACCCCAATTTACTGGAAAATGTCTTAGATATTTTCAATCAGATAGCAAAAAAAGTAAAAAAATTTAAAATACAAGAAATTCATTTTGATAATTTAGAATTTGGGATGCCTTCTTTTACCATTGCTCTTAAATCAGGTTTATCTTTGGAAGAAAAGCAAAGACTTTTGGAGTCTCGTTACGAAAACGAAAGATTAGAAATGTTAAACAAACATCTAAAATTTCTCTTTCCGTTGATAGATAAAGCAGAAGGATTGGAAACATTAGCTAAAAATGATGGGTATTTTTCGCTTTAATCAACTAAATAAACTTATTCAGATAAATAAAATTCACTCAAATCATCCAACTTTATGTTGGTAACAATCCAGCCAAGTTTAGGAGATTTATAAAAGGTGAATATCCAACGCATAGGATATTTATCGTATAAACCTAAATATCGAACACGAATGTAATTATCAGATGCACTATGACCATTAACGTAAGATGCTCCCGAAAAATCTCCATAAATCTTTACTGTTCGTTCGGTTTGGTTTAGTAAATTTTCTATATCTTCTTTTTTATCATTTATTGGACTATTCTTAAGTAATTCATCATAAGCTTTTTTAAACTCTTTTCTCTTTATAGCATCAAAAAAATTATTCAATTTTGATTTTGCTTCGGCTGGAATCATTAATTCGGTTATTGGTTCGGCTGTTGGTGAGGATAGTTTTGCATCTTGAGCAAACAAACTAATACTAAAAAGTAATAATGAGCAAAAAAACAAACTTTTCATATTTAACCTCAAAAATCTATGTTGACCATTTTCTTTAATAAATTCACTTCTTTTTTTGATAATAACCTATATTCTCCGCGTTCTAATCTTTGCACTGAAATTCCCGCAAAAACTTTGCGGTCTAATTGCCTTACGTTATAGCCCAAGTGCATAAAAATCCTTTTCACTTCGTGGTTTCGTCCCTCGAATAAGGTTAGGATAACTTTTCTTGGATTTACGGGATGAATCACAACTTCGCAAGGAGATGTAATGCCGTCTTCCAATGGAACACCTTTTGAAATCAAGTCTGCATCTGTTTGTTTCAACTCTTTATCGAGCAAAGCTATGTAAGTTCTTGGAATTTGGTAACTGGGATGAAGCAATCGGTGGGCTAATTCGCCATCATTTGTAAGAATTAATGCACCGGTGGTATTCCTATCTAATCGACCAACAGGAAAAATACGAAAATTGGTTTTGATGATATCCATAACTGTTTTTCGGTCTTTTTCATCTTCAGTCGATACAATAATATCTTTGGGTTTGTTGAGTAGGAAATATATTTTTTTATCTATTTTAGGAATAGGATTTCCATAAACGGTTATAAAATCATCAGCTTGTACTTTAACCCCTAAAGTAGTAACGACTTTACCATTTACTTTAACGGCACCTTGGGTAATCAATTCGTCGGCTTTACGGCGCGAGGCAACTCCCGAATCTGCTAAAGCTTTGTTTAAACGCACCGGCTCGTTACTAAGTATTCTCTTTTCTTGTGATTCTTTACTTTTTTCACGATGTCGTAGTCGAGGTTTTTCGTTGCTATCTAATTTTTTTCCGAAGGTTGGATTATCTTTTCGGAATGGTTTTGAAAAATATCCTGTTTTACCACCACTTTGAGAGGAAGATTTGTTGTCGGAACCAGAAAAACCTTCTTTGGATTTAAACTTATCTGATTTCGAAAACTTTCGTGGTCCTCTTTGTGAGTATTCTCGATTATCACTAATTGGGTTACTCTTTTTCTTGTAATTATTCATTTTGTTGGTTATTTATATAAATTGAAATATCTATCTATTGTTTCAGAAAAGTTCTCTATGCTTAAATTTCGATTGAACCTAAGGTATTCCTTTCCATCAATTATTATAATTATCGTTGGAACTGAAAAAACAGAATAATTGGCGGAGGCTTCTAAGTAATCTTCGGTATCGATATAAACGAAGTTGATATTATTATATTTGTTTACAATTTCTTTAATTTTTGGCTTTAATACTTTACACACATTACAGGAATCTGTGGAAAAATATAAAATTTCGATACCAGATTTTGTAATTAATTTTTCGATGGGATCAATTCGAATACTCATTCCAATTGTTACTTTTTATGCTGCATAAGTTCGGTAGTTAAAGATTTAAATCTTTTTTAATATCATTGGTGAACGAGTTTATCTCTTTAGAGATTTCTTTTTTTGCTTCGTCAATTCTTGATTTTCCCGAACGGATTGTCTTTATAATTTCTGGTAATTTATCGGGACCAAAAAGAAGCAAAATACCCAAAAGTATAACAATTAACTCACCACCACCAATATCAAACATTTTTCACCTAATTATTTGTTAGGTTCGTTTATTTCGTTTTTCGTTTGTTGCGATAATTTCTCATTATTTTGTTCTTCGGTATTGATTGCTTTTTTGAATTCTTTCATTCCCGAGCCTAAACTTTTCATCAAATCGGGAATTTTTTTAGCACCGAATAATACTATAATTATCAAGACAATTATTAGTATTTCAGTCCAACCTAAACTTGGCATTTTATCACCTATTATAAATGTTTTTAAAATTATTTGTAAAATTAAGAAAAAAAAATGGAATATTGATATCACTTAAAGTAATCAATAATTGACTTGAAAATTAACAAGCCATCATTACCCCCAAGTATTTCATCACTTAATCTTTCGGGGTGAGGCATCATTCCCAAAACATTACCATCTTTGTTGATGATCCCAGCAATATTTAGTAATGAGCCATTGGGATTGGATTCTTTGCCTATTATTCCGTTTTTGTCGCAATATTGAAAAACAATTTGATTATTATCCACAAGAGATTTAATCGTATCCTCGTCGGCGTA
This sequence comes from Candidatus Kapaibacterium sp., assembly GCA_937995785.1. Taxonomy (GTDB): domain Bacteria; phylum Bacteroidota; class Ignavibacteria; order Kapaibacteriales; family UBA2268; genus GWF2-33-9. Next base: position 4,692 of record CALKJQ010000092.1, read on the forward strand.
GTAATTACCTTCCCCGTGAGCAATTGGAATTCTTAATATTGCATCTTTGGGTATTTTGTTAGTAAACCTTGTAGAATGGTTGGATGTTTTCAAATATACATCTTTACATACGAAATTTAATGTATTATTACGCATTAATGTTCCAGGTAGTAATTTTGCTTCGGTGAGAACCTGAAAACCATTACAAATACCAACAACAGTTCCGCCATTATGAGCAAATGTTATAACTTCTTGCATTATGGGAGAAAAGCGTGCAATTGCACCCGAACGAAGATAATCACCATAAGAAAAGCCCCCTGGTAGGATAACGCAATCTATATCTTTCGGCAAAGTAGTATCCTTATGCCAAAGGTAAATTACTTCTTGTTGTGCATTATCACGAATTGCATAAAAGGCGTCCGAGTCGCAATTTGAGCCTGGAAAAACTACAATAGCAAATTTCATTATTCAACCTTCAATTCATTTAATGTGATTTCGTAGTCTTCGATAATCGGGTTTGCAATCAATTTTGAACTTGCTTGGTCGACGATATGGCGAGCTTCTTCTTTATTTTTGGCACTCACAATCAATTCGACATATTTTCCAATTCTTACATTATGGATATTATCGAATTCCATAGAATTGAGAGCATTTTCTACCGTTTTGCCTTGCACATCTAATATGCCTTTTTTGAGCATAATTTTAATATTGGCTAAATAATTAATCATAAGTACTAATTTTTTAATGATTACAAAATTACTCAATAATTATAAGTAATTGGCTTTATTTTGTTGATTTTTTAAAATAATGCAGTGTAAACCTAATATAGCTATATGCAATATAGAAAACCATAAAGTAGAAAATAAAATTACCGTGGGTAATAATTGAAATGATTATGGTTGATAATGTAATAATAAATTTCCAAGGATGTTGTTTTAGATAGTTCCAATCAGGACGAGGTAAATTATCAAATTTAACAGTTGATATCATCGAAACCGATGCTAAAAGAGTAACAAAATATAAAACAATAACCCCAAAATCACCATATTGTGAATAGTTTTTAAAATGGAATACACAATAGGATAAAATGAATAGAGCCGCAGATGGTATTGGCATTCCTTTAAAATATGTTTTATCTTCGAATGTTGCTTGCACATTAAATCGGGCAAGTCGATAAACGCCCGCAAGAGCGGGGAGAGAGGAAATTACTATTCCGGTTTGTTCTAATTGATAGAAATACATTTGATATATCATAAACGAAGGGGCAACGCCAAATGAAACTGCATCGCATAATGAGTCTAATTCAATTCCTATTGGACTTGTAGCACGAATTAAACGGGCAACCACCCCGTCCAAAGTATCAAAAATTCCAGCAATCAAAATCATTATTGCAGCAATTTCGAATTCATTACGAGAAATATAAATGATAGCGGAAAATCCTGAGAAGAGATTTCCTAATGTAAGTAGGTTGGGTATAATCGATCTTGTAACTCTAATCCTCATTATGCTTTTTTTCTGATTGTAATAATGCGATAAAAGAAATGCCGGCTGTTACCTTGTCTCCAACTTTTACCAATATATTGCTGCTTGTGGGAACGCAAATATCCATTCGAGAACCAAATTTCATCATTCCAAATTTTTGTCCCGCAACAACTGTATCTCCAATTTTTATGTCCCAAACAAGTCGGCGGGCTAATATTCCAACAATTTGTTTGAAAAGGATTATTCCATATTCATTTTCCAATCCAAATAATGTTTGTTGGTTTTGCGACGATGCTTCGGGCAAGGACGCAACCAATTTTTTGCCTTTAATAAAATCGAAGTATTTTATTACACCGTTCATTGGGACTCGATTAACATGGACATCTAAGGGGGAAAGGAAAATTGTGATTCTCTTTGTTCCGGTTTTTAAATAATTGGGTTCAAATTCTTCTACTATTTCGGTAATTCTACCATCTGCGGGCGAGAGTATAATATGGGAATTATTTATTGCTTCTTTTGGAATATCGCGATAAGGATCCCTAAAAAACCAAATAGCAAGAAAAATCAAAATGATTCCCACAATTAGTAATGGGACAAAAATAAATAAGTTGTTTTTCAAAAAAAAACCTAATACAATCGAAAATATTCCAATTGCAATCATTATTAAAAAATTATCTATTCCGTACTGCGTTATCATTGTGGATAAGTTTTTATTAAAATCGTTTTTTAAATAAATAAAAGTTTTTAATTTGCAAACTTATGAATATTTAAGTTAATAATTTAATTGGTGATATATGAAATTTAAATCGAATACCGAAATTTTGAGCGAATTGTTGAATAAAGTTATGCCCATAGTTCCCAAGAAAGCAAGTATAGTAGTGCTTCAATACTTATTTTTCGATTTGAACGGTAATCAGCTAAAAGTAATTGCAACCAATGAAGAATTGTCGATTCAAACAATTATCGAAGTTGATGGTATCGAGGATGGTAAAATTTTAGTTCCAGCCAAGAAATTTTCCGAGATTGTCGGTTCATTTGGGAAATCAGGGGAAGTTCACTTTTCGGCTACTGAAAGTACAAGCGAAATTCAAATAAATTTTGGAAAGGGAAAATATAAATTCAGTGGAATTGAATATGGCGAATTTGTTGATATTGATTATTTATTTGGTCCAATACAACCTTTTGCTAACGAAATCGAGTCGGGGGACGAGGTTCTTTCTGCTGAGTTCGAACCAGGTGAGTTCCAAAAAATTAGCGATAGAAACTTGTTTGCTGTATCAACAGAAGATTACAAACCTGCAATGACTGGTGTGTTATTCCAATTTAGGAAGAATATTCTAACAACTGTGTCTACTGATGGATTTAGATTAAATAGATATGTCATAACCAAAGAGAGTGAAATATATCCACAACAATTTGATGTGATTATTCCAGCGAATTCTATGGAATTTCTGAAAAAAGTAAACACACAATGTAAAATGGTTGTGATTAAACAAGATTTGGCACCCAAATTCTTGCGATTCGAATATGATAATACTTTGTTTACAACCAGAATTATTACCGAAAAGTTCCCCCCATACGAAACAATTATTCCAACTAACTACCAACATAAAGCATTAGTTCCTCTCAGCGAATTAAGCACCTTGATAAAACGGACTTCAATTTTCGCTAATACCATCAACAAACTAGTAATTTTATATTTTAACGAAAACGAACTTACAATTAAAGTACAAAACGACGAAACCGCTGAATATGCCGAAGAATCGCTTCCTTGTGAATTCAATTCCATTGATTTCGAAATCGGTGTTCGTTATGATTATTTCTTGCAAGCTCTCCAACACCTAAGCTATGAAAAGGAAGAACAAGAAGACGTCGTAGAACTCAAATTTAATGATCCAATCAAACCTTACATCATTTGTCCAAAAGATGAATACGACACTTTGTTAATGTTGAATATGCCAGTTCGATATAAGTAAATCTATCTTATATAATAAAATAGTTTATAAAAAAATAGGCGACAATTATAAGTGTCGCCTATTTTTTTAACATTTGATTGTGATATCTATTATTGTTTCAGTATCTTACCTAAACTGTTAATTTCTTGGTTATGTATCCAAATTAGATATTCGCCCGAAGGTAAATTGCTTATATTCAATGGAATTATGCCGTTGGGGTCTACTTGTTTGAAATTCATAACTTCGACACCTGATAAATTGATTATACTTATCGAAACGGGAAGAAGGGATTGTTTCTCTAATTCAATGAAGAATTGATTAGATGTGGGATTGGGGAAAATTCTAAATTGTACATTTTTATCTGATACAGAGTTAATATCAATGCAAATTGTTTCGTTACTTACGGCATTTGTTATGCAGGTCAAAGGTGTATCCATAGAAGTTTCAGAAGTATCACTTGCGATAATTGTCATCCAATATGGTGTGTCGGGCTCCATCCCCGGAGTTTCGTCGGATACTCCCAAGAAAGAAGCCAAAACAAAATGTTGAGAATTACTTTGGGCAAATGTTTTGTATATTTTATCTCGACGGATAGAGGCAAATACAGAGTCGGTTTGCAGCCACTTTTTTCCTTCCAGAGTAGATGTCATCAAAGGTAATTCTCCTTCCCCAAAATCCATTGGCAATGAGATAGGCATAAATTGGTCGAAACCTGCCACTGAGATTTTGAGAACCAATACCATTTTTGATAACGTATCAATAGCTTTATCTCTAAATTGATACATCCACATTGAAGCTTTACCAGTATTCAAATCAACTGTTGGTTGAAGTAAAGGTGGCATTTGTTCGAATTTTTGTGAAGTAGTTGCCAAAAACATTAATTGTGGCTCTTTCAATCCATCGGTTTTAACTTGATTGATTGCTGTATTCAGTCCCTCCTTAGGTAAGTATGTTTTGAATGCTTGTTGGGAATATGTATTCGAAGTTAAAAGAAGCAAGACTATCAAAGAAAGAAGTATATTTTTCATTGTTTTTCTCCTAAATAAGTTTAAAAAAAAATTTATTATAATTATTTTCATTTGGTTTCAAAATGTTATAGTTCCAAAATCTTTATTATTTCTTGCTGAATATCTCCTGCGACATAAACTTTTCCACCATCATCAACGAACACGTCAATTTCGGTTCTAAAGCCAATTTTTTCATCGGGTATATAAATTCCCGGTTCAATTGAGAAACAAGAACCCAAAACAAGGTATCTCTCATCTTTGGTTTCTAAATTGTCGATATGAGTACCATTTCCGTGGACTTCTTCGCCAATGTTGTGTCCCGTTCTATGAGTAAAATAGTCTCCATAACCAGCATCTACGATGACTTTACGGCAAACGTCATCAACATCGCAACCGCGGACAGCCTCGCCATTTTCGATTTTTATTTTGACATAATTATAAGCGGCATCTCGGGCAGCTGTTGCAATTTTAAAAATTTTATTAATTTTTTCAGGAATTTCGGTTCCAATATATCCCATCCAAGTGATATCGTAATATATTCCACGAGGGCGATTGATTTTAGCCCATAAATCGATTAAAACTAAATCACCTTCTTTCATAGTGAAGGTGTTTTCTTTGGTGGGTTCGAAGTGTGGGTCGGCGGCATGTTCGTTTACTGCTACGATTGGTCCATCGGTGAAAGCCATATTATTTGCTCTCATCATATCTTGCATATAAGTCATAATCTCATATTCGGTGGGATTGTTGCCAGATTTAATTCTACGGGCAATTTCCTTGAAAGCTTCGTCCTTAACTTTTTGCATAATCACGCCTGCCTCGAAGTGTGATTGTCGGTCTTCCTCGTCAAGGTAAGACTCGAATTTGCTTACCAAATCGGCAGATGATACTACTTCGACTCCAAAACTACGAATTAAATCGACAGTCCCACCATCAACTATTGATACATAAGGAATAGCATTATTTGGGGAATATTGCATTGCCACTCTTTTGGCATTACCCAATATAGTTTTTAAATGAGAATGTTGCTCGCCCCATGGAAGATAAATATATTTTTCCCCAGGTAACATATCCAGCTGTGCGGTCTCGATACGATGTACTAATTTCTTTGGTTCTCCTTCTGCTGGAATGTAATAGAACCATCGTCGTGTGGCAAATTTATTACGGTCTCTTCCCAAAATTCTAGCTGCGATAGCGTCCCGATTATGGAAATCATAGAATAACCATCCATCTAATTTCATATCTTTTAGTGTGCTTTGAATTTTTGCAATATCCATAAATTTTCCTTTTGTTAATTTTATAATGAATATATTTTTGTAATTTACGAACGTATTATAGATTAATTTTATAAATACCTATGCAATTCGAAAAAATTTTATCTGAACTGGTAAATAACTCGATTAATTCGAGCGATTACGATATGCTTCAGAAATTTGTTGATAAACTCACTTTTGGTATTTATATTAGAGATTTTGAGTCGTTTAATTTCATTCTTGTAAATGAAAAATTAGCTAGCATATTGGGATATAAAAAAAATGAGTTAGTAGGAACTAACTTATTTATGCAAAACACTACTTCTATATCTTACAATGACAATTTAATAATTAAACTAAAACAAAGCACAGATAAGTTACAAAAGGTAAAAATAAAGAATCGAAATGGCGAATTAATTACTCTCCTACATTCATTCAATATCATTCAAGATATTAATCAAAAATACTACAGTGTTGGAGTATTAATTGCTGCTAATTCTATCGAAGATAAAAAAACTATTTCTGCTTTTACCAAAAATTTTGATTTCGAGGAAATATTCGAACAAATACAAGTTCCAACAGCATTTGTGAACAATAAATTGAAGCAGATTATATATGCTAACAGTGCTTTTAAAAAATATTTAAAAGTTACAAAAAATGATAATTTTCTCGACTTGTTAAATTCGGTATGTTTTAAAAATGATTATTTTCGGAATAATTACGATATTTTTTCTACTGAGAACTTAGATTATTTCGAGTTTTATATCAATATTTTGGATTACGAAAATAACTCTAATCCATCCTTGTGCATACTTAACCAATTATCAGATATGGAATTTGACTTGCTTTTTATGCACCCCGTTGTTTCCGAGAATGTGAATATTCAAAATTTGATAACAACACAACGAACAGAAGAAATTAGCGAAAAACTTATTAAATCTAACTTTCTTACTTTAGTATCCCACGAGTTTAGAACCCCGCTTACTAAGATATTACTCTCGGCGGATTTACTGATGAATTATGACGACAAAATGAATCCAGACGAGAAAGTTGCAAGGTTAAACGATATCAAGGATACTATCTATGGAATGACCAAGTTAATGGAAGCAGTTATGACAATAAGTCGTATGGAACAAGATTTATTTAAAGCTGAATTTGAGTTTATCGATTTGAGAGTATTTTTCGAAATGATCTTAGATGGTTTTATGGTACGCAATAACAAAGGTATTTATTATAATTTTCATTTCGAATCTGTGTATAGATTCGTTTCAATAGAAATGACACTTATGACACTAATTTGTAACAATTTAATTGACAATGCTACAAAATTTTCTCATCCAAACTCTGTAATTGAAATTTTTGTAGATATAGACAACGATCACAACTTGGTATTGGAAGTTAAAGATAATGGCATAGGCATCCCTAAAAATGAAATCGAAATGATTTTCGATAGTTTTTTTAAAGCATCAAACAACCGCAATTATGAAGGATATGGTCTTGGTTTGTTTATCGTTAAAAAGTCGGTTGAATTACTAAAAGGCTCGATATTTGTAGATAGTGAACCCGACGTTGGCACAGCTGTGCGTGTTGTTATACCGCAACATCGCCAATCAAAGTAGCAGAATTTGAACGTTTTATAGTAACATTAACTAAATCACCAGTCTGATATTTTTCATCTGTATTATCGAAAATTACCACTTTGTTCAATTTGGTGCGTCCCATCCATTCTTGAGGCTTTTTCTTGGAAGGCTTTTCGACCAATACCTCGTAGATTTTCCCAATTTCTAATTTATTTTTTTCTTTTGAAATTTTGTTTTGCAATTCGATTATTTCGTTTAATCTTTGAACTTTAACTTCTTCGGGAATATCATCAATCATTTTATATGCTTTTGTACCTTCACGAGGCGAGTATTTAAACATAAAAGCTCCATCGAATTGAACATCTTGCATCAATTCAAGGGTTTGATTATGGTCTTCATCGGTTTCGGTTGGGAAACCAGCAATAATATCAGTGGATAGCGAGAATTCATTCAAAGTAGTTTGTATTTTAGAAATTCTTTCGAGATAGTGTTCGCGTGTGTAGCCGCGATTCATAAGATTCAAAATTCTGTTTGAACCAGATTGGAATGGAAGATGGATATAATTGCAAATATTATCGAATTCGTTCATTGTATCGATTAATTCATCGCTCATATCGAGGGGATGGGAAGTTACATATCTAATTCTCATATTAGCGACTGCTTTTGCTACTCTTCTGAGCAATTGTGGAAAATTGATTTTTTCGTCTTGGTCAAAATAGCTGTTAACGTTTTGTCCAAGCAGCGTTACTTCTTTGAAACCATCGTTTTGTAGTTGTTCAATTTCTTGGAGGATTGAGCGAACTGAACGGGAACGCTCCCGTCCACGCGTGTAGGGAACAATACAATAAGAACAAAAATGGTTACAACCACGCATAATAGCCAACCAAGCGGATATACCCTCTTTCCGAAGAGGTTGGATATCTTCGTATGTTTCAACTCGACTAAGTCGCACCGCAATTGCAGAATTGCCGGCCATAGAATTTTGTAATATATCGGGGGCTAATCGATATTCGTCGGGTCCTATTACGATTTTTACTAATTCAGATTTCGAAAAAATATCTTTTCGCATTCTTTCTGCCATACAACCAATTATGCCTACCACGAGGTTTTTCTTTGATTTTTTGTATTGTTTCAGATGGTTCAATCGGTTATAAATAGTAATTTCGGCGTTTTCGCGAACGCTACAGGTGTTAATCAAGATATAATCTGCTCCCTCGGGTTGATGAATTATATTATACTTTTCTGATTTTGTTAATATACCCGCCAAAATTTCGCTGTCGTATTCGTTCATCTGACAACCATACGTCTCGATATAAACATTTTGTTTTGTCATATTGTAAAAATTTAGTTTAAACTAAAAAACAAAAATAAGAAATTAAAGGGATTTATAAATCGGGCCCTTAGGAGTGAGTGTGCTTTGAATTAAATCGACGCGATATTTTAGGATCTCGCCAAAATCGAAATATCTAAATGAGTCCAACTTTTCAGCATAATTTTCGGACAAAGATTTAATTCGGATTAAAGTTAGGTGTGGTCGATAATTGAATTTATCGTATTCAATGTTGTAATTTTGGAGGATTTTTCCAAAAGTAGAGTGTAGCTTAAATATTTCTTTGCTTGGCGAAAAAATTTTACCAACAAGCTGACGAGGTTTATTGATGTTCGGAAATCCTTCGATTGATTTGATGATTAATTTTTCTTCGTATTCAACTAAATATTGTTTTAAATGTTCGTACAACTCGGGGAATTTTTCGTCGGAAACATCACCTAAAAAATGGAATGTGAAATGAAGGTTTGCATCTTCCACCCATTTACCAGTAAAACAATTATTTGTAAGATTTTGAAATTGATGATATCTCTCAATGATTTCGGTTGATTGAACAAATGTTCCAATAAATAATCTCATCTTTTAATCTTTTAAATTTAACAAAATTAATTAATATACCACAAAAAATTGTTAATTTAGAAATTTATTATATTTATCTTGAGAAAATGAGTTCCTCAGAAAATTTGAATAAAGCACAATTAAAGGAGAAATTATCAGAATTAGAATCTCGATTCGAGAATTTAAATAAAAGGTTAGAAATATACAACAATGAAAACTATCTGAGGATGGTGTTCGAGTGTGCGCAGGTTGGGTTTGTTACATTGGATTTAAATTTTAAAATTACTGATTTCAATCATTCTTATTTTGAATTTGCATCCACTTTCTATCAGAACCCACCAGTTATAGGAAGTAAGATAGATTTAATAATCTCCAAAGAAAAACTTGAATTTTCGATTGCTTCAATAAAAAAGGCAAGCGAAGGAGAATTAGTTGAATTTATTGACTCTTTTGTAATCAATAACAAAACATATTATTTTAAAAAAATATACGCTCCATTAATATCATCAGAGGGAAATATTGAAGGTGTTTTGGCAACTGTTCAAGATGTTACGACCCAAGAGGAAACCCGAAGTAAATTCCTAAGGACATACAATTCATTTTATACGGTATTAAATTCAATACAAATAATGATTTGTGTGGTTGACTATTTTTCTTATGATATGATATTTGCCAATCATTATTTTGTAGCAATCAATGGAGAATACGATAAAAAAAGTTATTTTGATTTCTTTAGAGATGATGATTTGCATTTAAAAGAGATACGACGTAAAATAAAACCCGAATCTACTATCAACAGTCAGACTGGGACAATGAATGTCCGAATTGAGAAATATAATCGATGGTTTCAGATAAATTACAGAAAGATTAATTGGATTGAAGGTAGTAATCCTGCAATTTTGCTCTATCTTTTAGATATTGATGAACAATATACAACAAAATTTAAACTTCAAGCAGATAATGCCGAGTTGGACAATAAAATTAAAGAACGAACCAACAAATTACAAATTGCATTGCATAAGCTCGAGGAGGAAATAGAAAAAAGAACAATAACAGAACAAGAGTTGCAAATTGCAAAAGGTCAATTAGACTTAAATTTAAAAAAAGAAAAAGAATTATCAACTCTCAAAAGTGGTATTCTGGATAACATTGCCCACGAAGTCAATACCCCCTTAACAGTAATTTCCAGTGCAACTTTTTTAATAGAAAGTTATCTTAAGTATGGAAAGTACGATGAAATTAATTACTATCTTTCGCAAATACAAGAATCTATTCAAGTCCTATTTAGATTAGTCGAATCTGCTCAAAAAGTGAGTTCGTCAACATTATCCGAGCTATCAAGTCAATATAGTTCTATGAATATCATAACATTTTTGGATAATTTAATCCAAGAAATCGAATCAATCGACAGAGGTAAACACATTATTCAAAGTATCTATCAATCTAATGTTGTTACTTATTCAACTGATTATAGTTTGCTAAGGCAGATATTGCTCCATCTAATCGACAATGCTTTAAAATTTTCGAATGTAAACACTAAAATTACCATTCGAGTTGTTGAAGATGATGAAAATCTGTATATTTCAGTCCACGACAATGGATTTGGAATTGCCGACGAGGACAAGGAAAATATCTTCGAAATGTTCTACCGTTCAAAAAAATATATAGGTTTATTACACGGCACTGGAACCGGCTTGACAATTGCAAAAACTAATGCTGCTCGAATTAACGCAGAAATTAAATTCGAATCGCAAGAGGGAGTAGGCTCTGAATTTACTGTGATATTACCGAAATAATGTTCCTTAAGAATATTGCGAATTTTTAGAATAGAATTATTAATAATCATTTATTAACAATCATTTTTCAAAATAGTTTTTTTCTTTTTCTTGTTAAACTTGTTATAACCTTGATTTTTTCTTCATAATTTTGTCTTTTTTCACGGAGTAAAAAAATGAAGTTTACAAGATTTAATTCTCTACACAAAAAATTTAATGCCAAGATGGTAGAATTTGCAGGTTACGAAATGCCCATTCAATATCCCTCAGGAATATTAGCTGAACATCTGGTTGTTCGCAATAAAGTTGGTGTTTTTGATGTATCCCATATGGGTGAATTCGAAATTCGGGGTAAAGATGCTTTAGCATTTGTTCAAAATATATCAATTAATGATGCCAGCAAACTAAAAGTAGGTCAAGCTCAATATTCTGCTATGGCATATCCCGAAGGAGGATTGGTCGACGATATGTTGGTATATAGCCTTGGCGACTATTTTATGTTGGTTGTTAATGGTGCAAATATTGATAAAGATTGGGAGTGGGTTAATGAAAATATTGGTTCTTTTGATGTTCAACTAATTAATGCAAGTGATGATTATAATTTATTGGCAATTCAAGGACCCAAATCATTGGATACCTTGCAAAAATTGACCGATTCTAATTTGTCCGAAATAGAATACTATCATTTCTCATTAGGCAAAATGGCGGGAATTGAATCTATTATCTCACGAACTGGATATACGGGTGAGTTAGGTTTTGAAATTTATTTCAAGGGTAACGAAGAATTAGCCACGAAAATGTGGGAATCAATTTTCGAAGCTGGAAAAGAGTTTGGTATTGAACCCGTTGGTTTGGGTGCGAGAGATACTCTTCGGCTTGAAAAAGGCTATTGTCTTTATGGAAATGATATCGACCAGAATACAAATCCAATAGAATCTGGATTGGGCTGGATTACAAAGCTTCAAAAAGGTCATTTCATTGGCAGCGAAGCAATATCAAAGGTAAAAGAGCAAGGAGCAACTCGTAAATTAGTTGGCTTCGTTTCGGATGCTGATAAATTTATTCCAAGACATCATTACGACATTTACTCGAAACAGGGTGAAAAAATTGGACAAGTAACAAGTGGGAATATTTCACCAATCTTGAATAAGCCAATCGGTATGGGATATGTTTCCGTAGAATATTCCAAACCAGATACAGAAATCGAAATTGAAGCTCGAGGAAAACGTTTTCCAGCAAAAGTAGTAAAAGTACCGTTTCTATAAAATATCGAATAATAATAGAGTTTACAAAAAAAAGTGCCTGACTTTTCGAAATTAGGCACTTTTTTTTTGCATAATATGGTCGTGTAAAATTAAAACAATATTTTGATATTAGGAAATTGCTTCATTATTCTATCCTTATTTGAATCGTTAATTTTGTTCATTCTTAGTGATAACATTTTGAGATTTTTGCAGGTGGCAAGCTCAGAAGGCAAATCTTCGATTAAATTGTTGTCTATAGTAAAATATCTTAGATTTGTTAGCTGTCCAATTGATTGGGGTATAACAGAGATTTGATTTTTAGTTAAGTTTAATTGTTCCAAATTAACAAATTCCCCAAAATTATTTGGTAATTTTTTTATTTCATTATATGATAAATTTAATTTTGTGATTTTTGATGGATTTTTGATTAATGGTGGAAAATCTGTCAAAGAAGTTCGACTCATATCGAGAGATTCTAAATTGGCTAATTTTTCTATATTGTCCAATTTCCCAATTTTATTTTGACTGATATTTAGCGATTTTAAGTTTGGTAAATTTACAAAATTGAAATTAACAATCTCAACATTCTGCTGTGAAGCAAACAAATCGACTAACTGATTCATTGGAACATCGAAAGCAATCGTTACAATTTTATTTCTCGTTAAATTCAGAGATAATAATGAATTGGGTTTATTAATGTTTACTCTTTCAATTTGGTTGTTGGATAAATCTAAATTTTGCAGAGAGTTTATACTCAAAACTATATCGGGTATAGAAGTTAATTGATTGTTGCTTAAATTCAATTTTTGGATTGTTTTTGGGAAGTTTGCATTTGGCAATATAGCTTTTATCTCTGATTTGGATAAATTTAGGTTTTTCAATTGTTTTAAATTGGACAAATTTTCACTGAAATTAGGAAAATAAGAACCCGTCAAATCTAATTCTTGGATTGAATTGTTTGAGTTAGGGATGTTGATTTTCTCGATTTTATTAATTGCCAAATTTACTTTTTGAATATCGCTTTTGAAATCAATGTTCAAAATTTTAATTTGATTGCTCGACAAATCTAATTGTTGTAGGTTCGGTAGTTCAAAAATTACTTTGGGAATTTCGGAAAACTTGTTATTCCTAATTCTCAAGATTTTTAAGTTTTTTAAATTTTTGATTTCCTCGGGCAAACTTTTAAGCGAATTATTGCTAAGGTCGAGTTCTTCAAGGTTTTTACCGAGAAGGCTG
>CALKJQ010000093.1 GCA_937995785.1 Candidatus Kapaibacterium sp.
GTTGAATTAAGAGATGATGGCACTTATTATTTAAATCAATTTGATGATAATATCGTTACTTACGAACCACTCGGAATTGGTGATGAATTCGAATTATATGATTATTCTGGTATGAGAAGAGATGGTTTTTATTATCTCGGCTATTCAAGCATAGATTTGGAATTAACAATAACACAACAACCTAGAACCTTATTGGCTTGCAATGGCGAGACAGGCAAACAATTAGAAATTGCCGCTCGCATTACCTACGGAGCAAAACCTAAGTATCAATGGTTCCGAAACGGAATAGCTATTCCCGGAGCAAACGACCCTGTTTACAAATTCCAAACAATTACCTACGAAACAACGGGAAATTATAGTTGCTTGGTTTATGGACCTGCAAATACTAAAAATGGCAAGATAACCGAAGAAGTATTGGTTTACACATTAAGACCAACCGAAATTGTTCGTCAACCAAACAGAGTGAAAGCACCCATTGGTGGCACTGCATTTTTAGAAATCGAAGCACATACCAAAGGCATCACTCCCCCGTTCTTCCAACACCGATATCAGTGGTTCCGCAACATTGATGGAAAAGATATTCAACTTATGGATAATGAAAATTACGCAAACACTCGATCCCCTATTATGACTATTACTAAATTGGAAGATAAACACTTTAATGCCGAAGCCAACGATTATTACTTTGTGGAAGTTGAAGGACAATGTGGCACATTCCGCTCCAAACCAATTTATCTCGAAATTGAAAGTGGCGAAGTAGTATTCTTGGACCAACCAGACAATGTAAATGCTTGTTTCACTACGAATGCAAACTTCAAGGTAAACGCTTATGTTCCCGGCAGCAATGAATTGATTAATTATCAATGGTATAAGGATGGTGTTGCATTAATCGATGATGCAAGAATAAATGGCAGCCAAACAAACGAACTTACCATAACTGGAGTTGTTCCTGCCGACCAAGGAAAATATCAAGTTAAAGCAACAGCATCAGTTAGTGGCACCGAAAGAATGAGCAACGAAGCCAACCTTGTAGTGGATATGATCCCATCCTTCGATTTGCAGCCTTCGGATAAAACACTAAAAGAAGGTGAAGAACTAACATTGAATGTAGAGGTTAGTGGAACCGAACCTATCACTTACCAATGGTATAAAGATGATATTAAGATAGAAGGCGCTACTGATAGAATTTATAAAGTTACTGCTGAATTGGGTATGACAGGTTTTTATTTCTGCGAAGCAACCAACGTTTGTGGTAAAACCAAGTCCACTATAGCACAAGTAATCGTCGAAAAGGCTGGTGGAGTAACAAGTGTTGCCGAAGCCAACCCATTCAACTTGCAAATTACTCCAAATCCCGCACAACACGACATATACTTAACATTAGAAACCGAGATCGATAGCAAACTCGATATATCTATTTTGGATATGACTGGTAGAGAAGTTTACTCATTCAATGTGAATGCAACAATAGGATTGAACAACTTTACAATCGACATTACAAACAAAGTGTCCAATGGAACATATTTTGTTAAGGTTAATGATGGAAAACAATCCTCCATCAAACAAGTTGTTATTGTTAAGTAAACAATTCAATTAACTAATAAATTAAAAGACTGGCTCTTCCCCGAGCCAGTCTTTTTTTGTTGTTTATCTATTTGTTTTTGAAAGTTTATTTTTTATTTCTTTTATTAATATCCTGCCCAAGCCCGAACGCTTCGAAAGCTGCTACTGACAACCTGGTTTCGATTTTTCCAAATTTTTCGATATAATCTTCTCGACTTAATTTGATAATGTCGAGTGCTTCTTCGCGTCCATAAATATCGGTAATTTCGCATCGGCTTTTCTCCAAACCAGGCATATCCTTGTATGTGAGAAAGTAGTGTTCCAATCGATGAAGTAGAGCTTTGGGAAGGTCGGAAACATCATTCCAGTTATTATAAACTTCGTCTTGCTTGAGAATAGCAATAATTTTATCGTCGGCTTCGCCGCCATCAATCATACGAAAACCTCCGATAGGTTTTGCTTGAACAATGATATTTCCATGATTTATCTGCCGTTCGGTTAGGACCAATACATCAAGTGGATCTTTGTCGCCTACGATTTCTTTGCGTCCTGTCTTTTTCACGCAATGATATGCAACAAGTTTGTCGCAATAAGTTTGGGGAATAAAACCATATAAAGCTGGAACTAATGAAGAAAACTTTTGAGGACGATCAACTTTGAGATATCCCGATACTTTATCTAACTCATATTTTACGGTATCTCCAGGGATAACTTCGATAAAACAATTTACAAAATTGGGTGATTGCTCGCCAATCGAAATACCATGCCAGGGATGGGACTTGTATCGTAAACCTATCAACTCCCATATTTCATTAATTGAGGACATTAAAAACCTATTTTAATTAGGAAATCTTTACTTTTTTGTAAAATGATACAATGCGATACCAACACTCACTGCAACATTTAGCGACTCGGTCTCACTAAAACCTTCTATGATAAATTCACTGGTAAGAATAGAGGATACTTCGGGGGAGATTCCTCTTGACTCGTTTCCAAAAACTAAACCAAAATTCTTTGGCACTTTAATAGAATCCAATTTGCTATCAGTTTTCAAGGATGCACCAAAAATTTTGAATTTTTTATAGTTCTTTTTTAGAAATTCGGATAAATTATCTGTTTCGAAAAAATTAATTCGGAATACCGAACCCATTGTGCTTCTAACGACTTTAGGATTAAAAATATCAGCGGAATTATTCCCCAAAATGATTTGTTTGATGCCAAACCATTCTGCAGTGCGTACAATAGTACCAACATTGCCCGGATCTTGAATATTATCCAATGCAACAAAAGGTTGGGTGTAATCAATATTCATAGGTATTTTGTGGACAACGGCAACTATGTTCTGTGGGGTTTTAGCATCGGTCATTTGGTCGAAAACATGCTTTGGCGTTGTATATATAGGCACGGCTTTTTCGGCAAACTGATCTAATAAATTGATAACTTCCAACGAAGGCATATCTTTTATTACAACACATTCGGGAACTATATTGCTCTTGATTAGTTCTGAACACAATTTTTCGCCTTCGACTAAGAAAATCGAATTATCGTCCCGAAAGTTTTTGTGCGACAAAGACTTAACGTTTTTTCTAAGTCTTTGTGTTAATGGCATTGCGTAATACATTCTTTATTTATTTACTTTTAACAAACTTAAAATTAACAAAAAAAATTGAATTACATTAGTTTCGAACAAAATTGAAGTTTCCACTATTATCTAATATAAGTTTTAATTTGTCCCCTTCGCCAATATTATTGCTAAGTATACTCAAAGCAAGTTGGTCTGTTATACTTTTTTGAATGACTCGTTTCAGTGGACGTGCTCCAAAATTGGGGTCGTAGCCCATTTCGGAGATTTTTTCGTAAACATCGTCGCTTATAAGTAATTCTATTTTATTTTGTTGTAATTTCTTCGTTAATTTTTCTAATTGTTTTTGAGCAATTAGCTTTATTTCTTCTCTTGTTAATGGTTTGAATAATATAATTTCGTCTATTCTATTCAAAAATTCGGGACGAAAGTTCTTTCGTAACGATGCAAATATTTCGTTTTGGACAGATGAGTAAACCTCGTCATAATCTTCTTCATTAACCATAGAAAATCTCTGCTGAATCAAGTCAGTTCCAAAATTCGAGGTCATAATAATTATTGTGTTTTTAAAATTGACAATTCGTCCTTTGCTATCGGTTAATCGACCATCGTCCAATACCTGCAATAATATATTAAAAACATCGGAATGTGCTTTTTCTATCTCGTCCAATAAAACCACTGAATAAGGTCGGCGGCGAATTGCCTCAGTTAGCTGACCACCTTCTTCGTATCCAACATAACCGGGAGGAGCACCAATCAACCTGCTTACAGAAAATTTTTCCATGTACTCGCTCATATCAATGCGAACAACGGCATTCTCGTCGTCGAAAAGAAATTCTGCCAACGATTTTGCCAATTCTGTTTTGCCAACTCCGGTTGGACCAATAAACAGAAACGAACCTATTGGCCGGTTTTGATCTTGCAAACCTGCTCGAGAACGCCTTATTGAATTGGAAACAAGTTTAACTGCTATCTTTTGTCCTACCACTCTTTGATGTATTCTATCCTCCATATTCACAATTTTTAGCCGCTCTGTTTCGAGCATTTTCGAAACGGGTATGCCAGTCCATTTAGAAACTATTTGGGCTATATCCTGTTCGGTAACCTCTTCTTTTAAGATCGAACTTTTAGATTGCAATTGATTGAGTTTGTCGGAGGCGTCTTTTAATTCTTTTTGTAATTGATATAGCATACCGTAGCGAATTTCTGCAACTTTTTCTAGTTCACCGGCTCTTTCGTAATTATCTGCAGTAATTTTTACTTGTTCTATTTTGGTTTTTAAATCTTGAATATTTTGAATAATACTTTTTTCCAAAAGCCATTTTTCTTTTAAATCGGCTTCCTTTTGCCTAAGTTCACTAATTTCTTTTTCTATTAGTTCAAGCTTTGTTTTGGTATCATTCATATTGCATTAGGAGATTTGTTAAATTTATAGACGAATTAGAGTTATATTAATTTCGTATACACGATTAGAGGTTGTGCAAGAATAACAATTTGCAATTATTTGACTAATCATTTATAGAATTAAAAATAGTAAAAAAATGCAGCGTGATTATGCGATTTAAGGATGAATTAAAATTTAGATATAATATTTTGAAAAAATTGAATATCGAAGATTTTAATATGCAACTTTATTTTTTGACTGCTACGATTTTATCCACACCATCTTCGGGACAACGGTTATGAATTTTCCATGATGCAGATAATGTCGTAATTGGAACAGCCAATAAACGCTCTTTAGCTATTAAAATATTACAAACACGACAAATACCGTATGTTTTATCTTTTATTCTATCCAATGCATCATCCAATTTTTTTATGTATTCATTTATCCTTTGGATTTGAGCATATGTTTTTTCTTTTTCCATAGGTTCGCTCCCCTGTTCGCCCATATGCATCGAGTATATCATACTCTCTTCTGCTAAGTCGTAGCTATTTAAATCATCCAATCTCTCCTTCAACATTCTCAATTCATCGGCGGCTTCTCTTTTTGCCTCTAATATCACATTGCGAAACATTTCCAATTCTTCATCGCTATATCGAACATTGGGTTTGGCTGGTGCTTGTGGCTTTTCTTTTGTGTCTGGTGTTTCAATTTTTTCCTTCTTTGGTTCTGGTTTAACCTCCACTGCGGGGGTGGGGTCGG
>CALKJQ010000094.1 GCA_937995785.1 Candidatus Kapaibacterium sp.
TATCCAACGACCTTAAAAATTTGGAAGATCAAATTAATCAAGCAAAATCGGAGTTAAATGATTTAAAACAAAAATATGATGATTGTCGTAAAGAAATTTTAACTTTGGTTGGTGTCACAGAAGCTGATATCGAAGCCTTTCGCCAAAAATTAGGCGTTATTCAGAACAAAGTTAATACTTTAAAATCATTATCGAATGATGCATTGATGGAAAGACAAGCAGAAGTTAAAGATTTAGAAAATCAATTAAATCAATTAAGAGCCAATAAAATTGCCGTTATACCCGAATTTTATGATAAAATTATTGCTATAGCTCGAGACATTCGCGGTTTATATCGTGAAAAGAAAATCTCGACTTATACAGTAGGCACTTGGGCAGAAAATCGCGACTGTTTATGGAATATTTCGGGAAATATGGAAATATATTCTGATCCTTTACTTTGGGTTAAAATATGGCAAGCCAATACAGACAAAATTAAGAATCCAGATATCATCTTCCCAGGTCAAGTGCTTACAATTCCACCAAAATCCGATAAAACTACCGATGAAATTAAAGCTGAACGTCAGTATTGGAGAAACAAACGAGCTCAGATGGCAAATACCGAACAAACTCCTACTAAAGCTGGTGAATAAGAAAAATAATTTAAATTATAATTAATTAAAACCTCACTTCCTTCGAGTGGAGTGAGGTTTTTTCTTTAAACATTCGAAAAATGGAAATAATTGAAAAGAAAATATTATTCGAAGAAAAAGACATTTTCTCGATTTTGGGTTGGAACGATGAAAACTTGCTATTAATTGAGAAGAGTTTTCGCAGTTCTATTAATGCACGAGGCAATACCATCATCATTAAAGGTCCAGCTGATGAAATTGTAATAATTGAAAAAGTACTCAACGAACTTTCATATATGGTTAAACGTAATGGTTTAATTTCCAAAGATGACGTTCTATCCGTAATCAGTCTTTTTCAGCATACTAACGAAAGCATTCAAACGACGAATTCAAATTCACAAAAGAATAATATAATCCTCCACACAGCAAAAGAAGTTATTAAAGCCAAAACTAAAAATCAAATTAAATATTACGAAAGTGTTCTTAATAACGACATAGTTTTTGCAATTGGTCCAGCTGGTACAGGCAAGACCTTCCTTGCAGTAGCTATGGCAATTGCAGCTCTCCGAAGGAATGAAGTATCCAAAATAATTCTTTCACGCCCCGCAGTAGAAGCCGGCGAATCATTAGGATTTTTGCCCGGCGACCTGCAAGAAAAGATCGACCCCTACATCAAACCTTTAACCGATGCACTACAACAAATGTTAACACCTGAAAAATACAAATCTATGCTCGACAAAGGAATAATTGAAATCACTCCACTCGCCTATATGAGAGGGCGCACTTTAAATTATTCTTTCATAATTTTGGACGAAGCCCAAAATGCAACAATAACTCAAATGAAGATGTTTTTAACCCGACTTGGAGCATATTCCAAAGCAATAGTAACCGGCGATATAACACAAATTGATCTTCAAGATCCAAAATTATCGGGCTTGATTAATGCCAAGAATGTTCTTAAAAATATTGAAGGAATCGATTTTGTTTATTTCGACGAAAAGGATGTTGTCCGCCATAAGCTTGTTGCCGATATTATAAAAGCCTATGATAAACATAACTCACAAAAGAAATTGATTGATGTTTGATTTATTCAATATAGGATTTATCAATTTTTCGCTGCTCGATTTTTTTGATGTTACATTAGTTGCAATCATCATCGGCGGCATTTATTATGCTCTTAAAAATACTATTGCTCTTAAAATATTGTTCGGATTAATTTTACTTATTTTTCTTTCGTTCGTTACCGAGACAGCAAATTTACGATCCTTAAATTGGATCATAAAAACAATTTTAAATATTTGGCTAATTGGATTTATTATTTTGTTTCAACCAGAAATAAGAAAGGCGTTGGTGATGCTAACCAAATCCCCAATATTCCAGTGGTTTGTTAAAACCAAAATGAACGAAACCATAGACGAAACCTTAGATGCGGTGCGAGAAATGTCGAGCAAACATATTGGTGCATTAATAGTATTCCCCAAAAGCCAAAACGTTCAGATGACTATCGATACTGGTATTCCCATCCAAGCCAATGTTTCCAAAGAATTACTCTTGTCAATTTTCAATACTAAATCTCCATTACACGATGGCGCTGTGATAATCGACAACCAAACAATTGTTGCTGCCAGATGTATTCTTCCATTAGCAACTACATCTAAATACGAAGGACATAATTTAGGTACTCGTCATCGAGCTGCATTGGGCTTGTCCGAACAAGTCGACTCAATAATTTTAGTAGTTTCCGAAGAAACGGGGTGGATATCATTAGCCCACGAAGGTAAATTGGAATTAAATATCAAGTATGAAAATCTTCGCGATTTGTTGTCCTCTATGCTATCTAAATAATCATCTCATCATAATAAAAGCAGCCATACGTCCCGATTTTTCTTTATCTCGTCGGAACGAATGGTAATTTGTGTTCGAAATAGTGGATTCTGGAGATATTTCTATATTGCTAATTCTAACACCTTTGCTCAATAGTTGTTCTAATATTGCTGATTTCAAATCCAAGAGATATTTATTGCTATTTTTCCTTTGGATAAAATCGGGAAAAAATCGGGCAACATCCTCGCCAACTTCGTAATCCTCCTTCCCCGCACAAGGCGAAATCCATACGACAAAATCCGATGGATTGGAGGAATAATTTTCAACAATTTTTGCGATTGTTTTGCCTACTATATTCTTTTGTGTGCCTTTCCAACCTGAGTGTATTGCTGCAATAATTTTTTGTTTTGGATCGAAAATTAGAAGACCGCAACAATCTGCAAGTGAGATAACTAAACACAACCCTATTTTATCAGTTATTAAACCATCGGATTCGCAAACTGGATAGCCTTCATCGACAATATTAGATATGTCGCTATGAATTTGCTTTTGTAAAATAAGTTGAGTTCTTTTAATTTGCAACTGATTTGCTAACGCAATGCGATTTTGTTCAACTTCATCTTCAGAAAAACAATCAGCTTTAGAAATCGAAAAACCTTTTAATAATGTATTATAGTGTACATTTCTTAAAGTGATACCAGAGATAATTTTGTTTTTATCGAAAATATCTGGCTGTTTAATTTCTATTACATTTCTCATTATTTGTTCATTTGTATAATTTTAATTAATTTGAGAATCTATATTCTTCACATAATCAAAAACGAATAAAATGGAAAAAAGTGAATTTTTAAATAAATTCTCGAAGTTAATCGAAAATAAAGAAGTATTGGAAAAGCTTTTGTCGCTACATAATTGTGGAATTATTGAACTTGATACAAGCAATAATTCTGTGTCTTTGTTTTTTTATTATAATCATCACTATTTTAACCAAAGTTGTATCAACTACAAATTAAATGATTTTATAGATTTAATCCCAGATGTTGATGAAGTGAAACTAACAAGTTTCATTGAGAAATTTAAAAAAGAACAGAAAATTACACCCAAAACGTTCCAAATAAAAATTCCGACAACTGAAACCAATTCAATATCTTTTTTTGTTCAATTAAATAGCTCCGCAAAATCGATTATAAGCGGAATTATTGCCGAAAATCCGACTTCAAATCCATTTGACAATGATATGATTGGTTACATCAATTTTTTAACCTATGTTCTATCAACTTCAAAAATATTCGTATGGAAATGGATATTTCAAAATAATACTCAGTTTTTTGGTAAAGAATATTACGATTTTTTAGGATACGACCCCGAGGAAATTCAATTAAATTTCGAGGTACAAAAGGAATTGATCCATCCCGACGATTGGACAAATATTGAAAAGCATTTGAATGACTACTTTTTGGGCGGAAACGACTTTTATGAAATCGAATTCCGAATTAAAAGAAAAGATGGCTCTTGGCAATGGATACTTAGCAAAGGGAAAATTGTAAAATTTGACGAAAACAATAAACCATTAGAAATTATAGGCGTTCATATCGATATCAATGAATTAAAAAAATTACAAACTGAAAATGAATCAACGAAAATTAATTTCTCCAACCTTATAAACCTTGCGGAAGATATTATATGTGTTAAAGATGGCGAGGGGCGATGGCTTTTGGCGAACGATGCCGATATTAAGTTGTTTGGTTTAGAAAATGTCGATTATTATGGAAAAACAGATGACGATTTATCCTACTATACGAGCAAAATATACAAAGATGCCTTCAAAACTTGTTTAGTTACCGACGAAATTGCGTGGAGAAAAGGTGAAATAAGCCGTTCAGACGAAATAATCCCTATAGATGATAAAAAAAATTTTCGAATCTTTGATGTTATCAAAAAGCCCGTTTTCAACGAAGATGGTAGCAGACGAGCTCTCATTGTTATGGGTCGTGATGTTACCGAAAAAAGAAACATCGAAAAAATTGAGAGAAAATTGGCAAACCAAAACAAAATTATTCGTGAGTTTGCAGTTATGCTACTTAATCAAAAAACAATTGATAGTATCATTGAACTACTTACAAAGTATTTAAGTGAAATAAATAATAATATGGTTGTTATATCAACGAAATTAGAGAAAAATAACATAATAAAAATTACTTCAATTTATCCCACTATGTTTTTGCGAACAGTAATCAAACACTTTCCCAACGTAGTTGAAAGAATTGCAATTAAATTAAGTGATGAATACATAAAAAGTTCATTGGAGAAATTCAAAAGATTTGGAGTAGTGCACGATAATCTATATGATGCATCATTACAAAAATTACCCAAATATATCGCTAAATCTATACAAGAAATATTTGGTATTAAGAAGATAGAAACAATTGGTATTATCTTTGGTGATGATTGCTATGGTTATATTTCATTTTTTATTCAGGAAAATGATATAATAGAAGACAAAGATATAATCGAAAGTATGGTCTATCTTGCCGCCCAAGCAATAAATAGGTTAACTACATATGACCTACTCGAAAATGCCAAAAAAGCTTATGAAATTTCCAATTTATCCAAAGACAAATTTTTCTCGGTTCTAGCTCACGACCTTGAACAACCTATTCATAACCTATTGAATTTTTCGGAAACTCTTAGCCAAAATTTCAGTAGTATTCCAGTAGCAGAATTAAAAAAATTACTAAATGAATTACGAGAAAACATTTCTTTTACAAATTATTTATTAGAAAATTTATTTGAATGGTCCAAAATTGAGATGAATAAAATTGAATTTTTGCCAAGACCAACATCAATATTTAGGTTTTACAAAGAAAATGAGAATTTAATTTTAACTGGTACATCCAAAAAAAATATCAATTTTGTAAATCTTCTCAATCAAGATCATATTGTCGAAGTCGATATTAATACAATTTCGATGGTTTTTCGCAATATTATAAACAATGCTATCAAATTTACCCCCAAGAAAGGTAAAATAGAAATAGAAAGTTTCGACATCGGTAATTTTATTAGAATAGATATTCGAGACAATGGAGTCGGAATCGATAGAGAAAACTTACCGAAACTATTTAGAAAAGATATTAAATTTTCAACCTTAGGTACAGATGGCGAAGAAGGAACGGGTCTTGGATTAATTGTTGCACAGTCTTATGTGCAAATGCATGGCGGAGAACTGCACATTGAAAGTGAAAAAGATTCGGGAACAATTGTATTTTTCACCTTACCAAAACAACTGTAATTAACTAATTTTGTATTTTAATTTATCTAAAAAAGAAAAATATGCAAATAGGAATAATCGGTTTTCCATATTCGGGCAAAACAACAGTATTTCAAACTTTATCTCAAATTCACAATGAACAATCTTCGAGCGGTCGCAAAGATGCAAACCAAGCAATTGTTAAAGTTCCCGACGAAAGATTGGATAATTTAACAGATATCTTCAATCCAAAAAGAAAAGTCAATGCAACCATAGAATTTGTTGACTTTGCGGGTTTTCAGAATGTGGAAAGTAGGGGAGGCATTTTTAATACACAGTTTTTGATAAAAGCTCGAACGATGGACTCGTTGGTTCATATTGTTCGTGGGTTCGACGACCCTTCTGTACCCCACGTTTTCGATTCAATTAATTTAGAACGAGACATTCAGCATTTAGAGGATGAATTTGTTCTGGCTGATTTAGCTTTTGTCGAAACTCGATTGGAAAAACTCGAAAAAGATATAATGAAACAAAAAAGCAAAGACGAAGCCGAACGCGAACTTGCCGAAATGCTAAGATGGAAGGAAACTTTGGAAAACAATTTGCCACTGAGGGAAATTGAGTTCGACGAAAATGTTAGAAAATATGTAAAAAATTATCAGCCATTATCTGCTAAACCACTTGTAATAGCATTGAATTTGTCTGAAGAAAAAGTTAAAGAAAGCAATCAAATTATCGAAATGCTAAAACGAAAGTTTAAATCCGAAAAAATAGAGATTTTGCCTTTTTTTGCTAAGATTGAGTTAGAATTATCCCAATTGGATGAGGATGAAAAGCAAGTTTTTATGCAAGATTACGGATTGGAAGGTTCGCCACTTAATCGACTTATCCAAAGTGCCTATAGATTACTTGGATTGCAATCTTTTTTCACGGTTGGCGAGGACGAAACCCGAAGTTGGACAATTCGCAAGGGTATGACTGCTCAGGAATCAGCCGGCGTTATTCATACCGATTTCTACAATAAATTCATCCGAGCCGAAGTAATTAATTATGAAACTTTTTTACAAGAAAAAAGCTTAACCAAATGCAAAGAAAAAGGACTTATCCGATTAGAAGGAAAAGAATATATTGTTCAAGATGGAGACATTTTAAATATTCGTCATAGTTAATTAGGAGTTTTTTATGGAAAATCAAAATAATAATGCGGGTGGATACCTATTTCTTATGGTCGGTATCATAATTGCTGCAGTTATTATTGCTTGGGGTTTCGGTAATATAGTAGATAATTCCGAGACAATAACAGTTAAAGGTTACGCAGAAAAGTCAATCAAAAGTGATTATGCTGTTTGGAGCATAACCATTAATGCACGCACATCGACGCTTGCCGAGACCTATTCAGTTCTGAATAAGAACAAACTCAAAATCAAAGAATTTTTGCAAAACAATGGTTTCGAAAACGACAAAATTATCGAATCATCATTAAACAACTATACTCTCTACGATTACTCCAATTCGGGAGACCAAGTAGGCGTTAAAGGTTATCAAATGTCTCAAAATTTATCGGTTACTTCCAAAGATTTAGAGAAAATCAAAAGTTTGTCTTTGAGCATAAATAATTTGTTGTCCGAGGGAATTGATTTCACATCAAATCCACCAGAATATTATATTTCTGATATTGGCAAATATAAAATTGAAATGTTAGGCGAAGCATTACGCGATGCACAAGCTCGCGCCCAAGCAATTGCCGGAAGTGTTGGCAACAAAGTTGGGGGTATTAAATCAGCTCGGCAAGGTATTTTTCAGATTACCGCAGCCAACTCCACCGAGATTTCGGACTGGGGGATAAACGATGTTTCTTCAATCGATAAATCAATAAAATCTGTTGTTGATGCCACATTTTTCATTAAATAAGCTGGATTGAGACAATTTTAAGAAATTAATTTAATTCCAGTCCATCAATTTTTGCTTCGACTTGTTCTATCACATCTTGGGATACGTCTAATGTGATATCGTTTTCGTCTTGTTGAAGTTCACGACGCACCAATTCTTCGAATTCTGTTATTTCGGGTAATTCGTCCAGCGAATTTAATCCAAATAACTTTAAGAATTCATCAGTTGTGCTGTATTCCAAAGGACGCCCAAGAACACTTTTGCGTCCTGATATTTTGATCAGATTTTTCTCTAATAGCGAATTGACAGTTTCGCTGGAATTTACGCCTCTAATCAATTCGATTTCGGGTTTAGTGATAGGTTGGCGATAAGCAATAATAGATAATATTTCGAGTGCGGCATTGGATAGGCGACGGACTTGCTTGGATTTGTAGTAATAACGAACTATACGTCCATATTCTTGCCGAGTAGCAAATTGCCAACCATTTGCAATACGAATGATTTGATAGGGACGATTGCTTTTGTCTAACTCATCGTTTATTTTGATGATTATTTCGTTTAATAATGTTAAAAAATTATGATAATCCTCGCTATTAGAATGTTCCAAAGGGGTTGTTTCCTTATCTAAGTTGATAATAATATTGTAAATAGAGTCATCAGTCAGTTGCTCATCCGAAACAAATATTAATGTCTCGATAATTGCTTTTTGTGTTTCGAAATCTAATTTAAAGAAGCTGTTTTCCATTTCAATTTAAGTTTAAATTGGACATAATAATTATATCATCAAGATAGTTTTGTTGAATTATTTTTAATTCATTTTGACGTGCTAATTCGAGAATTGCGAGAAATGACACTACAATCTCAATTTTTGTAAAAGAACGAATGTAGTGCAAAAAACTAAATCTTGATTTTCGGCGTACCAAATTTATTATTTCTTTTTTCTTTTCATCTATCGATATTGGGAACAAATTAACTTGGTGATAGCGAGCTATTTCGTTATTTCGTCTTTTTATGATTGAATTTATAGCATTCATAAGTGAAAAAAGCGAAGCATTTTTGTAATTCACTTCGTTTTCGTTCAATTTTGTTTCGGCATCAAAAACTTTTCGATACAAGTGATTTTGGAATTCTTCAGCCCGATGCGCAAGGTATCGAGAAGATTCTTTAAATTTCTTGTATTCAATTAATTGCTCGACCAAAGGTAGTCGTGGGTCGTCCTCAATAGATGCTTGTTCTTCTGTTTCTTCGTGCAATCGCAGCAACATTTCGGCTTTTATTTGCAGCAAAGTGGCTGCCATTAAAATAAATTCAGATGCAACCTCGATATCGAGCATTTGCATTAAATTGATGTATTCCAGAAATTCATGAGAGATATTTGCAATTGGTATATTATAAATATCAATTTCATCACGCTTGATGAAATAAAGCAATAAATCAAACGGACCTTCGAAATCTTGTAATTTTATCTTAAACATTGTTTTCCACATAAACTCGTGGGACACGCTTCAAAATTGAGGTGAGAATATTATAAGGTATTGTGTTTGCTCGCTCGGCTAATTCGTAGGCAGTAATTTCTTCGCCACCTTGCCGACCAATTAAAACCACCTGCTCACCTTCGTTTATATTTTCCTTATCGATATCGATAAACATTTGATCCATACAAATCGAGCCGACAACATTGAACCGCTTGCCTTCGATTAAACACTGCATATTATTAGTTAATGCTAACGGTACCCCGTCGCCATATCCAATAGGAATAACAGCAATTTTCGTACTTCTTGGGGCTATATACTTCATACTATATCCCGTTGTTTGACCTTTTTGCAACTTGAATATCTTTTTGATATGTGATTTAAGGGATAAGGTCGGTTTTAAACCCATATTATCGGCAAAATCCTGCCTTGGCATTAATCCATAAATTGCAAAGCCGGGACGAACCATATCATAATGAGACTCGGGAAGGTTATATATTGCCCCCGAATTTGCAAAATGGACGTATTTGAATTTAAAATTCCTATTATAAGCGATTTGCAAAGATTTGTTGAATATTAATATTTGCTCTTTCGCAAACGATTTGTCGTCAAAATCGGATGTTGCAAAATGGCTACACAAACCTTCGAAATTAATATTTTTATAGTTTTCTATTTCACCTAATAATTTCTGAAATTCATCGAACGAAATTCCATCACGATTCATACCTGTGTTCAGGTAAATATGGGCATTAATCCTTAGTCCCCTTCGACGAGCAATTTTATCGATTTCGGGGAAATACTTCAAATGACCTATTGTTATGTCCAATTTATTATCAATAACCTCGGTGATTTCATCCAATTCCGGAGGTATCATAATAATAATCTTACGAGTTTCGCCAGCCGAGCGCAATTCTACTCCTTCGGATGGATAGGCAATTCCAAGCATCTCGACTGCGGGGTGGTTTAAATTCTTAGCAATACCAACCATTCCGTGACCATAGGCATTTGCTTTAATAATTGGCATAATTTTCGAACCATTCACTCGGTCGGCAATAATTTGAAGATTATTCTTCAAATTATTGAGATTTATTTCGATAAATGTATTACGCATACTAATTAATGGTTAAAAATGTCCGATAATAGAATAAAAAAAGACAAAATTATCAATAAATTTGGTGATTGAATGCTAAAATTATCCACATATCTTATTATTATCATATTCTCAATTGGTTTATTTATAAACTGTTCAACACCAAAACCATGTGGCGACCAAGCTACTGCTTATGGAAACTTAGATGGCGTTTTTAATACTCGTTATAACGAATTTTCGCCTCACTTCTTTGAAAATCGGCTATATTTCTCTGTTATGCCTATTGGCAAGAATAAAAAGGAAAGTGTTTATTATTCCACAATTGTCGATACTGGATTTACAAAACCTCGCGAAGCAAATGATTTGCCCTTAGAAAAAGTAAAAAGTGCAGGGACAATTAGTATGACCAAACCAGATGATAAGACATTGCTCTTTTTTGCTGGGATCGACCCCAAAAGTAAATCGGCAAATCGCGACATATTTTTTTCGGTTAAAAAAGGAAAAAATTGGAGTGAACCGGTGCCGATTAAGGAGATAAACTCAAAGAATTACGAGTCCTATCCATTTATTTCGAAAGATGGCAATTTATTAGTCTTTTCTTCAGACCGTCCCAATGGTATAGGTGGTATCGACTTGTATTATTCGATAAAAAATGAGGACGGAAGATGGAGCAAGCCCGTAAATTTCGGGAATAACATCAATTCACCCGAAAACGAAATCTCCGCTTTTTTGGATGAACATTGGAATTTATACTTTGCTTCGAAAGGGCATAATTCAATTGGTGGATATGATGTTTTTAAATCAGCATACAAAGGTAATTACATTTGGGATAAGCCAATAGCAATGCCATTTCCAATAAATACCGAATTCAACGAAACAGGACCCGCAATCAAAGAGAATTACCTTTATCTTGCTTCGGATAGGAAGGATGGTTGCGGTGCACGCGATTTGTATTTTTTCCAACTTTGTAGCGATGTTCAAGTTAATGGCATGGTTAGCGATCCACA
>CALKJQ010000095.1 GCA_937995785.1 Candidatus Kapaibacterium sp.
TCGATGGCGAGGGCTTTTTCTTGGTTGAGGATCAAGAAGGAAAACAATTTTTAACTCGAAATGGTGAGTTTCGTTTGTCGGAAGATGGCAAGTTTATTCGCAATGATGGTAAAGTTCTGATTGGCGAGGAAGGTCCAATTACAATATCGAGCGAATTTTTCTCCAATCCCCAAATTACTCAGGATGGGAAAGGGGTTAATCTAAGGATTGCACAAACAGGGGAAGTATTTTTGAATGACGCCCAAATAGGAAAAATACTACTCGTTATTCCCGAAGATAAAGTCGATTTACAACGAATCTCTAATGGAGAATTTATAGTCACAGGGATTAGTGACGTCAAGTACCTTGACTTCGACCAAGTCAAGGTACGCCAGGGATGGCTCGAAAATTCAAATGTTGATGTGGTTAGCGAAATGGTTCAGATGATTGAATTGCAACGTATGTTCGAAGCGGGAAGCAAAGTTATCCAAACAAACGATTCCACATTAGATCGTTCGATTGCCTTAGGGAGATATTTTTAGTTTTTGAATTAAGAGGTTAAAATGGATAAAACATTAAGGACTGCGGCTACGGGATTAAACGCTCAACAAAAATATGTAGAAATAATTGCAAACAATATTTCGAATGTTAATACAACTGGCTTTAAAAAAGTTAGACCTGAGTTTCAAGATCTTCTATATGAGACACTTCGACCCGCTGGTGCAGTATCCCGAATTGGAGTGGAACCGCTTAATGAAGTGCAAATTGGATCGGGTACCGAGTTAGCAGCAACCACGAAAATTTGGTCGCAAGGCGACATACAGCAAACCGGAAATTCGTTGGACATGGCAATAAATGGCGAGGGTTTCTTTGTAATCCGTAAGCCCGATAATTCGATTGCTTTCACTCGTGATGGAAGTTTCCATATAGATAGATTAGGTCAGATTGTTAATGCTCAGGGATATTTATTAGAACCTGGATTCACAATTCCACAAGACACCGTTGAGGTGCAAATATCGCGCGATGGTTATGTGGAAGTATTAATGGACGGAGAAATCGAGCCACAAGCATTAGGACAAATTGAATTAGCCCGATTCATCAACCCCGCTGGATTAAGAGCAATCGGTGATAACCTTTATGTTGAAACTCCCGCATCGGGACGAGTTTTCTTCGAAACTCCAGGGCGAAACAATACGGGAGAAATTCTGCAAAGACATCTGGAAACTTCCAATGTGGATATTGTCGAAGAAATGGTAAATATGATTACTGCTCAAAGAGCTTACGAATTGAATAGTAAATCAGTGAGAACTGCTGATGATATTTTGGGTGTTGCTGTCAATCTAAAACGATAATGAAATCACAATTCTATTATATTATTTTTCTTTGTATATTGTTCTTGATGACCAATGCTTACTCGCAATCCACATTTTCCTCCGAAAGATTAGAGCAAGCAGCTATACAATATTTACAGAAACAATTTTCTGCCAATGCAGTTCCTTTGTTTCTTTTGAAATTCCCCGATATTCATTTTAAAAATTCAAATATTAAAGCAAAATTTGATTATATCGAAAATATACGTTCATCTATTCAAAAGTTGGATATATTATTTTTCGAAGACAATGAATTAATTAGAAAAATCGAAATCCCTTTCAAAATAAGAATACAAAAGGAGGTAGTGGTGGCTCGTCGAGATATCCCTCCTAATTCAGTTCTCAAAGAAGATGATTTGATAACCGTAAGTCGAGATATTGATGATTTCAATCAGATAATGGATGAAATTTATCAAGCAGTCGGCAAACTCAGTAACCGGCGATTGTCCAAGGGGGAAGTTATAAGAAAAAACGACTTAGATCTACCCAAAACTATCAAGAGAGGACAAAGTGTAAATATCGAGGTAATTTCGGGAAGTGTT
Source organism: Candidatus Kapaibacterium sp. (assembly GCA_937995785.1). Lineage (GTDB taxonomy): Bacteria > Bacteroidota > Ignavibacteria > Kapaibacteriales > UBA2268 > GWF2-33-9. The sequence goes on from CALKJQ010000095.1 coordinate 1,892, forward strand.
AAGATATATTCAACGGGAGTATCTCTTCAAGATGGTTCAATCGGCGAAATTATAAGGATTCGAAGAGAAAATGATAATAACAAATCCACAATCGAAGCTACGATTGTTGGAGAGAATTTAGTTCAATTAATATTAAGATGACAAAAATGAAATATTTGGTTTACATATTACTCATTTTGATTCCATGCATTGCATATTCACAATTTAATCAAAATGTAAATCGCTCACTTTTTTCTGATGTTAAAGCCTCCAAAATTGGTGATGCTGTTCTAATATTAATTATCGAAGACACTCGAGCTAATAATAGTGCCAATACCGATAGCAAAAGAGGAACTGATTACAATGCATCCGCTGGTTATCAAGCTGGCACATCGAGCGGAAATTATGGCGGTAATTTAGGTACGGGAAATAAGTTTAGTGGAAGTGGACAAACTAATAGAAATGAATCAATTCGTTCGAAAGTAAGTGCAAGAGTTATCGAGGTTGATGAAGTAGGCAACTTAAAGATTCAAGCCAAGAGAACAACAAAAATTAACGGCGAGACACAAACTATTACATTAGAAGGTTTAGTCCGCCCTGTTGATATTAATTCGGAAAATGCTGTATATTCCTACAACATTATGGATTTAAAGCTTACTATCGAGGGTGATGGTAGTGTATCCGAAGTGCAGGAGCCTGGTTTAATCACTAAGTTTTTAAGGATGCTATTCTAATATGAAAAAATTTAGAAAATTTATATGTTTATTCTTCATAATAGCAATTTCTACTCAAATTGCTAATTCAGCCCGTATAAAGGACATTGCTGTTATACAGGGAAGTACTAACATACAAGCGATTGGTTATGGTTTAGTAACAGGATTGAATAATACTGGAGATAATCCTCAAACATATTTCACAAATCAATCACTAATGAATATGCTTAAAAGATTTGGGATCACCATTCCACAGAAGAATTCAAGAGTACGAAACGTAGCCGCAGTAATCGTAACAGCAAACATACCAAGTTTTCTTAGGTCGGGCTCGAAAGTAGATGTTACGGTTTCATCGATTGGAGATGCCTCTTCTTTGCAAGGTGGGGTTTTGTTGCTCACTACCCTATCTACATCAGATGGAACAATTATTGGTTCGGCTCAAGGAGCACTCTCGGTGGGTGGATACGACTTTTCTGCTTATGGTTCAAGAGTCTCCAAAAATGTAGCTACCACGGGTCGAATTCCAAATGGAATGATATTAGAAAGCAATATAAATAGCACTTATGTAGTTGACAACAAAATTAATGTTGTTTTGCGAGAACCAGACTTTACGACTGCTTCAAGAGTTCAATCCGCAATAGCTGGGTTACCCAATTTAGCTAATTCTACTTTGGTTATAGATGCGGCAACTATTGAAATTACTTTACCAAATGGAGCAAATCAAAACCAAATAAATCAAATCATATCGCAAATCGAAGCCCTGAATGTCGTAACAGACCAAGTTGCAAAAGTCGTGATAAACGAAAGAACGGGAACAATTGTTATAGGTGGTAATGTACAACTTTTGCCGGCTACTATTGCTCATAGTGGTTTGGAAATTACTATACAAAAACAAGTGTTAGTTCCCCAACCGGCACCTTTCACAATTCGTCCGCCATCACCCGTGGAAACGGCAGAAATTACAGCACGAGAAGAACAAAATGCCGCACAGCCTTTAATTCTGCAAGGTGCAACAGTTCAAGATATGGCAAACGCTTTGAATGCATTAAAAGTTAAATCTAGAGATTTAATTGCGATTTTTCAGGCTCTTAAAGAAGTAGGTTCATTACAAGCGGAATTAATCATCCAATAATTTATGAACATTAAGGCAAACATACCAAATCCCGAAAATGAAATAAATCGACAACGATACGATAAATTTATCGATATTGTTCAAAATTCGACAAAGGTTGCAAATTTAACCACCGAAAATAAAGAAAAAATTAAACAAGCTGCTAAAGGTTTTGAAGCAATTTTTATTAATTTTTTCTTAAAGGAAATTAAGAGTGGTTTGTTTGGTCAGAATGAGTCGATGTTTTCGGGCGAAGACAATAATGAAATGTCGTTTGGTAGCGACACTCTGCTTGGGTATAACCAAATGCTTTTTGCTGAACACATCACCAATGCCGGAGGTGGCATAGGTATTGCCGATTTGATTTATAAGAATCTTACTGGAGAATATTTAACACAGAAATCAATTCAAAAGGATGATTCGCTTCAACAAATACAAAAAATTAATGATAATAACAGCAAATTTATCAGTAAAACTACTGAGGAATTGCAGGAAAAAACAACCGATAAGTTAATTAAAAACAAAACTGAATCTGATAACAAAAAAATCGATGAAAAAAGTTTTCATCAAAGAGTGGAAGGAAGATTGAAAAAGTATGATAACATAATTCACCAAGCATCCGAAAAGTTCGGTGTACCTTATGAACTTATTAAAGCAGTGATAACTGCCGAATCGGCAGGTCGCGAAAATGCAGTTTCGCGAGCTGGTGCCAAAGGGCTTATGCAGTTGATGGATGGCACCGCCGATCATCTCGGTGTAAAAAACTCTTTCGATCCACACGAAAATATCTATGGAGGAACTAAATACTTACGAGAAATGTTGGACAAATTTGGTGGAAGTATCGATTTAGCCTTAGCGGCTTATAATTCGGGACCAGGGAATGTCCAAAAGTTTAATGGAATTCCACCATTCAACGAAACCCAACAATATGTAAAGAAAGTAACTAACTACTATAATCAATTTAAAAATGTATAGAGGGGGAAATTATGGTAGATAAAATAATTCAAGTCGTAGAATTAGAAAAAACACTACTTCACGAACTGCTGGAAATAGTATTAAAACAACAAAGTGCTCTGGTAAAATTAAAGATAGCTGAACTTGCTGAGCTATCAAGTTACCAAGAAGAAATATCCAAGAAAATTCGTTCGTTGGAACTAACGCGATTAAATATGGTGGCTTCTTATTTAAGCATAACTCGTTCAGAAGCATCAACAATAACAATGTCGGAATTGGCTAAATATGTGAACCACGAGGATTCCGACAAATTGCTGGCACTTAGAGATTCAATGAAGGAATTACATACAAAGTTATACAATGGATTGCTAACCAACAGATTGCTTGCCAATCGTGCTCGGATTAGCTTTTCCAATATTCTATCTATAGTAACAAACGGTAGTAACCAAATCTACAACGTCGAAATTTGAGGTGTAAAATGACTAAGACTATTGCCCTAAAACAAAACAAATTAATACTCGAAAGCATAATTTTCACAGAAGTAGTAAAAAAGCTTTGTAAAAATCTAATTGACGAAAATCTGCTTTTTGTTAAAAAGAATTTGGAGGAATGCGTATCCGATTTACCTATGTTAATGAGACAATATTTAGATTCGGACGATAGAGTTGCTCGAATAAGACATCTTGTCCAAATCCAGGGATTGGTGGACGAGTGCTATGAATACCTTACTTTAATTTCGCGAACAAGACAAGGGGATATATCTCCAGTAATTAATGAATTAAGCAAATTTACAAAAAGATTCGAAGCAGTTAATCGAATGTATATACACTAACAAGATTATGGCTGGATTTTATTCATTAGAAATAGGAAAAAGAGCACTTCTTGCACAGCGATTTGGTATCGATGTTACTAGCAATAATATTGGTAACGTTAATACTCCAGGATATTCACGTCGTGCTGCTATACTTACTGAAACTGATCCAAGTCGTAGCCAAAATCAATATATTGGGACTGGTAGCAAAGTAGCTCTTTTGCAGAATTTCCGAACTGAATTGCTCGATAAAGAAGTTCGCACTGCCAACTCTCAAGTGAAATCACTTCAAATTGAACAAGATTTTTATCAAAAAATTGATGCTGTTTTGGCAGAACCAAGCGACACAGGCCTAAGCGAATTAGTAAACAAGTTTCTTAGCACTTTTAATAATTTGGCATTAATTCCCGACGACATTGCGCAACGGCAATTTTTATTGGAACAAGCCCACACTCTGGCAGAGCGGTTTAATTCAACTGCTATTGGATTAAGTGAAATGCGTAACGACACAAAGTTTTCACTTAATCAACAAATGAATAATGCAAATAAACTTATCCAAGAAATTGTAGAATTAAATCGAAGTATTGTCAATTCCAAAGCACAAACCAATTCGGAGGCACAAACTTTAATCGATAAAAGAGCATTAAAACTCGAAGAACTCTCAAATTTGTTTGGGATTAATGTGGCATACAACGACGATGGAACTGCTAATGTTTTTGTTAATGGAACAAATATAATAACAAGTCAAGTTGGTAGCATTTTAAAGCTAAACGAAACGGTTAATTCCGTTACTGGTGAGAAAACTATCGAAATTATTAAAGTTAATCCCGAAAACAACTCTGCTACTATATTAACTCCTCAAAGTGGTGAAATTGGAACAAACTTAAAGTTCTTTAATATAATTCTCGATGAGAAAGAATCAACGAATTCGTTTTCGATAGCAAAACAATTAGATGAATTTGCCAATGCATTAGTTCAATCAATCAATTCTAAAACTATAACAGGATATGGATTGAACGACAAAGGACCACAGCCACCAGGAAGAACATTTTTTGAACCAAATATTGGTTTTGTTTCTGCATCGTTAATTAAAGTATCTAAGGATATCGAGGACAAACCCGAGGACATTCCACTTTCTTCGAAAGCATCCGAACCCGGTAATAACGATATTGCGAGGTCGATTGGACGAATTTTGGAGGACAGAAGCTTTCTTGATGGACAAAATCCATCAGAGTTCTATGCTAACTTTCTTGGAAAAGTCTCCTATGCTACTTCGGAAGCAATTAATGGACTAACAACGTCCAAACTTATTCAATCTCAGTTGGAAATTCAACGCGAATCATTAATTGGAGTAAATTTGGACGAAGAGGCAATCTCGCTGATTAAATTTCAAAAAGCATTCGAAGCAGCGTCTCGAATTATTAATACTTCGAACGAGATGATGAACACAATCGTAAACTTAGGTAGGTAAAGGGTGATTTAATGAGAGTAACTCAATTTTCGGTAGTCAATCCATATAAACAAAATTTGGAAGACATCCAGAATAGACGTTTTAAAAACCAAATTAAAATGTCTACGGGAAAAGAAATTATTGGATTAGGCGATGCTCCCGAAAAAATCCCCAATGTTAAGAAACTCGCCGCTCTTATCCAACAAAATGAAGACTATTTAAAAATAATTGACGACCAAATAGGACAATTCCAACAAACCGAAAACTTTCTGCAAGCCATATCGGATAAAATGGAAAAAATTCGCCAATTAGCCGTCGATGGAACTCAAGTTGGAAATATGGGTAATCTTTCGGTTCTTGGAAATTATATTAAAGGAATAATTACAGATATTACTCGTGATGCAAATGCCGATTATAATGGTAGTTTCCTTTTTGCAGGAACCAAAACAAAAGCAGAGAGTTTCGATCCCTTGGTCCCAAACTTTAACGGTATGCCTTTTGAATTAATCGAAGGAGAATCCACTCCGGCAAACAGGTCTGGTTTGACCGTGGTTTTCAAAGGCAATCAGGAATCGCGAATTTTGAACAAAGACCAAAAAACAACAGAAAAAGTTAATACAACAAGTGAAGAAATATTTGGTGAAAATGGTACAGAAGTTTTTGCCAGTTTGATTGACTTATACAACCTGGTAATGTATAACGAGGACGGAACAATTAGAGGAGTAAATGATGTTTTAAGAGTTGATGAAGTTGACAAACTTAATATTATTCAAGAAAAAATTGCAAACTTTTCGTATAAAATTAATCAAATTACATCTCGAAATGGTGGTAGAGCAAATCGATTCCAAATTCTTAGGGATCAAATATACGAGGAAAACAATAGATTAAAGGAATTTCTTTCACAAAAGAACGACGCCGACATTGCGAAAACTGCATTGGAATTGTCGAAAGACGAATATGCACTTCAATATAGCTTGCAAGTAGGCGGAAGAATTTTACAAAATTCATTGTTCGATTTTTTAAAATAATTCCTTAATTTGCTATTATGAAAGCAGCAACTTTGATAGGAATTATTTTAGGCACATTAGCAATATTTGGAGCATTCC
>CALKJQ010000096.1 GCA_937995785.1 Candidatus Kapaibacterium sp.
TGCAACTGTGATATTTGTTCCACCTGCCTATGCAGCAGATGCAATTTTAGAAGCCTTAGATGCCGAAATAGAATTAATTGTTACAATTACCGAAGGCATCCCAACTCGGGATATGATTAAAGTTTATGACGTATTAAAAACTTCAAAATCAAGAATGATTGGTCCGAATTGTCCTGGGGTTATCACGCCAGGTGTTGCTAAACTGGGTATTATGCCAGGCTTTATCCACAAAAAAGGAAAAGTTGGTGTGGTATCGAGAAGTGGCACATTGACCTACGAAGCGGTAAAACAATTATCAGATTTAAAATTAGGACAATCAACTGCTATTGGAATTGGTGGTGATCCGATTATCGGCAGTCAATTCATCGATATTATCAAGTTATTCAATGAAGATCTAAAAACCGAAGCAATTTTAATGATTGGCGAAATTGGTGGAAATGCCGAAGAACAAGCAGCTGAATATGTAAAAGAATATGTAAAGAAGCCAGTTATTGGCTTTATTGCAGGCAAAACAGCACCTCCCGGTCGTCGTATGGGTCATGCGGGAGCTATCATCGCTGGTGGTAAGGGTACCGCCGAGGATAAAATCAAAGCAATGCAAGCAGCGGGGATTTACGTTGTAAATACTCCAGCCGAAATTGGTATTACAGTTCTTAAAGCAATAAAAGAATACAAATTAGATTCAATTCCAGACAATCAAAAACCAAAGACAAAAAAGATTACAAAAAAAACAAAAACATCTAAAAAGGAAACAAAATGAGTAATTTAACTTATGGAATGATTAAACCAGATGCAGTTCAAAAAAACTACACAGGTAAGATAATCGATAAAATTTTAGAAGCAGGATTTAAAATTCGTGGTATGAAGCTCCTTCAACTCACAAAATCACAAGCAGAAAAGTTTTATTATGTCCATCGCGAAAGACCATTTTATGGTGAATTGGTCGAATACATTACAAGCGGTCCCGTTGTGGCATTGGCTTTGGAAAAAGAAAATGCAGTTGCAGATTACCGTGCATTACTCGGAGCCACCGACCCGAACGAAGCAGCCGATGGCACTATCCGCAAATTATATGGAGAATCCAAAGCAATCAATGCAATTCACGGATCCGACTCCGACGAAAACGCTTTAATCGAAATTAATTTTATGTTTAGCAATTTGGAACTAATATAATTAATGAATAAAAAGTTCAAAACAATTTCCAGTAAGGAATTGCACCACAATCCTTACTGGAATTATTATTTAGATAGGTATTCAATCAACGAAAAAGAATTCGATTATTATTATGTTGGTTCGCATGGGTCTGTAATTGTTATTCCAATTTTGGAAAATGGTAAATACGTAATGATAGAACAATTTAGATACCTCAACAACAAATCGAGCATCGAATTTCCCGGCGGTGGAGTTCAAGTGAATTCAACTTACGAGGATTCCGCTAGAACTGAATTGGAAGAAGAAACGGGATTTACCTCTGAAGATATCGAATACATTGGTGAATTCAATCCTTGCAACGGTATAACTAACGAAATTTGCAAGGTTTTTCTTGCAAAGAATTTAAGGAGAGTAAAATCCAATAGTGAAGAGACCGAAAGTATTCAGGTAGAAACATATACTCTCGAAGAGATAAATCAAATGATAAAATCAAATAAAATTTGGGATGGAATGTCTATTACTTCATTGTACTTTTATGTATCAAAATACACAAATATGTTATGAAAAAATTGATTTTCACATTTTTTTTAATAATTGCTTTCTCGTCCTCAACTTTATTAGGTCAAGATGGTGTGGCAACCAAAGGACAGGAAAAAGAAACAGAAACACCTAAGTTTTTAATAAAACCTCGCTATCCCGAAAACCTTGCATTTGTTTACAAAAGATCGACCGACACAAAAGTTACTCAAGTATTGAGCGATTCCACCAAACGAACATTCCAGAGAATAATGGATATTTACTTCACTTTTTATTCCCCTGGCAAACCCGTAGATGGATTTACGGAATTAAGAGTATCGGTGGACTCATTAGTTTATAGATACATAACAGGTAAAGACACAATCTATTACAACTCACAAGACGACGAGGCTGTTCCTCCTTTTAAACTTCAGGATTTTGATGCTAACGGATTGTTACTTGGCAAGGAATTTACGTTTAATTATTCATCTTATTGGGATGTCGGCAAAGTTAGCGGTGCTCGATTAGAGCAATTACGAATTTTCATCAACGACCCCATAGATGGAATTGATGACTCTCTTAGAAGATATTTCTGGAATTATCGTTTATCCTCCTCTTACTTAATATCATTTGTTGATATTCTAAAAAAATATATGCCAAATAAGCCATTGGATACAAATGAAATACGCAATATTCCTTTCACAATTGATATCGAAGAAACCCAATTTTTCGATACTGCAAAAGTGAAACTTTCTGCTGTGGAGGACAATCAATATAAATTGAAAGGAACAATGAGTAATATAAAAAATGCACGAAATAAAACCCGTATACCTGGATTCACTGTATTAGTGGACATTGTTCATACCGAAGGAAATGGCGAATATACATTACTCATAACTCCGCAAGGCAGAGTTGATGGTAGTTTTGGCAAATTCACCATAGAGATGTTATTAAAAGAAAAACAAGAATTAATTTACCAAAAAATAGAAGAACAAATTAGTTATCAATTATTAAACAATTACAAGATCTAATGAAAAAAGGATTATTAATTATTTTCTTTTTGTTACCAACTATTGTTTTTTCGCAAAGTGTCAATAATTTTACAGTCGAGCTTGCCCGAGCATTTAGTCGTGATATATTCGAACTTAATGGGGTAAATTTTTTACAACCTGTTGTAAAAGTTGTTAATTCAACCTCCAACGTTGGTTTCTATTACGATGCAAAGATACCTTTTAGCGTCGAAAAGCCTTATTTTAAAATTACATTGCAAACAATGTATGGTATTACTCCCGAATCCGAAAAAACTTACGCACCAACTATGCCCAATCGCCCATTTAATCCCGACAATATTCAAGAATTTGTTAAAGTAGATTTAAACGGACTTAAAATAGACACTGCGGGATTGATTCATTATTTGTTTTTAAATATGATGTATGATGGAATATATGGTAATCACAAAGGGATTATAGACGTACCCAAAACAGCACCCTCGGCTTTGGGAAATAAACCAACCTCGTTTGAATTACGAAAATCTGCATTGGATACGCTTTTGCAATCGCACCCAATGCATGATTATTTAAAAACACTTGGCTTAGCAGATACGCTCAAAAGTGCAATTCAGTCCTTTCCCGATATATTTAATTTACCACCTGGTGGAAACATAACCCATATTTTTGCTGGTGTACCTCAATTAGTTATTGGTTCCTTATATGGCACAGAATTACTTGTTCGATTCATACCCAAAGTTAATTTAGGGTCAATGATAGGTAATTTTGGTTTTTGGGGATTGGGATTGAACCACAATTTTACAAATTATTTATTTAAAAATATACCAAATAACCCTCCATTCAATGCTGTTTTCCAAATAGTTTATCAATCAACATCATTGGACAATACAGTTGGGGTTACAAATGCAAAATTGAATGCCGATGCCGATATGCTAAATTTAAATCTACATTTATCCAAAAATTTTTCAAAGTATTTTAACATTTACGCTGGAGCATCTTACGAAAAAATAAACATCAGCAGTACCTATAAGTATTACCTACCCGTTGAAGTTCAATGGCAATTAAAATTATTGGAATGGCCCAATTATTCTCCAACACCAGGCTATCCGGGTGATCAAGAACCACAAACAGCAATCGTAAAATTAAATGATTCCCAATTCAAATTCACTGTCGGTTTATCTGCTGAATTTTATAATATTATTCTTGCAACAGATTTCAACTTTTCAAAAGTGAATATTTGGGGCGCATCGATAGGATTTAGACTTTAAAAAATATATAATTATGGAAACATTAATACTTGACGGGAAATTGGTTGCTCAGGCAATCAAAAACGAATTAAAAGAAAAAACTTTCATCTTAAAACGTGATAAGACTATTACCCCCGGCTTAGCTTTATTGTTGGTGGGAGATAATCCAGCTTCGAAAGTTTATGTGAACAGCAAAGCAAAAAGTTGTGAAGAACTTGGTTTTATGTCGATAATCTTCGAATTACCCGCAAACACATCCGAAGAAAAAGTTCTAAAAATTATTGATGAATGGAATAATAATCCATTGATTCACGGTATTTTAGTTCAATTACCATTACCAAAGCAAATTTCAGAAAACAAAGTTATCGAAGCAATTTCTCCTTTAAAAGATGTGGATGGTTTCCACCCCATAAATGTTGGCAAATTAGTCCTTGGTTTGAATGGATTTGTTCCTTGCACGCCAGCAGGAATAATTGAAATTATGAAATTCTACAACATAAACCCAAGTAAAAAGAATGTTGTTGTTATAGGTCGCAGTAATATCGTTGGCAAACCAATGCTAAATTTGCTTTATCAAAAGAAAGAGTGGAGTAATGCAACCGTTACGATTTGCCATACAGGAACCGAGAATTTGCATTATTACACGCAAAACGCCGATATTGTTATTGCAGCAATGGGCTATCCACAATTCTTAAAGTCCGAACATTTAAAGGAAGGTGCAGTTGTAATTGATGTGGGTATAAATCGAATCGAGGACAATAGCAAGAAATCGGGTTATAGATTGGTTGGCGATGTGGATTACGACGATTGCTTGCCAAAATGTTCGGCAATAACACCCGTCCCAGGTGGAGTGGGACCATTAACCATTGCTATGCTGATGAGCAATACATTTAAATCAGCTAATTCGGAAATTAATTGATGCAATCAAAATTATTCGACATAATATTCGAAGATGATGATTTGCTGGTGATTAACAAAAAAAGCGGAGTGCTTTCGATACCCGATAGATTTAATAGATTTGCACCAAACATTTACGACGCTTTAAACAAATATTACGGTCAAATTTTTATTGTTCATCGATTGGATAAAGACACAAGTGGAGCAATGATGTTTGCTAAAAACGCCGAAACCCACCGACAATTAAGTTTGGACTTCGAAAGCAACGAAATTCGCAGAATCTATCACACAATTGTTGATGGCTTGGTGCTTCAAGAAAATTTTGAAATTGATATTCCACTCAGAGCAAGTAAGAAACATTTAGGAACAACCATTCCCTCGGCAAAAGGCAAGCCTTCGCTCACACTTGTTAAAGTTTTGGAACGATTCAGAAATCACACCCTTTTGGAATGTGAGTTAAAATCGGGCAGACATCATCAAATACGAGTCCACTTGCAAACAATTGGTCATCCGTTACTTGTGGACGAATTATATGGAAAGAATTCATATTTCTTGCTGTCATATATTAAATCGAGAGTCAATTTAAAGAAAGGCACAGAAGAATTGCCAATTATTTCGAGACTAACAATGCATTCCTACGAACTCGAATTTACTCACCCAGCTACAAGTCAGCGTTTATCTTTCAAAGCAGATTATCAAAAAGATTTTGCAGCATTACTGCAATTACTCAGAAAATATTCGGCTTAATTACTCGTAAAATTTTAGTAATTTTGTAACTTATCTATTTTTTTTTATGTCTATTATTAATGATAAAATATAAAGGTTTTGTATGAAACGAATTTTATTCTCGGTTTTAGGTTTATTGATGTGGTTACAATTTAATGGCGAGGCACAATACATCGCAAAGTCGAAATTACCCCACTATCTATATCAGGAATATGTTGATTATTACCTGTCTAACAAACATATTACTAACCCATTAATAACAAAAGTAAGGTATAAACCCACTCCACCTGAATGGGAAAAATACAAACCAACAACAAACAGAATTCAGAATTCTGAGGGTTTTGATTTAATCAATATCACCAATGGCAATAATGCCCAATCCGAAACCTGGATTGCCATCAATCCAGCAAATCCATTAAATTTGATTGCAACTGCAAATGACAACAAATACTTGGGCGGATTGGACAATTGGAGAATGAGCTCTTGGTCGTCGTTCGATGGCGGACAGACTTGGAAACATACTACAACTCCACCAAATGGTGGTTTGTATATTTCACCTCCAAAAAATGGATCGATGACCATATTCGATCCTGGTGTTGCGTTCGATTCCGAAGGAAATGCAATATATACCTATGGTTACACACAAATATTGAATGATGATAATGATGGCGAAAATGGCGTTTTCGCAGTTGGCTCCACTAATGGCGGACAAGACTGGAACGCATTTGGCAAAGATGAACCAATAAGTGCAATTGCCCTATCCACGAATGAATCAACTCCCCCATTTCACGACAGATACTCTGTTGCATGCGACAATATGTCGAATACGTCTTATAGAAATAGATTTTATGTTTCTTGGCAACGATTTAGAAGCAATCCCGGTGTAGCCTTTTCCTATTCAACTAATAGAGGACGAACCTGGGTCAATCCAAAACTAATTGGCTTAGGAACATCCACGCAAGCACCGCTACCTGCAACTGGACCAGATGGAGAATTATATGTGGCATGGATTAACAATCTATATCCAAGTAGCGAATCCCAAGCAATTGTTACTAAATCGACAAATGGTGGTGTTACTTTTGGCAATACGATTATCGCCCAAAGGGTTTATAGTGTTGGTACTCGAAATTCTCAATCGGGAAGATTTACATTAGACAAAAAACAAGGTATTAGAGTTTCTTCTCCTCCTCAAATTGCTGTGGATTGTTCCAACAAGCCAAGCAGAGGATATGTTTACGTAGTCCAAGCTGGTCGCGAGAACGAAAATGGGGAACATAGAGTATTTGTTTCTCGATCAACAAATGGCGGTTCCACCTGGCAAAGATTCAGAGTTGACGATAACCAATTAGGAAATGATATGTTCTTTCCTTCAATCACAGTCGACCCAATCACTGGCACAGTTGCTGTTTTATACTATTCATCGCAAAACGATCCTAACAATGTGGGCGTGGATGCTTATGTTTCGGTTTCGAATGATGCCGGTCTCACTTGGAGCCCTATTCGAGTATCGCCATCTACTTGGTATTTAAATTCAGCACAAACTGTTTTTCCTCAACAAGGCGTTGGAAACGTGTATTGGGGTGATTACACATCAATCACATCTTATAACGGCGTTATATATCCTCTTTTCTGGATGCCCACTACTTCGAATTATAATTTCTTCTCCCTCGATTTATTCACTGCTCCAATATCCAACAATCCTCAACCCGTTAAAGATTTGAATGCTATATCCATCGTCGAGTCCAAAACTAAAGTAAAATTAACTTGGACTAACCCTTCAACTGATTTAATGAAAAATCCTCTCGGCGATTTTAATGTATTGATTTATCGTAATGATAATCCAAGCGTTTCGATTGGTTCAGTAAACAAAAACCAATCTCCCGAATTTATTGATGAAAATGTTAATGACGGAACTACTTATACTTACACTTTGAAAGTAGAAACAACTGATAAAAGGGTAAGTATTCCCGTTAGTGTTTCTGTTTTGGCTGGTGGCGCTCTCAAACCGCTAGCTCCCGAAAGCATTAGTTGGCGACCAGCCAATAATTCAGTTAAATTAATGTGGACAAATCCAAGTAAAAGCATTGATGGTTCACAAGTTAGAGATTTATTTAAGGTAAAGATATACAACTCAAAAAATGTATTAATTAAAGAAGTTGAAATTAATCAATCATTAGCAGGAAAAATATCCGAAACAACTATCGACTTAGGCGGCGAAAAATTCGAAAAAATTTATCTTACCGCTATTGCCAAACGAGGAGAAAAAACAGAAGAGAGTGATAAAACCGAATCAATTGTTGTCTATCAAGGAAATATTCGTTCGACTATCTCCGAAAACTTTGATGGTGAGTCCCTAATTCCAATGTTTACTGAAAATGGATGGGTAAAAACTACCCGAACATTCCAAACTGCGCCAAACTCATTGGCATCAACCGAAAAGGATCGGTACGAAACAAACACGAGCTACGACTTGATTTTACCTCCATTAGTTGTGTCGGAAGCCTCACAATCAATCATTTTCGACCACATTTGTTTGGTTCACTCCACCGATGTGGCACAATTATCAATTTCCAAAGATTTTGGAAAAACTTGGAAAGGAACCAGATGGTACGACGTATCATCATCGGCCAACTTTATTCGCGGCGATTTGGCTAATAGCAAGTGGGAACAGACTGCTGCTGACCTTCGACCCTATATTGGCGATACAATTTTGATTAGATTCGAACTTATTTCAGGTGGTGCATTAGTCGACATTGGATGGTTTATTGATAACATTATTACTAATAATGTCGTTTCGATAGCTGAAAACTATGAATTGACCGCCGAAGCAAACATTTATCCAAATCCAGTAACAAATACTTTTAATCTAAACTTGAGTGTTCCTCTGGCGGGTGCATATTCATTTGGTATTTATGATTTATTGGGAAATCTCGTGCATTCTCTTGGTATGCACGTCATTAATACGAGTTCCACAGATTTCAGTTTCGATGTTTCTGCAATACCATCGGGAAGTTACATTATTAAAATTGAATCCAAAGATAAAAACATTGTAAGACCTCTTATTATTTCGAGATAAAACAACAGATATCAAAGAGAGGTTGTTGGTGGTGCAACAACCTCTTTTTTTTGTAATTAAGCAATATTTAATTCGTCCAGATGAGTTTTTAAAAATCAAGGAACATATATGCTTTGCATACACAATAAATCAACCAATCCATATTTTAATTTAGCTACCGAGGAATATTTATTTAAAAATAAAACTGAAGATATTTTTATGCTATGGAGAAACGAACCATCAATTATCGTTGGAAAACATCAAAACACGCTTTCCGAAATAAATTATGAATATGTTAAAGAAAATAATATCAAGGTAGTTCGACGCTTGACCGGTGGTGGTGCAGTATTCCACGACTTAGGCAATGTTAATTTCACATTTATTCAAACTGGTGATGACGAAAAATTGGTCGATTTCCGAAAATATACCGCCCCAATAATCGAAGTGCTCAAAAAGATTGGTATAGAGGCAAAATTCGAGGGTCGCAACGATTTAACCATCGATGGGAAAAAGTTTTCGGGTAATGCCGAACACGTTTTCAAAAATAGAATTCTGCATCACGGCACTTTACTTTTCTCGGCAACTATAAATAATTTGACCGAGGCATTAAAGGTGGATGAATCAAAGTTTAACGACAAAGCAGTGAAATCAGTAAGAAGTCGCGTTACCAATATTTCTGAGCATTTACAGAAAGAAATATCCGTCGAAGATTTTATAGAACTAATTTATAGTAACATTAAAGAAATGTATACTGATGCAGTTGATTACGAGTTGACCGAAGAAGACAATAAAATTATCGACAAACTAGTTAGCGAAAAATATTCCACATGGGATTGGAATTTTGGTTATGTTGCAAATTATAACTACACAAACAAAGTTAGAACAAGTGCGGGCTCAATCGAGATTACTATGAACATTCATAATGGAATTATTGAAAAAATAAAATTCTATGGAGATTATTTTTCGGTATTGGATACCGAAGATTTAGAATTAAAGCTAACAAATATTGCCCATCGCGAAGAAGATATCAAAAGGGCTCTTAATGGAATTGATATTAATAAGTATTTCCACAACTTGGATAAAGCAGATTTTATAAGACTTTTCTTTTAATATTTGTTGAAAAGTTGTTTAAAACCTAAAAAATTATTATGCTAATTTGCATAAAAATCCGAACCTAAATGAAAAAAAATAAAATCGAAAATACCACCCCTAAATCAGTTCCTGCATCATACGAAGCCGAGGCAGCAGTTTTAGGTTCTATGATGATATCCAACAAAAATATTTCGCGGGCAATCGAAATGCTCGAAATGGAATGTTTTTATTTCAATTTCAATCAATTAGTTTATAATGCCATCATTCAATTATACGATAAAAACCAAGGGGTGGACATTCTAACTGTTTCGGAATATTTGAATGCAACGATTATCAACCCAGGTTTTGATATAGCCGAGCGTCTATTGAATATAACCAATTATGTTGCCAATTCGGCTAATTTCGAGGATTATGTGAGGATAGTGCTCGAAAAATACATCAAGCGAAAATTGATAGAAGCATCCGAGGAAATTATTCAAAAATCGATGGACGACTCGACCGATGCATTGGAAGAAATTGATTATGCAGAAGCCAAGATTTTTTCGATTGCAGAAAAACGAATGAAAAAATCGTATTTTTCATTAAAGCAATTAGCAAAAGAAACATACGAGATTATCCAAGCAACACGAAAACAGGACAAGACTCAATCCCAAAGCATCTACACCGGATATAACGAACTTGATAATCTTCTTGGCGGTTTCCACAAATCTGATTTAATCATTATCGCGGCTCGTCCGTCGATGGGCAAGACAGCTTTTGCAATGTCGATTGCGAGGAATATGTCGCTGTTGTATAATCAACCCGTAGCATTCTTCTCGTTGGAAATGACAGCAAATCAATTAGTTGTTCGTTTGATAAGTTCAGAATCGAAAATCGACCAAAATAAAATCAAAAAAGGTATTATTTCGCACGAAGAAGAAAGCAGAATAGTTGATGCAGTTGGGACAATTTCAGAATTACCAATATATATTGATGATAGCCCCGCATTAACAATTATGGAAATTCGAGCAAAAGCACGCAGAATGAAAGTTGAGCATAATATCAAAGCAGTGTTTATTGATTATTTGCAATTGATTAATCCGCCCAAAGCTGAGTCCCGCGAGAGGGAAATTTCGATTGTTTCCCGTGCGTTAAAGCAAATGGCTAAAGAACTTGACCTTCCGGTGGTTGCTTTAGCTCAGTTAAATCGTGACGTAGAGAAAAGAACGGACAAAAAACCTATGTTATCGGATTTGAGGGAATCCGGTTCTATCGAGCAAGATGCCGACGTAGTAATGTTTGTTCATCGTCCCGAGCATTATGGAATTCTTTTCTTCGATAAAGAGAAAAAAAGATCGACCGAAAACAAAGCAGAAATCATCGTAGGAAAACAAAGAAATGGTCCAACAGATACAATTAGATTAAACTTCATCAAACAATTTACCAGATTTGAGAATCCGGCATACGATGGCGAAGTTGATGATGCTCCGTCCGATATATACAACGATAATCGTTACGACAATAGTGAAGAGGAATATGGCTTCCACGAAACATACATCAACGAAGAAGACGATCAATTTTAATTTATGTAAATTCACTCAATCCAAAAAAAAATCATTAATTTTGTTATTCTATATTAATTAATAATTAAATATGAGCACAGTCAAAAGCAAAGAAAAGGGTAAGACATTAGTTATTGTAGAGTCCCCAGCAAAAGCAAAAACAATAAATAAATATCTTGGTAGCACTTACGTTGTTAAATCATCAGTGGGACACATTAAGGATTTGCCTTCGTATAATTTAGGGATCGATATCAAAAACGAATTCAAACCCAGATACGAAATAATTAAAGGTAAGAACAAAATAATTGAAGAAATAAAAGAAACAGCCAAAAAAAGTTCTGAAATTCTAATTGCAACCGACCCCGACCGCGAAGGCGAAGCAATTGCCGCTCATCTTGCCGAAGAAGTTGTTGATGCCAAAAAACCCATACATCGCGTTATTTTTAACGAAATCACAAAAAATGGAATAAAAAAAGGATTAGAAAACATCAGAGATATCGATCATAACCTTTTTATGAGTCAGCAAGCACGAAGAGTATTGGATAGAATAATTGGCTTTCAGGTTTCGCCATTTTTATCTAATTCGATGATTGGCAAAACAAGCGAGAAACTTTCTGCGGGAAGGGTTCAATCTGTTGCTTTGCGGCTTATTGTGGAAAGAGAACGCGAAATACAAAATTTTGATCCAATTGACTATTGGAGTATATTTGCTGACTTTCAGAATCAGGAAATTAAAAAATTCTCAACTCAACTTGTTGGTTTCGAACATAAGTACATTCAAAAACCATCGGGCTCCAAAAAAGGTAAAGACGACAACGAGACTAAGGCAAAACTTGAAGAATTAGAAAAAATGCACTACATAAAATCTGCTGAACAAGCTAATCACATCCTATCGAAAATCAAATCTATAAA
Organism: Candidatus Kapaibacterium sp.; assembly: GCA_937995785.1. GTDB lineage: Bacteria > Bacteroidota > Ignavibacteria > Kapaibacteriales > UBA2268 > GWF2-33-9. The sequence continues at coordinate 12,146 of CALKJQ010000096.1, forward strand.
AGAATATAAGGTTACTAAAAAACAAACTAAAGATATTAGCCGAAAACCTTTCGCACCCTATACAACCAGTACTCTGCAGCAAGAAGCATCCAAACAATTAGGTTTTTCGAACAAAAAAACTATGCAGATTGCACAGAAACTCTACGAAGGTGTTGAAATTGGTGATGATGGCTTAGTTGGACTAATTACGTATATGAGAACCGACTCTGTTCGTGTTAGCGACGATGCATTAGCTTCCGTTAGAACATTCATCGAAAATGAATACGGCACAAATTATCTACCATCACGACCTAATGCATTCGAGACCAAATCCAAAAACGTTCAAGATGCCCACGAAGCCATACGCCCAACGAATTTAGACTATTCAATCGAATTTTTAAAAAAGTTCTTGTCCAAAGATGAATTAGCATTATATCGATTGATATTCACTCGTTTTGTAGCTTCGCAGATGTCGAATGCACAATTGGAACAAACAACAATTGAATTGGAAGCGCTCGACTTGATTTTCCGTGCCACAGGTTCAGTTGTTAAATTCGACGGGTTTTTAAAAGTTTATAAAGATTTGAAAGAAGAAAATGGTGAAAGCAATGGAAACGAAGATGATGAGGAAGTTATTTTACCCCTTGGAATTGAAATTGGAATGCTGTTCAATCTGATCGATGCTATTATAAAGCAATCCCAAACAAAACCACCAGCAAGATACACACAAGCAGGATTAATTAAAATTCTTGATGAATTGGGAATTGGTCGTCCAAGCACTTATGCCACAATTGTTACGACATTAACTGATAGAAAATATGCAGAATTAAATCGGAAAGCATTCTCCCCTACTGAATTAGGTTTTCAGGTTAACGACGTTTTGACCAATCATTTTAACGATATTTTTAATGTAAATTTCACCTCCAGAATGGAAGAAGAATTGGACGAAGTAGCATTGGGCGAAAAGTCTTATTTAGAAATTCTAAAGGAGTTTTACGAACCTTTTTCGAATGCCTTAGAAAAAGCAAAGGGAACCACTGGTGATGGTTCCGAGATAGAATGCCCCGAATGTGGTGGTAAATTGATAATCCGTGTTAGTCGTAAGGGTCGATTTTTAGGATGTTCCAATTATCCCAGTTGCACCCATACCCAGCCTTTGCCAAAGAACAACGAAGAGAAAAAAACACCCGAAATTTATCCTGGGGCACATTGTCCAAAATGTGGCAAACCAATGTATTTACGCGAAGGTAAATTCGGAAAATTTTTAGGTTGCATTGATTACCCTACCTGCGATGGCATCTTGCCACTAACTTCGAATGTTAAGTGTCCTAAATGCGGCGAAGGAGATTTAATTGAGAGATTTTCACCAAAAACTCGAAAAAAATTCTGGTCTTGCTCCACTTATCCCAAGTGTAATCATTTAACAAATTACGAACCAATCAATCGTGAATGCCCTAATTGTAATAATTACTACTTGGAATATCATTTTCGCAAAGATGATGAAGGTAATTGGGTTAAATATGTGAAATGTCCCGAATGCAAAACTGAATTTGATAATTAATAATTTCCGTTAATTAATTTGTAAACTTAGATTTATCGAATTTCGGGTTGCCAGTGTAATAATTTATTTTAATATTTTGCAATCTTATAAATTTTATCCTTAATTCTTACGAAATATACACCCGTGCTATAATTGGAAATATTAATTGCACTCTTGTGAGAATTAGTCGTATATAATTTGTTGGCATAGGTATCGTATATTTCGACCAATTCATTACCTATTACTACATTTTGATTTATTATGATTTGAGAACCATCAAAACTGATTAATTCATTTTCTTCATTTTTTGAATTAATGTTATTCAAAGATGAATATCCTTGCAAAGAAACCAAAGATTCTTTGTAGTTGCATCTATCTGACAAAACGATATATGACTTGGAAAAACCTACTTTTGTTGGTTTGTAAGTTGCCTGAATACTAATATAATTGTTTGTTTTGAATACAGAGTCGGTACTTATCAATTCTATTGAAAAATCATCTTTTTTCAATACATTTGGTTGCAAACTATCTAATGAAATATTATCCAAAACGAAATTTCTCGTGCCATAATTATAAATATCAACATTTATTGTTTTCTCACTTCCTACAGGAACATTGCCAAAATTTATGCTACTTTTAATTGGAGTTAATTTTATGGCAAAGTATTCTATCTCGATAGTTGTATCGTTGCCAGCCATATCGGCAAAAGTTATAAAGGCTTTGGCGTCCAATTTATCATCGATAACTTTGAGTGTGAAAGCTACTGAATCGTCTTTGCCGGGAGTGAAGTTGTCGTGGGAAAAACTGAAATTAAAACTTTTACTTTCGTAAAACATTATCCAACCAATGTTGGAACGAATTGGTGGATTGTTACGAGGCTCGTCGACCACATAGGACACCCCATAGGGCAAACCGCAACATTCCGTTTTTATGATATGTGGCACGGGCGGCAATGTATCCTTTGGTTGGGATTGTAACAAATTTGGCAATATAATAAAGATTAGCAAAAAACTAAAAGAAAACTTTTTATTCATAATTCACGTTCATTTTTATATTGTAATAACAAGTGAAAGAGAAAAAAATTACAAATCAATACCATTTTTTTATTCTTTAATAAAATTATCTATCTTCTCGATATAATTATTGTAGGACTCCCAAAAGACTTCGAAGCTATCTATTGGATTAGGGGTGATTTCTGCGAAATCCGTTTTATTAATCTCTTTGTTGATTGTCTGTAAAGTTTTGGAAATTACTGCAATTGTTTCAATCGCATTCTTAATGTAATTCATACCCTCGGACAAAGCGTTAATTTCGTTTGCTAATCTGTTCAAATACTCATTCTTTAATTCTTTTATTAAATTACTTTTTTCGTAGGAAACCTTTTTATATAATTCTTCGACTTTCTCGATACGGGGTTGCATCATTTTCTTTATATTTTCAATATTAGTGTGTGTGGTTCTCCATTGCAATTCCACATCGCGCATAACCCCGACGTCTTTAGGATTGGATGCTCTCGATTTGATATTTTCTGTAATTTTTTCAGTTAAGGCAATTTCTTGATCTATTCGGGTTTGAAAATTTTTAATTTCATTTTCTAATCTATCAATCTCTTTTTGGAGTTTGGGAAGTTCTGGACTATCAAATTGAAGTTCTTCGGGAAGTGCATTAGCCCAAATTCCTTCTGTTTCATTTTTTGGATTTAAAAAAATTAATTCTTTTGTTTCTTTTTCCATATTGATTTAATTTTGTTAATTTAAATTATTGTAACTTAAGAAATTTATTTTTTATATCAAATAGATTTTAAAATTAGAGGAAATTATGAACGACAATCCAGCCAGACGAATTCAAGATTATCAAGTGTTTGGTGAATTTGGTGAGGTTAATCCATCTATTTCTGATGGTGCAACTTTTACATTTATGACTGCAGAAAAAATGATTGAACTTTTCAATACCGAAATTGAAGGGTGCTTTCTCTACTCACGACATTTAAATCCATCTGATTATTACTTAGGGCAAGCATTAGCCAATATGGAGGGTACAGAAACCGCTCAAGTTATGGGGAGCGGAATGGGTGCTATTACCTCGACTATTACCCAAATCGTTAGTCAAGGCGATGAAATCATTTCGAGTAGAACTATTTATGGCGGCACCTATGCTTTCCTAAAGAATTTTCTCCCTAAATTTGGGGTTAGAACCCATTTTATTGACATAACCAATTTGGAGACAGTAAAGAATGCGATAAATGAAAATACAAAAATCATTTATTGCGAATCTATTTCCAATCCACTTCTGGAGGTTGCAAACATACCCGAACTACGCAAAATTGCCGATGAACACGGCATAAAATTGATTGTGGATAACACATTTAGCCCTATGATTATTTCTCCTTATAAATTAGGTGCACACATCGTTGTATATAGTTTAACAAAATTTATTAACGGAATGAACGATGCAGTGGCGGGAGCGGTTTGTGCCGACCACGATTTTATAGCAAGTTTGAGAAATGTTAATGATGGAGCTGCTATGCTCTTGGGACCGACCTTAGACCCAATTCGGGCATCGATGATAACAAAGAATTTGCATACACTTCACGTCCGATTGAAACAACATAGCCTAAACGCAATGTTTATAGCTGAAAATTTAGAAAAACTAAATTACCGTGTTTTTTATCCAGGTTTGCCAAGCCATCCACAGCACGAATTAATGAAATCGATTATGAATCCTAACTATGGTTTTGGAGGTATGATAACTTTCGATGTAAAAACATCGGAAAATGCCCAAAAATTGATGGAAAAAATGCAAGAATTGAAAGTAGGTTATTTTGCAGTTAGTTTGGGATTCTATAAAACGCTATTTAGTTCGCCTGGTTCGAGCACTTCGAGCGAAATCCCACCCGAGGAACAAGAGGCTATGGGAATGACCCCCGGTCTGGTTCGTTTCTCTGTTGGATTGGACGACGATATCGAAGAATCATTCGATAGGATTAAAAAAGCATTACAAATTATCAATAAATAAATATTCGAAGATTAGTTACCATAGACATATCAAAAAAAATTTAGTTTTTTTTGGAGGGGGAAATTGTCAAAGTAATAATTAATCGTATTTAATTTTTTTAAACCAATTTTTATTAGTATTTGTAATTAATTAACTTAACTTCGGACAAATAACAATATCTTGCAGAAGTAATACTTTAGTAAGTTTGCCAAAAGGGTGTCTAAAAAATTTCAATTCAACGTATTCGTTTATACTTAATGTTCATCAAAATCAAAGTGTAAAATGGCTGATATTCGTGAAATAAACGAAAAAATTCAACAAGCAAGTTCTTTTATCGAATTGCTTCAGATGGAAATCGGTAAATCCATTGTTGGACAGAAAAATATGATTGAGCGTTTGTTGATAGCTCTACTTGCAAATGGTCATATTCTTCTCGAAGGTGTTCCTGGATTGGCTAAAACATTGGCAATCAAAACATTAGCATCTACCATAAATGCTAAATTTTCTCGCATACAGTTTACCCCTGATTTATTGCCTGCTGATTTGATTGGAACAATGATTTATAATCAAAAGAAAGAGGAATTCACTCTTAGAATAGGACCCGTTTTCGCCAACTTCGTTCTTGCCGACGAAATTAACCGAGCACCCGCAAAGGTTCAAAGTGCTTTATTGGAGGCAATGCAAGAACGACAAATAACAATTGGCGAACATACATTAAAGCTGGAAGAACCATTTTTAGTTTTAGCAACCGAGAATCCATTAGAACAAGAAGGAACTTATCCATTGCCCGAGGCACAAGTAGATAGGTTTATGATGAAAGTAATTGTTAATTATCCCACTCGCGACGAAGAAAAATTAATATTGCAACAAAACACTTCCAAAACATCCAAAGTTATCAATAAAGTTGTGGAACCATCCGAAATTATTAATGCTCGCGAAATAGCTAAAGAAATATACCTTGATGAAAAAATAGAAAAATATATTTTAGATATAATATTTGCAACACGAAATCCCGAAGATTATGGTTTAGGAAAAATAAAATCATTAATCAATTATGGCTCATCCCCCAGAGGTTCAATATTTTTGGCACAAGCCTCGAAATCGATGGCATTCATCAAGCGACGCGGTTTTGTTGTGCCCGAAGACGTTAGGTCGCTATGTGGCGACGTTCTTCGCCATCGAATTGGTTTAACCTACGAAGCCGAAGCCGAAAACATAACGAGCGACGATATTATAAACGAAATTCTAAATAAAATCGAAGTGCCATAATAGTTCGAGCAAAAAATTATGGACCAAAAGGAATTATTCAAAAAAATAAGAAAAATCGAAATTAAAACTCGAGGATTGACCCGAAATATATTTGCGGGTGAATACAAAAGTTCATTCAAAGGTCTTGGCATGGCATTTTCGGAGGTGAGAGAATACCAATTTGGTGATGATATCCGTAATATTGATTGGAATGTAACTGCAAGGTTCAATTCTCCTTATGTCAAAATTTTTAATGAAGAAAGAGAATTAACAGTATTGCTATTAATCGATGTTAGCGGTTCTCAAAAATTTGGTACCAATTTCCAATCCAAGCGAGATTTGATTACAGAACTTTCTTCCTTGCTGTCGTTTAGTGCCATAACAAATAACGACAAAATTGGGGTGATTCTGTTTTCGGATAAAATAGAAAAGTTTATAACCCCCAAAAAAGGAACTTCTCACATACTTAGAATTATTCGAGAATTGATTGAATACGAACCCGAAAGTAAGGGTACCAATATTCAGCAAGCCTTAGAATTTACTCTTAATGCTATTAAAAAACGCGCTACAATTTTTGTTATTTCTGATTTTATTTCTGAAATAAATTTCGAAAAACCTTTGAGCATAATCTCCCAAAAGCACGATACAATTTTGGTTAAAGTTTCGGATAGGCACGAAAAACAAATGCCCCCATTAGGTTTAGTGGACTTTATTGATCCCGAAACTGGTGAATATTTATTGATTAATACATCCTCCAAAAAATTTATCGAGGATTATGAAAAATGGGTTGCTGAAAACAATAAAATTCTTGATTTTCTCTCCAAAAAATATAGTATCGATTTGATTGAGCTCATAACGGGCGAAGATTATATCAAACCAATCCAAAAATTCTTCAAACAAAGGGAATGGCGACAAAAAGCTGGTTAATATTATGATTTGGAGAGTAATTACATACTTGTTATTGTTTATGTATGCTGGAATTTCTTATTCTCAGCACATTAAATTACAAACTTCGATAGACACCAATAATATTTTAATTGGCGACCAAATAAATTATTCCATAAAACTATTTCCCGATAATAACGAGAAAACGATTTTACCATTGATAAACGATTCTTTAGGAAAATTTTTAGTCGTTTCCAAATCCAAAATCGATACTTTGATCGAAAATAAAAAGAAAGTTCTTAGTCAAAAAATAATACTTACATCTTTCGATAGCGGTCTTTATATCATACCCGAATTAGAATTTGGCTTTATTTCGGGCACAGACACCACTTTCTTTAAAAGTAATGCTTTTTCCGTAAAAATAAGTTCTGTTCCCGTCGATACAAGCAAGCCAATAAAAGATATCAAGCCAATAATGGATTTGCCTTTTGCATTTATGGATTACTTGTGGTATATCATTATTGGTCTAACAATAATTGCATTAGTATTTTTTGGTTACTATCTACTTAAAAAATGGAAACCAAAAGTAAAAGAAGAATTACCATACGACCCAAAAATTCCCGCGCACGTAAAAGCCTTGAAGGATTTGAACGAATTAGAAAGACAAAAGTTATGGCAAAAAGGCTACATCAAAGAATATTACAGTCGTCTTTCGGATATAATAAGACTTTATCTCGAGCGACGATTTGCCTTCTTAGCAATGGAATCGACTACAAACGAAATTCTTTCGTACTTCACCCAATTTATATCGAGTTCGGAAATAACAAAGCAACTAAAAATATTATTAGAACAATCAGATTTGGTAAAATTTGCTAAATTAATTCCAAGTCCGGAAGAAAACTCTAATATGTTGGATTATGCACGTAATATAGTTCAATCAACTGTTCCAATCGAAAACGATGATAATAAAGACGCAAAATGAAAAACATACAATTCCATAATGTTGAATACTTTTATCTATTAATCATCATTCCTTTGCTGATTATTCTTTATTTCTGGATTATCCAAAAGCAAAGACCAAGAATTTTGCATTCTGCTGTAAGTTTTATTAATTCATTCAGAAATACAAAAATCAAATATTTACAACATATACCTTTTTTCTTATTGCTTCTTAGTATTATTGGCGTAATTATTTCGCTTGCCAGACCTCAGAGTAGCACCACACGCAAGGAAATAAACACCGAAGGAATTGATATTGTTATTGCAATTGACGTATCGACCTCAATGTTGGCAGAAGATGTGAAACCTAATCGGATTGAAGCCGCAAAGGAAACTGCTAAAGAATTTATAAAAAAACGAACAAACGATAGAATTGGACTTGTGGTTTTTTCTGGAGAAAGCTACACCCAATGTCCCGTTACTATCGACCATTCCGTGTTATTGAATTTGATAGACAAAATTAAAGCGGGGATGATAATTGATGGCACTGCCATCGGAATGGGATTGGCAACTTCGGTATCGAGATTGAAAGATAGCAAAGCAAAAAGCAAAGTCGCAATTTTATTGACCGATGGAATTAATAATACGGGTATTATTTCGCCCAAAACAGCAACAGATATCGCCCGAACTTTTGGTGTAAAAGTTTATACGATTGGGGTTGGCACCAAAGGAATGGCGCCCTATCCCGTAAAAACTCCATTTGGAACTCAATATCAGTATGTTGATGTAAAAATTGACGACCAATTGTTAACATATATCGCCCAATCTACAAGTGGAAAGTATTTTAGAGCCACCAATAGAAAATCTCTCGAAAAAATATACTCAGACATAGACAATATGGAAAAAACAAAGATTAATGTGGCTTATTTTACCAAAAAACAAGATTTATACTTTCCAATTTTATTATCCTCGATAATTCTCTTTTCTTTTAGCATTCTTCTTCGTTTGACCTTACTAAGAAGATTACCTTGATTATTGCAACAAGTTGTTATCAACAATACTGCAATAATTCAATTTTTTTTCATAATTTAATAAATTGAAAAAATTCGTACAATCTAAATTTATGAAAAAATTTTTACAAATCCTTTCTAAGATAATTGGTGCATGGGATTATATATATTTCACAATAGTGTTTGGTTCATTTGTTACCTTGTTTTTTATTGATGATGGAAGTTGGAAACTTATAGTTGTTAGCTCGGGAGTTCTTTTTACTGTTGCTTTAATATCTTCGTTAGCACAAAAATTTAATGAATATTACGAAAACAATCCAAGATCGGCATTTACCAAACAATATGACTACGAAATAACTACCCAAAGCAGCGATATAGGAAAACGTCAAACTATCGAGAATTTTGATAAGTCCGACGAATTCCCCGAAACAAAAGAACAAGACCCATTAAACCCAATGAACAATAAACCCGAAGAAATACCAAAGCAAGATGAAAAAACTAAACCAACAATTTCGAATAACATCGATGAGGAGTTGTCTTCTGTTCGCATTATCAAAAAGATTAAATTACAAGAAACAACGGACACAGAATTGGATAGGATGGACGACAACAAATTAAATTTAGCTCCCGCCAATGCTAAAGACTTAGGTATGGTAGAAATTGATAAAGACCCAACTATAGAAGAATCTAAAGAAAATAGTAACATCGAAACTACTCGCTCGGCATCAATAAAAGATGATTACAAGAAAATTCAACACGACTGTGCAATAAATGTGTTTTTCGAGAACCATCCACTTTTCGGAAATGAACCAAAGCAAGAGTTGGAGTATTTTATAACCCGTATGTTGATGATAATTAAAAGCACTGTATCAGCAAATACAATCGCATTATTGCTTTTGGATAAATCGCAAAACGGATTAAAATTGTATTCATATGTTACCGAAAACGACAACAACATTTTAAAGGATTCTTTCATAAAATTTGGTGATGACATCCTATCCGAAATCATTCGGAATGCCAAACCCGAATTACTAACTAATATTAATTTTGTAGCTGTCAAGGATATTTTTCCTTACTACAAACAAAGTATCGAAATCAAAAGTTTTGCTGGTATTCCAATCTTCCACAAAAATGAGCCTATTGGAGTGCTTACCCTTGACTCTTTCGAAGAAAATTCAATTGATAGCAATGTTATTGGTTATGTTGCCAATTTCACCAAACTTATTTCTTCGATTATCACAAGTTTAAATGAAAAATTTGAACAAAGTATTGCAACAAAGATACTGCAAGCAATCGAAAAATATGACATAATGCTCAAGCAAGAAAATTTGTCGTTTTCGAACATAATTAACCACGCCTTTTCAACAATAAGCGAAATATTAGGTTTCGAAAATATTGGTTATTGTAATTATTCCTCTCAATCCAACAAATGGCAAGTTCAATCCATTATTGGCAACGAAAAATTTGTTTCGAGTTTAAAAAATGCTACCATTGATTTGAATAAAGCATTAATCAAGAACACATTGTTGGAAAACCAACCAATTTGCCTTGCACCTATCGAGCAACAACTTCATATAATTAATCCACAGGAATTGTTTTCTCCAAAAGGCTATTTTGCTTCTTTCCCACTCAAATCGCACACATCGTCGTATGGTGCAATTTTTATATATGGCGAGAAATTTCAGAACATTAGTAGTTTCGATTTAAAAATTATGAATGTATTTATTCAAGAAGTTGCAAACACCATTGAAAAATTTTTATATATCAATATTTATTCGAACTACTCACATATTAACCACAATACGGGAATTTATCATCCAAATGCTTTTTTTGCAAGATTTGGCGAGGAGCTAAGCCGCTCGTTTCATTTTAATTACAAAGTGGCACTTGTTGCAATTCATATTGATAATTTTGATGAATATTCCAAAAATTATGGGCTTGCCGAGTCTCTAATTCAATATCAGATTGAATATTTAAGTAAACATATTCGCAATTTCGATGTAATTGGACATATAAGTGATAATATTATAGGTATTGTTTTGATTGATTACAATAGCAGTGATTTAAAATTATGGGGCGAAAAGGTTAGGTCGGAAATAGCGAGCAAATTCGTAAAATTCGACAATAAAAGATTTACCATCACTCTTAGCATTGGGGCATCTCTGTCGTCGGCAAAAGAAACAATGGATTCTTTAATGAATAATTCAATGGAAATGTTAAAGGAAGCCTCGCGAAAAACTAATAGCGTTTGCATTTATGAAAGATAATACTAATCTCGCACAAAAGATTTTGGATTTAGCAACAATTTCTAAATCACTATCAGTTAATGATTTCATCAAACATTTGAAACTTGAATCCAATCAAAAAAATATTAATTTTGTTACCAGTATTCTTAATCAGTTTGTT
>CALKJQ010000097.1 GCA_937995785.1 Candidatus Kapaibacterium sp.
AGCGTTTCACAGACTTTTTGTTTTCTTATATTCGTGAAAAATATGAATTGATAGACGATTTAAATATCTATTTTTCTCAAAATATAATAAACATTCAAGAATTAAAGGTATGTTATTCAAAATATGAAAAATACATAAATAAAACACAACAATAACTATATTTCAACCAAAACCCAGTGGTGGCGGCAATTATAACCACCCCCGTTGGTTATAACAGGCAACCCCTGCCCGTTATCGAGAGCGTTGATTTCTTGCAGTGTGTAAATCTGATTTAAGTGCATTGAGCAAAATTTTCTCTCGGCTGGCGGCCCCACATACTTAAATCTTGGAGTTTTATCGGGGTTGTTTTTTTGGTAATTGGCGGTTTTAGTAGCAATATTAGTCAAATTATCAATGCCAGCAAGGGTTGTGTTTAAAATAGTTTGTTCGTAAAATTTTTTAGTCGCAATAGTCGATTTAATTTTATTACGCAATTCGTTATAGTTTAAATCATTAGAATGTTTTTGAAATATATCAATCATTTTGCGTCTAAAACTCTCATCAGTTTTAATTGTTTTCCATTTGTAGTAGTTAATCATTTGTTCAACAGCATCTTTACTAATTATGCCAACAACCAAATTATTAACATTGTTCAACATGCTATAAAGTTCGTTTTTTATTTTCTCAAATTTAGTTTTATCAACTCCAAAATCATAAAGCAACTTATTAAGCTCTGTTTCAAATTTATCAATCGTCCACTTATTCGCGCGGGCTTTATCGACTAAAACAAGAATTTTTGTTTGAAATGCACCATCCATTATCTTATTTTACCACCTCGTTAAACAAACCATACAAATCACTTGCAACAATGCCTAAAAAATCACGTCCACGCATAACATTGTAGTAATACACCATTGCAGCATTGCGACGTGTAAAGCCAATTTTAATTTCGTTGGGTTTGGCATCTAAAACAGCAAAAGCACGCAACATGCTTCCAGTAAGAGTTAAATTAACAACCCCATTATAAGATGTTTTAGCATAGCGCAAAGCTTTATATTTTGCATAACCAGACTTCACGGCAACGAACAAAACTCCATTTCTGCGAAAGAACGACAACTGATTTGTTTTATAAAGCCGCTTGGCTGCGTATTTTGGTAAAGAGGCGTAGGGGAGAGCAAAAGGACGAGTTGAATAGGGTTTAAAAGATTTGTTATCTTTATCAAGTCCTTTCAAGGTTCGTTCTTTTATAAACAACTCTATTTTATTTCCAAGTCGCTGCGCTTGTTCTGATGTCAAAAACCGATTAATGTTAACATTGATTTTTTCTATAATATTGCTAATTTCACTCATATAATCTTTTCTCCCAATGTTATTACGTCAGGGGCGTTGTCGGGGCGAGTAATACCCAACTTGTTATAAAATTCATTACTATTAACAGCAACGTTGCCAATGCGTGATATATACTCAAAAGTGCGTGCGTTTGCTTCAACGTCCTCTTTTTCATCAAAAACCCAATCGAACGAAAAGGGACACTCCTCTGCATTTGGATTAAAATTAGCACGATAAAACTTTAATAAGAAACTTTTTACAAGCTCTTTAATATTCAATAAATCTGAGAACAATATATCGCTTCTAATTAAATTTAAAACACTTAGAGCCGCACGAGAACCTCCGTGCTCAGGCAATTCGGCAGTATTTGCTTGTCCCAAAAAAGCAATAGAGATGTCCGCGTTTAATGCTTCTATAAAAAGTTTGTATGAAGTGCCGCTTTTCGCATCAGCAATTGATTGTGTTTTAATTTCAGCAAAATCAAGCGTTCTAACATAGTTATATTGTTCAGCATTTTGAACCGCATTATCAATATTGTTAAGATTATTGCTAATTTGATCGTCGGTCAACTGCATCAACGCTTTTGCGTTTGTAAGTTTATCGGGGTTGATAAATGAAGTGATAATACCTTTTAGAAGTTGATTAAGATTTGCCCACTCCAACGTGGTAGTGTTTCTTAACAGCTCTGGGATTAGAACGCTTCTCAAAAGTCCTCCACGTATATAAGGATTGTAAATATAATAAACCAAACTATTAGCATCTAATTGAGTATATTGCTTGACTTCTGCGTTGTATATATAAATATAATCTCCATCATATTCCAGCAAATTAGGAGACACAGAGCGAGCGAACTTTGGAACAATCCAACCATCAACTAAACTAAAATCATAGATAATAGCCATAATGCCAAACAAGACGCCATCCATATAATTGTTTATAACAAAGTTTATAAAAGAACTAAGTTTGCTTTTAACTAATTTCGCTTGTTCAACGTCATCGCTAAGAATTTGCCAGTCAAACGATTGAATGGCGGTTCGGCGGGTCAAAATATGCCCACTAATTCTTGGAGAATAATAAGCAATTTTTTGGAGAGCCTCGATTAGTGGACGGGCGTTTCTATATTTCAATTCGGGGACGTCTGCCAATTTGAAAAAGCTAAGTGCTTTGTTTATTGTTGGATAATAATTTACATTCATTTTAATACCTATATTTTAGATTAAACCCTTTATATTTACTAAGTTGTTATTAGTTATCCTATAACCACGTTCAAAAAGAGCCTGAATGGCGCACACAAGAGCGTCGGGGGCGTCGTCGTGGCTTTTATTGTTATTCTTTTTTCCAGCAAAGAAATATAGTTGCGACAAAAACTCCGCACCTTCATCCGTGTTTTTAATACCTTCACGAAACTTAATTTTACCATCAGACCACAGCATTGAAGCGTTTTTTGCTAAATCATTAACATTGTAGTGTTTATAGTCAATGACAGGAACAGGAGTGTTATAAATCTGTGAAAAATTACGAACATGTTGCGTCCACTGGCTTTCTTGGTTAACATTCCCATCAAAAGCAATTCCAAACAAGCGATTATCGTTATGATACAATCTAAATAAATCCTTTAAAAGTTCATTTGCATCAGAATAAGATTTACAAACAACATCCTCCACGAAATAGCATTGTTGTGCAGGACTAAACAGCAATTTTACAATCGCAGTAGTGTCGCCTTGACCTTTTTTCGACAGATTTGGGTCGCAATAAACCACACCTCGTGCATCATTGGGAATGTCTGTATACTCTTCATATAAATCACGCTTAAATAACCACCCCGCACCAGCGTCCCCCCATTCTGCATTCACATAGACGTCGTAATACTCTGGGTTAACTTTTTGCATGTGCTCCAAAGAAGCAATATATTCCGCAGGCAAATATTTGTTATGCTTATAATTTGTTTTTAAAATATAAGTAGACAATTCAACCTCACCCTCATCGGTTTTAACTTTGTAATCACAAGTGATTGGTTCGCCCATTGGAATTGCAAGATTATCCATAAACCTTTGACGGATAACGTGTTTTTTAGAAATTGGATTAAAAGTAAAAATAATTTGCATATTAGAAAGTTTGGTTCTTAACCGCAAATCCAATTGTTGAATGTCGTCCGAATTTAGTTCAGTCGCCTCTTCAATCCAGACAGCAACGGGGTCGTGAATAGATTTAATTTTTTCGGGGTCGTCGAGCCCAATTGCTATCAGTTCAGCCTTGTTGTGCTTACAAGTTATGCGATAGTCGGATTTGTTAACAATAAAATCTGCTTCAAGCCCGTAAAAGGCAATTCGAGATTGAAGCAATGCGAATTGCGATTGTTTTATATGTTTAAAGAATTTACGCCCATAAAGAATTCTAATAGCATCAGTTGTGTTATAGATTTTAAACAACAACCAATCTGCAACCGCATAAGATTTGCCCGAACCAGCACCCCCATATAGCATTACGTAGCGTGCAGAAGTATTTAGCAAATCATAATAAATAGAATTCATTTTAACGAAAAAGTGTTTTTCATTACGTGCAGGCAGATAAACAAGCGGTTTTTCAGAATAACCCCGCTCCTTACCTTGTGTTTTTAAAAAAAACAATATAGTAGTTTTATCTTTTTCTTGTATAAGCTCATAAAGTTTGCTTTCAGCCAAATCCAACGCCTCGTTACGTGCGGTCTGATAGGCTTCTGCAACTTCGGGGTAACGTTTCTGGTAAGTGAGTTTGATGTTACGGGCTGCCTCTTGGGCTTTGGATGCCTCCACGAAGCCAACCACGCAACCACCAAAACCACCCCCGCTGAATCGTGACCCGATGATGCCGCCGGTTTGACTGACGATCTGTTGCAAGTCATGGATCGCCTGGCTGCCGC
>CALKJQ010000098.1 GCA_937995785.1 Candidatus Kapaibacterium sp.
GTCGAAAAAATTATGCTCGGACTAAGATATCAAGGTATCGAATTGAGTTTTATTTCCGACATTATTAGTCAGAATATCAATCAATTTATTGAACAAAATATCATTCCTATCCAAAAATTATTCCATCCAATATCTAACAAAATAAAATTATCAAAATATGGATTTTTTAAGTTAAACGAAATTGCAGTTAAGTTTATAAATCAAATTGACTTAAAAAAAATTTAATAAATTAATATTAAACAAAAAATATTTAGTAAATTGCATTTTTTTATCAAAAAAAAACTAAATTTGAATTAGTATATTATTAATTTCAAGATAAATAATAAAAAAGAAGGAGATTAGAATGAGAAGAGCAAAACCAAAAGCAGACCTCGGAACCGAGCAAGCCCGCAGAGTAATCTATATGTATAATAAGTTTCTCGAGGGAAATAGCTATTCTAGTTCTGAAATGTACGATGAAATTATTAGAGTTTTCAAAGTTAACCTTTCTTTGCGAACCGTACAACGCGATTTACGCACTCTCCACGAGATGATTCCTAATATGGAGCAAGTTAATGTTGGTCGCCAAGTTTATTGGAGATTAATTAAAGAGGATCTAGCTCCAAAATACTTAGAAAACATAGATGCAAGCGACATCATTAATCTTCATTATCTCAAAGGTTATCTTTCTCAATTCAAGCAATCTATGATTGGAAAAGACACTGAAAAACTTATCAAGAAAGCAGATGCAATTGCTCCAGGAAAAGTATTTCTACCCAATGTTACTAATCCCAATTACGAAAATGGATTAATAAACTATAAAAACTATAGTGCAATTTTCGAAGATATCGTAACAGCGACAATCGAGCAAAAATGGCTCAATGTAAGTTATAATATTTTGTTCGATTCCGAGATTCACCATCATTTTGTAATGTTCAAGGGTTTCTTTAATTACAACAATTCAATTTGTTTTGTTGGATATATCCCACGCCGCCACAAATATGCTATTATCCCGATGGAAAATATCATCAAAACTGTTCCTGCATTACCCTACAACGAATATGTTCCCGATTTTGATATGCGTTCATTCTTCGAAAACAGATTCGGAATTAACGATGGTGAATTGGTTGTGCTTACAATTAAGTTTTCACCCGAATACCAAAGAGTATGGGGTAACCGAACCTGGCACCCAAACCAAATTACCAAAACCAACGAAGATGGTTCAGTTGAAATCACTTTTAACATACAATTCAATAAAGAGCTATTGATTTGGTTAATGAGATTTGGTGCGGCTGTTAAAGTGCTTTCTCCTCAGATAGTCATAGATGCTTTAAAGCAGGAATACCAGGCGGCTTTGAACCAATACTAATATGAAAATTTTAATTACTTTGTTAGGCAGAATCGGAGATATGATTCTGCTTACTTCTGCTTTTAGACTAATCAAAGACAAGTATCCCGATGCAATAATTGATGTTATTGCATCGAGACATAATTATATAATCCCTAAACTTAATCCCGACGTCAATAAAGTTTTTGTTTATGATAAACATTTTTTGAATGTATTGAAACTTATTGCCGAATTGAAAAGAACAAAATACGACTATTATATCGACCCAAAAGACCACTTCTCTCGCGAAAGTTACATTTTTTCTCGTATAGTAAAAGCACAAACCAAAATAGGGTTTAATCGCAAAGGATATTCCAATTTTGATATCCAAATAGAAGATTCTGAAAAAAATAAATTCTTGTTTCATTCAGTAAGAATAATAAAAGCACTTAAACCCTTAGGAATCGAAATACCAGAAATATTACCCAAACCAATTTTATATGAAGATTCTGATTCCCATAATTATGTAGAGAATAACTTCCCAAAATTATCTGAATATCGACAAATTGCATTACTTAATATATCCGCAAGCAAAGATTACCGTATGTGGACAATAGAAAATTGGAAACAATTTATTTCTGAATTTTCAAAAAATAACATCTATTTTATAATATCATCCGAGCCAAGACATCGCGAGCTTGCAACTAAACTTATAGGAAAACACTCTATGATTTTCCCCAATCGAAACTTTAACGATATAGTATCATTGGTTCGTAAGGTCGATTTTGTTATCACCCCCGACACTTCAATTGTCCATGTTGCCTCGGCTTGGAACAAACCAACCTTTGCTTTATATATAGGTCAAGAGTATTTATACTGGTGGTTTCGCCCAGTGAGTGATTATAATCGCAGCGTTTTGGCTCCCGATGGAAAAAACGTTCCCGACATTAATTACAACACTCTTGCAAAAGAATTTATTGTTTTTTTGGAAAACCTAAAATAAATTTTTGTAATTTGTATTTTAATTTTTGCGTTTTCTAAGAAAATGAAATCTACTACACTTCCAGAATATTTATCTTTCTACAAGGATAATAATTATGACGAAAAGATTAGGGTATCTTTCGTTTATAATTTTATAAAAAATATGATTTATCTTCTCATACCAATTATATTATATACTTTTTGGATCCACTGGACAAATAATAGTTATCGATCAGCTGTCTTACCAATTTCGCTTGAAGTCGCTATAATTTTTACATATATATTATTATTGAAGCAAATTAGAAATGGATATTATGTTATTGTAGCTCATGTTGCATTAATAATGGCATTCGTGATTAATTGGGCAATTATGTTCACAAGCACTAATGACATTATTATGAGATTGTCATCCGTTAGTTATACACTCGCATTATTAACAATCACTCCTATCTTTGTGGAAAAAAGAACCCATATTATTATATATTCTATATTGAATATTTTGATGGTTATTATATTTGGATTATTTGCTTACCTTTTTTACGATATCTCTAAGTTATATTTTTATGATTTTATTAGTGATAATGTTCTAAGTATTGTTTTGTTGACTTTTGCCTTAATATCTACTAAGAAAATATACGAAATTTTGATGTATAAATCCTCCGAAGAAATAAAAAAGAGGCAAGAGGCCGAAAATGAATTAAGGATAGTAAACTTTGAATTAGAACAAACTGTCCAAGAAAGAACAAAAGAGTTGAAAGAAACTCTCGAAAAATTAGAAATTTCAAATTTAGAATTAAATGATTTAAACAACAATTTAGTTAGCGAATCACAAAAGCTAATTGAATTGAATGATAAATTAGCTCAAAAGGAAATGGAATTATCAAGGTCTAACATTACTAAAGAAAAAATATTGCAAATCATATCCCACGAAATACGAACTCCACTTCAAGCTTTTCTAATGAATTCAGAGATATTAAAGATACATTCGCCAAAAATGTCTCCAGATGAAGCAAAATTGGTGAACGATAATATGATAAGAAGTGTCAAAGAATTATATCATTTATTCGAAGATTTGATGTCCTTTTCGAATATCAAATTGGGAAATATAAAACCAGAACCAAGCAAGTTTAATTTATATGATTTTATTAATACTTCGGTTCAAGTTTTTAAGCCAAGTATAGATAATAACAAGATAGATGTTAAGAATAATATTCCACAAGATGTCGAAATTACAACTGATCAATCAATTTTGAATTCAATTTTTGCTAGCATATTAAGTAATTCGCTAAAATATAGTAAAAATAACGGAACAATACAAATTGCATATCTTGATAACATAAATAATCATCAAATTATAATCGAAGATGATGGAATAGGTATTTCGTCGGATAGCTTAGAGCAAATTTTAATTAGATACCGCGAATCTATTAATAGCGAAGAGGTTGTTTGGGATGGGAATTTATCGGGATTGAGCCTAAGTCTTAATCTTATAGACCAAATAGATGGAATTATCGATATTCATAGTGAAATCGACAAAGGAACCAGTGTAATAATTAAATTACCCAAAAAGTGATTTACTTCTATCGTCCGCCGGATAAAGCAATGCGAATATCTAATCCAAACTGAGTTGTGTGGTAACCGGGTTGGGCGGCTCCTTCGGTAAATGTACCTTCGTATCTAACGAAAAGTGCAGCGTTGACGATGTTGCTCAATGAGTATCTTGCTCGAGGTTCTATAATAATTTGAGTATTTCCATTCAATGTCCAACCATTGTTGTTATTGCCACCTTGGTAGCTCTGTGGATTTAATATATCGTACGTTGTATTTTTGTTGGATTTAAAAGTCCCCAAAAAGCTAAGCTCTAAATCATTTTTCAATTTTAATCCGAGGAATGCCATATCAACTCCTCGCATAGTATAGCTAACTTGAGTGGTTATATCATCGGAATTTTGTGATGATATAACAGACCGAGCAGCAGTATTAATCATAAATGACCTTTGGGTAGACCATCGTAAAGATGCAGTTAAAGCGCCTTTGAACTTCTTTTCGTCAAATGTTGCCGTTAGACCAATCAATGGCTGAAATCCGTATTGGACAAGTTGGTTCTGTATAAACTTACCTAAATCAGTTGTTTGAATAGTTTCTTGATAACTTGATTGATAATTGTGATCTACGGCTAATCTTTTTAAATAATCTTTCCATATATCCCATTTTTCTAATCCTTCCCAACGAAACGCCCAATTAACGCTTGGTAGGAATTTCCCCGCTTCGCCACCAATATATTTGAATGCTCTTAATTTTTCGTAAAATGAGTTCGAAAGAGCTTCCTGGATTAATGAGTTTTTGGTCATAGTGTCAACAGAAAGTGCATCAATGTTTTCTTTCTTAGCATTAAAGTCGTTAACCACATCTTCGATAGTATTACCAAATAAATTTAATCCAAATATAGAGGGAAAAGTAAGGAACGACTTGTTCAAATTATTTAATGCCATAATATTTGTGAATTTTGGCACGCCGTTTTCGTCAGTGATTACTGTTTGATTTCGATTAAATCCTAAATCGGTTTTCCAAACCAAATCTAAAGTTGCTCCTTCCCATAATCTTCGGGATGTTTTGATTTCGAAAGTTGATTGTTGACGGAAATTATCCTGCAATACCGCATTTGGAGGTCGTTTTCCTACTGAAGTTTGGAAACCAAAGTAGGGGAATTTATCCGATGGCACCATCGAAAAAGAACCATGTGGATCGTTTAATAATCCTAATTGATAGGGAAAAGAAGGACCAAATTCAAGTAAGTCGCTTCTTCCCGTAATTCCTCTTGCCCAGAAATTGTTGAAGCCATTCCCTCCAAACACACCAGGATTAATACTCGAATTCGTTTGTGTAAAACTAAAATCAATTTTGTCCCAGTCCAGAAATACTGTTTTTACAAATTGACCAATAGCACCTAAAATGCCGCCCGAACTTGTATCGGCTTTGGTTACGATAGGTCCTTTCATTTGCGACTTACTGAACCAAGAATCGCCCAAAGCTTTCAATTTTAATGATTGGTTAAGCCTAATACTACTATTTACACTGGCATTTTTAACGATATCACGAATAGATGGGTCGGGTTGCAACGGATCTTGCCAAGTATAAGTAGCCGAATATGCTGCCGTAATATCAACAAATCGCGACATTCCGAATAAATTGGGTATTGTTGGCTTAGAATTCAAAGTAAACACTTGGTTATGAAGTGTATTATTACCAAAATTAAAGAGAGTTCCATCCTTAAAAAATAATTCACGAGCAATTTCGCTACCTGTACGTTGCTTGCCTTGTCCGTCCAATTCATAGGGAACCAAGGTCGATGTTGTATTAAACGAATAATCGAGTAATGGGTTTAAAAATCCTCCTTCAGTTATTTTCCAAGATAATTGTGCTTGGCGAATAGAATTAAATTCACGTAGAACGGGGCTTGGATAGTCTAAATATCGCGATTGTTCAGTCTGGCGACGCCTTGCCATATCCAATCCCGTGTTAAACGAAGCAGGCAATGGATTTATTTTTAATTTACTATATACACCAATAACAGGAAAGTCTTCTCCAATCCACGATAGTGGCGAAAAAGATAAGAAATCTGAAATTTTTAGATTATGCTGTAAGTTTAATTTCCAAATCCAGTTGAATCTTTGTTCATAAATTGGCGAGCGTTCAAAATCCTGAGAATATGAATAGCCAATCGTAAGAGCGTTTAATGTTTGGTTTATAAGCCAATGATTAATAGGTATTCCTAATTTTATTTGAGTAAGTGCCCAATTATCCGAAATTCTCATAATTGAGGAACGGCTTCTTACCGACGATTCAGCATTTTGGGCAAGTCGGTTTGCTTCGTCGATAGACAAGCCATTTGTAATTGCATTTTGATATGCTTGGTTGCGAGCTCTTATTGCAGCTTCGTCCAAACTTACATCGTTGTTTGCTACGTATTGTGGATTTTCGATTTGTTCGGCGTGAGTGAAAGTTATGGGAATCCTCATTTGATTGAAACTTTTTGGTGCAAATTTCTCTAAATTGGCTTGTGCATTCACAGACCACGATAGTGAATTATTACGATTACCAAAACGTTCTTCAATTTTATGAAAGTTGGGTTGTGACGTTTGGAAGTTCATATTCACTTGGGCTAAATCGGCTAATTTCATATCAAAATTGGCAATGCCAGCCCAATCGGCACTACGCTCGGGATTGATTAGACGTAGTTCATCTACCCACATAGTTGTTGATAGATTATTCGGAAATTGCTCCGAAGGATTGGATATTCCAAATCCAAAGAACTGAACACGAGTTAAAATTGGATTACCTTTGATAACAAATGTTGCTAATGGATCGGTGCTTACGGGAAAATTCTGGATATTATAAATTCTCGATGTATCTCTAACTTGTTTTATTGCAGTCAATTCTTGAAGGTTAATTGTAATATCTTGCCAACCACGTATTAATGGTCTCCTATATTCATAGTAATTTGTGGAATCTATACCAAATCTAAGATAAGCGTATGCTTTTGGTGTGGCTCCTTTGGTGATATTGTCGGGCATTAATTCGTCGCCGTGAATGAAAAATTTCATTACTTTGTAGTTAAATATGTCCAAAGAACGAAAGATGCGAGTTGCCATCCTTTCTTCGCCATATTTCAAATCTTTAACCGATATTTTTAACGATTGTTCGTTCATTTTGATATCGGTATATGGGTCATTGTTGTTCAACAATCGGGGTGGGGTAACTCCGGGTGGCATTGTATAGAAATCAGGTTCTTTTGCATTATCCCACAAATTAACAAAAGAAACCTGCAGAACACTATCAGTAGTTGGTACATTTTGAAAATCATTTGTTCTTTGCCATTGAGAGCCAACTAATTGCCATTTTTCGATCAAAAGTCTAACACGTCCGCCTTGGAAACGCATTCTTACATATTGAATATTTGCAAATGTTGGATTACCAACTTTTTTGGTTGGTCTTCTAATTGGAATTCTGAATAAGTACCAGCCCTTTTCGGGATTACCTCCAACTATTTGAGGGTTTAATTCGGGATTAGGGGTAAGGTCGACTTCGTAGGTGAAATAATCGTTTGCAAGGGAAATATTTTGACCATTATTGGAATTGAGAATTTCAGTGTCGGGAAATTGACCGAGATCAGCATATTTAGAATTCCCTTCAAATTTATTGTAATGCAAAAAATCTACAGCGCCTCTTTGTTCGTCATTCTTCGAAAAATCAAAAATGTAGTTATCGCGTGCTGGATCTTTTTCCAAATTAAGCGGAAATGGGTATGCTTGGCGCTCTTGTTCGTCGGTTAATTGGTCGATACCCACATCCTCGCCTGCATCGATAATTCCATTAGGGAATTTACTTGCTTCGGTAAAACCATCTTCGGTATCCAATTTCCCATTTGGAATTATATCTTCGCTAATTTGACCCAAATCGATAAACATCTTACCAGATCCCCATTCATTATCCTGAATGTTCATCATTATTTCGATGTATTCTATGTTTTCGGTGTCGAAATTTGTAGCGAAAGAAGATAAAAGTTTTTGAAAACCGCCCCATATTTTCTTTCGATTCTCGGGTTTCTGGCTGAATGCATTGGCTGGATCGTATTGATCAACATTGTTACTATCGATAAATTCGGGATTCATATTATAGATACCGCGAATATCGGGACTAAAATTAATTATCAAAGGCGAAAATAACCTACGTCCACGAATATTATTCTGATTGTTTGGATAAACATCTTGAATATTGATATAGGGAAGAAAATATTGATACCAAAAGACATTGCCTCGATACATATTTCTTCCAAAAGAGGTGGAATCAATCTCGTCATCAACAGGTGGAGAACTAAACTGCCATTGCGAAGGACTTGTTCCCAGCGAGATTGTTCGTTGTGCACTTTCGAAATCATCAATATAAACAACTGGAGAACCATTATCGGAGGCAATCTCGGATGTGCGTTTATTTGGATTTGGCAATATCATTGCCCATTCACCTTGTAAATTTATATTCGATGGCACTTTGGTATCATAAAATGGGAGTAAATCCACTAATTTTGTGAGCCACGGAGCATCTAAATTAAATCGAGCATCAAATCCGAACATTGTGTTTGCTACTGGTTCATCGCCCAATCGAACTCTATCGATTACAGCAGATTGATCATAATGCATCAATGTGCTGCCAATCGTAGCCGAACTGTAGCGTGTTTTGAACAATTCATAATCTGCTCTTATGCCCGCCAATGTTTTAGTTGCTAAATTGATAATATCTTGTTGTTCATATTCGATTTTTAAATTTGAATTGGGGATGGTTGCCCGCGAATTTCGCAATGTTAATATGCCGGAATAATAATCCACAACATAATCTTGGTATTCACGAAGAGGAGCACCATCCAAAGTAACTTTAACACTACCTGGAGCCAAGTTAAATGCACCTAATGAAATTCGATTTGTTGCTCGACCCGATACTTCGCCCGATATCACAAATCGATCGCGGGCAGTGTTGCGAGCGGCAACGCTGTAAATGGTATCGTAAACTTGGTCGAAAGTGTATTGCTCGGCAATTTCGGGATTTCCGATTTTTGCAAAATAATCTCTTAAACCTTTCGAAAAGGGTTTGGAACTTGGGAAAGTAATTTCACCCGTTGTAGCATTGAAGAATGGAGGTCTCAAATCGAATACTCCATCGGGAGGAGTAGCACCGGTTGAATTGTTCACTCTGTCAACGCCAAAAATAGTAACAAGTTTGTCTGGGGCGCCGGCTAATACGTCTGTTGAGTCGTTATTTTCGCGGATATACCACAGATCGATTCTTGTGTCTGTAACATTAACATTGGTGGCATTTATTTGATAAACATTTTTCATTTGTCTATCCCACAAAATTTTGTAGGAAGGCAATAAGTTTGGTCGTGATATCAATTTTAAAATTAATGTATCATTTGTGGATACATTATTCGAAAATGTACCGTAATAAACATCATCTAAGGTGTCTAAAGTTGCACCTTCGATAACATAAGCAACAGCATAATATCGATCTTCTCGAAAGTTTTTAATGTGGAGCGTTCCTAAATTAGAATCGAAAACATATTGCATCGAATCCAGAAGGACAAAATTTCCTCGTTCAACAACCCCCGCTTGTATAGGACGTGCTTTTTCTTGAGCTGTGTAATATTCGCCCGACCTCATTTTTTTTCCAGGTAAATCGGCTATGGCAACGGAATTGCCAGCTCTCATCACTCCTTCACGAATATCGTTTGTGGATTCATACACTTGTACTCGCTTCACTCTGTTGAATTGAGCTGTTGGGGTGTTTGGCAAGACGGGTGTAGAATATTTAAAGTATTCGTCATAAATCGATAGGTAAGCAGTATCCAAGAAAAAGTGATTTTTTGCAAAGTCGTAGGCTCTAAGTGCAAATAGTTGTTTGCTCGATCCACCTTGAACGTCTACAAATTTCCTCTGACCTCGTCTTTGCGAGAATACAGTTTTCAAATATAATCCACCAAATTGAAGATCGACCCTTCCACCAAATAGCGATTGACCACCTCCGATAAGAGTGGAATTGATAGGGAAGTTTATATTGCCCAATTCTACTTTTTTAACAATGTCGTCGTCTTCGCCATCGAATCCAATCTTAAACTTATTATTGTAATCATATTGGTTACGTGTGTTCCAATCAGTGCCAAATGTTAGCTTGTCGCCAATTTTAGCATTCACATTCACCCTAACATCTTGGCTAAATATTGGTGAGGACTGAGTTTGTCCAAATGCAGAGGTTGTGCCTAAGTTTTGGGAATCGAATCGCCATCCAATTCTTAAATTTACTTCGCCGTTAACGTTGATACTAATTTGTGGTTTTCCGAATATACTCATAACGGGATTCATCGGTATAGGTATATTTATACCAGTGGCGGCGGCTATCGCACTCGCAAGATCGTTGCTCGATAGTGCTTTTTTCACATCATATCGTGTGAGAATTGAGTCCCATATTTCTTCTTGGATGGCACGTTTACGAATTTCTAAATATTCGTCCAACGTTAGTGAGTAAGTAAAATTCACCTTATTGGAATCGAACTCTTCGACGATATTGAATTTTTTTAGAGTAGAATCTATTTTAATGAATTCCCTATAATCATTTGGCTTATACCAATTCTCGCCAAAGTTATTTCCTTCGAGTGAATTTCTTTTGAATTTTTCGGGCTTGAAGAACTGTAATTTAGGTAATGAAGTATCGTAAGATGGGTTATAGTAAAAATTATCTAACTCGAATTCGTCTGGTATTTGAAATAGCAAAAGATTGATTGAATTTAAATAAAGAAAATGCTGCGAAATTGTGGTGTGTAATACTTGAGATTTTGTGGAATATGGAATAAAATACACATAAATAATTACAACAAGAACAAAAATAATTTTCTTTAATGTTCTTACCAAAAATTTATTTTGATTATCTAAGTTCACTATTTATAATTGTTTTTTTGAAATTGTAAATTATTTGCAAATTGCTCCTTTGATAATTGCAAAAAGACAAAATTAACAAAACATATTGTTAAGTTCGATTATTTGGGAAAAATATTGCAACAACTATGCCCAAAAATGATTTGATTGGAGTGTGCTCTTAATTATGCCGATATTTAATAATATGGGCTTTCTCCAGTGTAATTAATCCTTCTTGCACCAATTCGTCGAGCATAGGAATAAACCCTTGGATTTTTTCTTCTGAATCTACAATTTCAATAATTACAGGTAAATCTTCGCTTAATCTTAAAATCTTGGTGGAATGCACTCTGCTTGCCGCACCATATCCCATAATGCCACGAAGAACAGTGGCGCCGGCGATGTTGTTCTTTCTTGCAAGCATCACGATGTGTTCGTAGAGTGGTTTCCCGTCAAATTTATCCGACTCACCGATAAAGATTCTTAATAGTATTCCATTCTCGGGAATTTTCATAATGAACCCCTAATTAAGTTGATAATCCATCTTGTTGCTAAAAAACCGACAATTGTGCCAATAATTGCAAAAGCATTGTTGAGTAGAATATTCGAACCTAAATAGAAATATTCTTTATCTCGTAATAACTGCATAGTTTCTAATGAATAGGTTGAAAACGTCGTAAAACCTCCCAAAAATCCGGTTATTAAAAAAAATCTTATCGACCGAGGTACTCCAGTTATTTCCACAAAAGCCCAAATTATCCCAATTATTAATCCACCCAAAGCATTAACACCTAAAGTACCAATTGGGAAAATTATATTTGCAAATTTTTGAAGAAAATCAGATAAATAATACCTTGCAGTGGAACCAAGCCCGCCGCCAATGAAAATCAAAATTATTTTATTCATCAGTAGTGTCCTTATTAGGGTCTAATTTGTTTATATTTGTTTAAGAACTTTTTTTAATAATTACTTTTTTATTAACGTTATTTTAAAATATTATAACTAATTTTGAACAAAATTAATTAAAAAAATGAAAATCAACACATTTTTGATGCCAAACTTCGAAATTGAAGAAGATTTTTTCAACAATTCGATTTGTGTGTATATTGATGTGCTTAGAGCATCAACAACAATTTGCTCAGCAATTCAAAATGGTGCAAAAGAAATTATCCCGGTTGCCGATGTTGAGCAAGCAATGCGTATTTATTCAGGATTGGATAGGGAAATAAGATTAATTGGTGGTGAAAAGAATATGGAAAAACCAGCTAATTTCGATTTGGGAAATTCTCCGAATGACTATGCAAAAGATGTAGTTGAAGGCAAAACTATAATTTTTTCGACTACTAATGGGACTAATTTATTCCAATATGGTCATAGCTCACAACACAGAATTATTTCTGCTTTTGTTAACTTTGGTTCCTCGCTCAGTTATATCAAGTCTACTATCGAAAATCATCACAATATTGATAGTATCAACTTTTTGTGTGCGGGCAATAATACTCTTTTTTCGTATGAAGATACTTTGTGTGCGGGCAACTATATCTCGGATTTGGCAAAATCCATTGAAACTGAATTAAGCGATGCATCACACGCCGCCAAAGTTCTATACGAATTTCATAAAATAGAATTATTTAATTTTATTCGATTGTGCGACCATTCAAATCGAATGACCAAAATGGGATTAAAGTCCGATATCGATTTATGTTTGCAATATGATGCCTTTCCAATTGTTCCCGTTATCGAAGGTATAAGCATAAAAAAATCAAGAATTTAATAATTTTTATTATATTTGAATTTTGCAGCATAAGGAAAATTAAAAATGTTATCAGATAATGAAGTATCTTCTTCTGAAAGTCAAGTATTGGACGAAGAAAAGATAACTTATAGAAGTAAGTTTAATTTCCACATCAAAACATTTGCCTTCTTATCTTTATTGGTTTTGGTGTTCTTATCGTTTTCTGTAATTTCTTATAATAAATCAGATATCGAAAGATCAACTATTTCTATTGGCGATTTGTTTGGCTTATTTAATGGCGATCCAGAAATAACTGCACGTCAGGCAACCACCCAGAATTGGTTGGGTCTTTTTGGTGCTTTTCTTTCGGATATTCTCATCAATAAATCTTTTGGCTATTCAGTTTTAATACTTCTTTTTTTGGGTATGTATCTTTCCACTTCTTTATTTCGTCGAAACTTGGACTTTCGGCAATTAGTAACAAATAGTTTTTTTTGGATTCTTATTACTTTGTTCCTATCTGGTTTTCTTGGAGCATTACGCGGATTTACTTGGCTCGGCGAAATACCTTTTGAATGGTGTGGATTAGTTGGCTATTTTTTGGCTTTTACTATTTCATCGTTTATGGGGAATTATGGTGCTTTTCTGATATTTCTATTTGCAATATTTTTTACAATTTTTTATAAGTTAGAATTTAAAATTACTGATATCATAAAGTATGCTTATTATAGCTCCAAAAAATACTTTGAAAATCGCAATGAAAACAATGAAAGCAATTTATACGAGGTAAATAATTCTGATTTAAATAATCAATTTGATACTGCTAATAAAAGTAATAACGACTCTGATGATTTGCAAGATATTTCCCAAAAAAATACACAAAATCAGATAAAAATAGAAAGCAAAAACATTGTTGTCCCACCAAATCCATTGGATATTAATGATTACGAGGAAAATAAAAATGAATCTGAAAAAGTAGAGCCCCAAAAATTTACCCCCAAAATTCAATTTATCGATCCGAGTAAAATTTCACTTAGTAATAAAGAAATCGAAAAAGAATTTAGAATTGAAAACGACCCAAATTGGAGTGATAGTAATAGTGAAGGATTTGAAGAAATACCTATCGCTAATGTATCAGAGATTACCGAAAGTAATACAAATGCAGAAATTAATCAATATGAAATTGATAGTAAGTTAAATGAAGTCGGGATATTACCCGAAACAAATGAATTCGAAGATATTAAAAAAATTGATCGTACGATAGATGAATTGGTATCTAACGAGCCTTCGGAAACCAATGATCCCGTCCAATCACCGCCAAAGACAATTTCGATAAATATTAAAGAAACTACTCCAACATTCGAAAGTCGCACAATAATGCCGCCTAAATCAAATCAATTGGATTTAAAAACAATGTTCTACTCCGAACATTCGGAGTATAAAATCAATTATAAATTCCCGAGTATCTCTAATTTGATTAGAACCGAAGTTGATACTGGTTTTGATTATGCAGAATTCGAGACAAATGCAAAAATTCTACAAGAAAAGTTAGAAACATTCAAGATTTACATAGAAAACATCGAAATAACTCCCGGACCGGTTGTAACGTTATACGAATTCGTGCCAGCTCCGGGAATAAAGATTAGCCGAATCGAGTCGTTTGCCGACGACATAGAAATGGCGCTGAAAGCCAAAGGTGTTAGAATAATAGCACCAATGCCTGGCAAAGGAACAGTTGGAGTGGAGATACCCAATTCCAAGCCAAAAATTGTTCGATTTGGCGATGTGGTATCGAGTGAAAAATTCCGCAAAACCGATGCCCGTTTGCCACTTGCATTTGGTAAAACAATTAGTGGGGAAGTATATATCGAAGATTTAACCAAGATGCCCCATTTGTTGATTGCAGGAGCCACCGGCACCGGAAAAAGCGTTGGAATAAATACCATAATAAATAGTTTGCTTTATTCAATTCATCCTCAGAATCTCAAATTTGTGATAATTGACCCAAAAAAAGTTGAAATGCCACAATATTCTGCTCTAAGTCAGCATTTCTTGGCTACCACACCCGATGTAGATAGTATGATAATTACCAATCCAAAAGATGCTGTACTTATTCTAAAATCTTGCGTTATCGAAATGGAAAACCGATACGAGGTTCTTGCCGATGCCGGTCAGCGAAACATAGTAGATTACAACAAAAAAATCGCTGAAGGAAAATTGAGGCAAAGTGAAAAAATCAAGCATGCACCTATGCCATATTTAGTTGTAATTATCGACGAGTTGGCAGATTTAATGCTTACTGCAAGCAAGGAAATCGAGGAACCAATAACACGATTAGCCCAAATGGCACGCGCCGTTGGAATTCATTTGATAGTTGCAACCCAACGTCCTTCGGTTGATGTTATCACTGGTTTGATTAAAGCAAATTTCCCCGCAAGATTGGCTTATATGACCACCTCGAAAATTGATTCACGAACTATTTTGGATCAACAAGGTGCAGAGCAATTGCTTGGTGCAGGCGATATGTTGATAATGCCACCAGGAAAGCCTAAACCAATTCGCGTCCAAAACGCTTTTATTACAACTGAGGAAGTGGAAAAAATTTGCGAAGAAATTGCACAACAAGAGGGATACCCCGAACCATACCTACTCCCATCGGCAGTTCCCGAAGAGAGTGAAGAAAAATATCTCGATCCTAACGATCGCGATCCTTTATTCGAAGATGCCGCTCGGTTGGTTGTTTCCAGCCGTCAAGCGTCGGTTTCGATGTTGCAGCGACGAATGAAAATCGGATTTGCTCGTGCGGGACGAATAATGGATGAATTGGAAGCCGCTGGAATTGTTGGTTCTTCGCGTGGAAGTAAAACCCGAGATGTACTATTAGAAAGCGAAAGTCAATTAGAAGCATATCTATAGATTATGGATGGATATTTGATATTAGGATTGGGCAATCCGGGAATTAAATACAAAAACACTCGACACAATGTTGGCTGGATGGTTGCCGAAAGAATAATTAATCAATACGAACTCAAAATTATCGACAAATCGAAATACTACGAAATTGCTGAATACGAATACAAAGGAAAAACCAATATCGTTGGCGTACCTTTAACATATATGAATCTTTCGGGCGAAGCTGCAATTAGGTTGATTATCAAATATAAAATCCCAATCGAAAACACTTTAATTTTGGTGGATGAATATAATTTTCCATTAGGTAAAATTCATTTGCGTAAAGGAGGTGGGGATGGCGGACATAACGGGGTGGCTTCGATTATCGAAAAATTCAATAATCCAAATTTCATTAGAATGCGTTTGGGTATAGATAGAAAATTTGGACAAGGAGAACTGGTGGATTATGTGCTCTCAGAATTTAGTAAAGATGAAGAAGATAAGTTAACCGAAATGCTGAACAATTCAATAAAGTCAATAAATTATCTTATCGAAAATGGATATGCACGTGCTGCATCCGAAGTCAATTCTGGCAAATTATTTATACCTTTTCCTTAATTTTGCAACTCTAACTATAAATTATTTAACTTAAAGGAATTATTTATGATGAAAAGAATCTTATCTTTTGCTTTATCATTTTTTTTACTAGTTTTAGCAGAAGCCTATCCTTGCACAAATTTATTGATTACTAAGGGTGCGTCCAAAGATGGCTCCACAATGATAACCTACAATGCAGATGCTGGTGGATTTATGGAACCACTCTATTTTTCTCCTGCCAAGGAATACGCCGATAGTGCGATGTTGGATATTTACGAATGGGATAGTGGAAAATATTTAGGAAAAATTAAACAAGTTAAGAATACATACCATGTTGTCGGCAACATTAATGAATATCAAGTAAGTATTGGCGAGACCACTTTTGGTGGTAGAGAGGAATTAATCGATACAACGGCAGTCGTTGATTATGGCTCATTGATGTATATCGCTTTACAAAGAGCCAAAACAGCTCGCGAAGCCATAAAAATTATGGGCGATATCGTAGCAGAATATGGTTATTATAGTTCAGGCGAATCCTTTTCGATAGCCGATCCAAACGAAGTTTGGATTATGGAAATGATTTCCAAAGGACCTTGGGAAAAAGGGGCAGTATGGGTCGCTGTTCGTATTCCCGATGGTTATATTTCGGCTCATGCCAATCATTCCCGGATCCAGGACTTCGATATGAACGATAAGGACAATGTTATTTGTGCCTCCGATGTAGTAGATTTTGCAATTAAACGAGGTTATTATGATCCCAAGAAAGATGGAAAGTTTAGTTTCCAAAAAGCTTACGATCCTGCTACTCCCTCATCATTGCTATTTTGTGAAGGTCGAGTGTGGAGTTTGTTCCGACGAGCTGCTCCATCGTTAAATTTATCGAGTGATTATTGGCGTGCAGTGGAGGGTGCAAAACCTTACCCACTTTATATTAAAGCCGATAAAAAATTATCAGTTGCCGATGCAATTGATTTGATGAGGGATCACTTTGGAGGAACAGAGTTCGATATGACAAAAGGCATTGCCGCTGGTCCATTTGGTAATCCATATCGTTGGAAAGGGCTAACTTGGAAAATAAGCGGAGATTCAGTTAACCAATATGCTTGGGAACGACCTATATCTACTCAGCAAACTGCATTTGCATTTGTTACTCAAATGCGTTCTTGGTTACCTCGCGAAATTGGTGGTATTATGTGGTACGGGGTTGACGATAATTATAATAATGTTTATATGCCTCTATATTGTTCTATCGAAAGATCGCCAAAACCATTTGTAGGAGGTTCAATTGCAAATGTTGATTTGAATAGTGGTTTTTGGGTATTCAATCTTGTTGCCAATTGGGCATATACTAAGTATAGTTATATGATAAAGGATATTCAAGCCAAACAAAGGTATTTTGAAGATAAATTTTTTGCATTCCAACCAGCTGTCGAATTGGCTGCTTCTGAACTTTACAAACAAAGTCCGGATCTTGCAGTTCAATATTTAACTGATTATTCTTGCCAACAAGCAGAAAATGTGGTTGATGAATGGCGGGACTTATGGTATTATTTGGTTGCTAAATACAACGATGGATATATTAATGATGTTCAGAAGGATCATGGCAGGCATCCAAAAGGAGTTGGATATGGTGATGAATTCTTTAAACAAGTAATAAAGGAACGACCCGGTTATTATGATGTGAAGTGGAGAAAACCAACGCCCACTAAAAAGAAATAATTAATATCCAAATGATTTAATCATTCTGGGATTGTCGCGCCAATCTTGGCGAACTTTTACGAAAAGCTCCAAAAATACTGGGTATTCGAGGAGTTTTTCTATTTCTAAGCGAGATTCGGAACTTATTTTTTTTATCATATTACCGTTTTTGCCAATTATTATTTGTTTTTGTGTAGGCTTTTCAACTATTATGTCGGCTAATATATACCATTTTCCTTTTTCTCTTTCAATAAATTCCTGAATTTGTACTTCGGTGGAATAAGGAACTTCTTCCTCTAAATTTAAGAATATTTTTTCGCGAATAATTTCGGAGGCAAAAAATTTAGAGTTCAATGTGCTTAAACTCTCTTCATCATAATAAAAAGGATTAGTTGGGAGGTATTTAAGAAGAATTTTTTCGAGCTCTTCGAGGTTCTGGGATTGAATTGCCGATACAGGGATAATCTCTTCAAAAATTCCAGAGTTGCTAATTTCATCCAAAACAGGTATTATCTCTGCTTTCTTTTTTGCCACATCAATTTTGTTCAATACTGCAATTTTTGGGACTTTATAGTTTTCGGAGAGTGCAGCAATATCTTTCAAGGGTATTTTTCGGGTTTTTAGATAATTTTCATAATCGAAAACAGCTAAAATAATATCGGCAGCAATAATAGAATTTGGAATGTATTCCATCATTACTTCTTGCAGTTTATACTTAGGTTTAATGTGACCGGGAGTATCCAAAAAAACTATTTGATAGTTATCTTCGGTTAATATACCAACAATTTCTTTTCTTGTTGTTTGTGGTTTTGGAGTTACGATCGATAGTTTGGTTGCTATAAGTGCATTCATAAGCGACGATTTGCCAGCATTGGGCTTGCCGATTATTGCAACGAATCCAGCTTTGGTGTTCATTTATTGTTCATTAGTTGGAAAGGACTTAAAAATTCCGTAAGGAATAATGAAGCAATATCCAATTACAAGTAAAAGTGGGGCTATCGAAACAGCAAAAACGTTATTCCATTTGCCACTGGAAACGGCGGGTTCGTCAGTAATACCAGTTGCCATTAATAAATAACCAACAATTATTACTACCAGTCCTATACCAATAATTAAAAAGTTTTGTTTTTGCAGGGGGAATTTCCAAACCACTGAGGTTTTATGAATTTTAGGTCTTATTTGTGCTTTTGCCATATTGTCTTAAAGATTTTTTACAAAATTAAATAAATAGTACATAAATTAAATATGCTGTAATCGAAAATTTATAAGCAGCAGAGAATCTTTTACTATCTTCAACCAATTTATGTAAAATTTTAGTAAGAAGTATCGTGCCGATAATTACGATAGGAATATTTGCAATAGCAAGAGCAATCGAGGTTGTTTCGCCAAAGAAAGTAATAAGCCCAGGTGTTACCGCAGTTCCATATAGTATGAAGATATGAACAATATATACATAGAGTGCTTTTTGACCGAAGAAAGTGAAATAATGATGGAAATCAGTAAGTTTTTTGGTTATAATTCCTGTTACAACAAAAACAAAAGCAACTATTGAATACCTATAGAAAATCATCCCTAAACTTGCTCGATAGGGACTAAACAAATCTTTTATGTATGGATATTCAAAAATATGGATAGAATAACCCAAAATAACGAAAATCGGAATGGCGATTAAACTTTTTTTAATAATGAAATCGATTCTTTGTTCTGATGGAATCTTCTTTAAAACTGTTCCAAAGGCAATTCCAAGAAAAACATATGCAGAAAATGGAAATATTCCAAAATAAGAACCACCACGGTAATCAATGTAATTAGCAATTGCATAAGGTACGATTTCGAACCAATTTATGAATTGAGATAAAGGAGTGAGCACTACCAATGCGATACCAATAGAGAGCGAAGAGACAAATAATTGTTTATCCGAACGAGTTAAAGTGAATAGTAATATTACAAAAAGAAGAGTTACACCAATTAGCTGGAGTATATTAACAGATAGAAAACCCGTTAAATATTGGATTGGAATAAATGGAATATCGTAGATTTTATCGGCAGGAAACATAAGTAAATATCCAATTGCAACAAGAATCAAAGATGTTTTTACGCGTTTCGAAATTGTTGTGGTGGGAATTTTGCCAAATTGGTCTCTTTTATTGGCGAATACTTGAGCAATTCCTGATACTGTCAAAAAAATTGGAGCAGTGGCGCCTCGAGCAAATTCCCACCAACTCCAAGGAAAAGAATTGGTATCGATTGAATAAGGATTTATTAATGAAAAAAATGTATGGCCTGCTATCATCATTAACATTGCAAAAATTCTTGCAAAATCCAAAGATGGCACGCGATTTGTATAGTTATTTGCAGACATTTTTTACTTTTTTTGGTAAAGTGATTGTTATTAAATACAAAATTACTAAATTAAATATTTGTTGAAACAAAAAATAACATAATTTTGGAAAAAATATATATTTACATATTCGAAGACGATCCAATCCAATCAACATTTTTGTTGAATGTTACTTCGAAATTTTTTCCAAATGCCAAAATAAAAGTAGCCGGAAAATTATCAGACATAATTGATATATTGAAAATCGTTCGATTTCCGGCTATTTTTCTTATCGATGTATTCCTCGAAGATGCTAATGGTTTGAATATCCTAAAAAAGATAAATCAATTATTCCACGATC
>CALKJQ010000099.1 GCA_937995785.1 Candidatus Kapaibacterium sp.
AAAAAGGGGTTAAGGGAGCTATTGTATTCTATGGATCTGCTCGCACTTTTTCGATGGAAGAATATAACAATCGTATGAATGAGCTCGCCAAAAAACTCAAGAAAGCAAAAGGAACTGGAAAAATTGAAATCCAAAAACAAATCGAAGAATTGAAAAATATCGAAGATATGTGTAAATATCACGATGATGCCACCGAATTAGCCCGAATGTTCTCCGAATGGCTTGCCAGTGAACCATTAGCAAAAGGTATTTATGTAACAACAGGTGGAGGAGGCGGAATGATGGAGGCTGCGAATAAAGGAGCAGCTTTGGCAAATCTCGACAACATTGGTTTAAATATTAGTTTACCATTCGAACAACATCCCAATCAGCATATTAGCCCACATTTTAATTTCGAATTCCATTACTTTTTTATGCGTAAGTTTTGGTTTGTTTATTTGGCAAAGGCAATAGTTACAATGCCTGGTGGATTCGGAACATTAGATGAACTTATGGAAATACTCACTCTCAGGCAAACTTTGAAAGTAACCAAACCATTACCAATTGTTTTATATGGAAGCGATTTCTGGAAAAAGTTGATAAATATGGATTTATTAATTGAGAAAAAACTAATTAGCCGAGATGATTTAAACTTGTTCAGATATGTTGATACTCCCAAAGAAGCTTTTGATTATTTGAAGGCAGAACTTGAAAAATCATTAAAAAAGAAAGCTAAAAAGCTAACTTTAAAATAATTTTATTAAATTTGTAAGTTAATAACAATCAAGAGGTCGAAATGCTTCAATGGTACAAATGCAAAGGGGATATTTGGTGCGATTTATTTAAAGTTGATTTAGACCATCCATCAATTAGAAACACAAATGGAGTATATATCATCTGGTACGGCAAAGATGATTCAAGAAAGGTTTTACGGATTGGTATGGGTAATATATTTACCGAAATTTCTAAATTGCAAAAGGATTTGACCTACAAAGCCTTCTCCGCCCACGGTGTTAATGTTACATGGGCTGATGTTCCAATAATGAAACGTGCAGGCGTTGCTACTTATCTTATTAACACACTTTCCCCGGCTATTTTAGGCGATGCCCTACCCCGTGCAATTCCAATAAAAGAAAATTTACCTTGGGAAGACTAAAATATTTTTTAATCAAATTTAATACAAAAAAAATCGTTATTAATAATAATGATTTTTTTTTGAGGTTTATATGATTTCCAAAAACATTGGTAATATTGATAGAATAATCAGATTGTTTGTGGGTATTTTTGCAATTACAATTTCGATTTTTATAGGTTTATCTAATATCGTATCTATCATTGTATTGATCGTAGGTATTGTTGTACTACTTACTTCTGTGGTATCTTACTGTCCTATTTATACAATTTTGAAGTTCGACACAATATTCGAAAAAGAAAAGCAATAACGCTTTACTCTTTAATATTTGTTAATTTAAATACACCAGACTCCACACTTTCGAACGTGTATTCCTTGATTAAGTTGGAATACGTCCAAATTTCATTAAGTTTTTTCATTTTAAACACCTCTTCGATTTTATCGGGAGGACCATTTAATATATAAACCTTTCCTTTATCTGTTAGTGCACCATTGCGTTCGGCAAATGTAGAAAATTGATAATAAGCATAATCGGCTCGACTATAGAATTCCACCATTGCTTCGGGATAGTTATCCATTGGAGTGGTTTTATCCAACTTTTTCCAAATTTCAAACAACCCTTTTAGTTGTAGTCTTCTGTTCAAACTTTTTACTTCATCTATTTCTTCTTTAGTTAAAAAGATTTCGGAAATTTTGATTGCAATGTTAATATTATTCAAAGTGATTGGCTGATTATCCCAAATCACGGAAAAATTATTAGAATAAATTACCCTATTCCCCGAAATAATATCAATCTGATACTTTCCAGGAACAAATGGATTATTTGGAAATTCAATCAAGTAATAAAAATTACCATAATCTTCCTTACCAGCTGCAACTTTGCTATTTAAATTCAATTCCACATAATCTGAATTGAATTGCACATCTTCTATTTTAATTTTGTCGATTCTACCACTCAAATCGGAAAATTCAAAATTGAACTCATCTTCAGTTTTTAATTTTTGGATTTTATAAGTAAGATTTGAATACTCTGTATTGGCAAATAAATTAATTAGAAATAATTTAGCAGAATTGCTATAATCGCTATTATTGAATAGGCTTATTGGTTGGTATTGGTTTTCGCCAAATTTGCTTAAAACCATAAAACTGGCTTTTACTTTTCTAAGAGTATCTAATAATAAATAGTTTAATGGCACTTTTTCTGATTTTCTTGAATTTAAGTCATTTACTCTAATTTCAAGTTGATAATTGTCTTTTGGAATAATATAAGAAGTGTAGCCTTTTTTGAAAACCAATTCGTTAGGAAGAAATTGCGATTTTGAACTAATTATAGTGTCATTAAATAAGCGGTGGAAGCGAACAACTCCCTCTTTGTCGGATAGCGTTAGTGTTAGATTGGCTATACCCTGAAATAAACTATTCGAGGATTGCCTAAGAAGATAATTATTAATTGGAATTTTATAAAATAAGTGTAGTTTAAGAGAATCAGAAGCAATATTTTCCGAAAAAGTAGAGAAGGTTAATAATTTATTGTTGTAATATTGTGAATGATTTTGTAATTCATTTCGGTTTTGAGTAAATATAGAAAAATTAGAAAATATTAACAGTAAAAAAATAAAAGGTATTTTATTCATTTTATCCTTCAGTTTCTTCAATAAAATTTTTTAAAATTATCATAGCCGCAAATTTATCTAAATTTTGCTTATTTTGTCGCTTTTTTGGGGAAATACCCGCTTCAATCATATTTTTTTTTGCGATTTTCGAACTCAATGTCTCGTCATACAAATAACAAGGCAAATTACTTCTTGCAATTAATCGCTCCCGAAAATCTAAAATTTTCTTGTGAATAGGCGATTCTAAATTGTTTGTCCTATTAGGAAA
The DNA here is from genome assembly GCA_937995785.1 of Candidatus Kapaibacterium sp. GTDB lineage: Bacteria > Bacteroidota > Ignavibacteria > Kapaibacteriales > UBA2268 > GWF2-33-9. The sequence goes on from CALKJQ010000099.1 coordinate 2,993, forward strand.
ACCAATAATGCAAAAATTGATATTTTCATTCTTTACAATTCGCAAGATATTTTCGAATAATTTTTCATTGTTTTCTATTGTTGCAATTGGATTAAAGGTAATATGGAAAATATCGGTAGTTGCAATTCCGACTTTTTTTTCTCCATAATCGATTGCCGCAATTTTCTTGTTTTTAATATCTTCTTTTGTTAAATTAGTATATTCGGTCATTGCAATTATGAAAAACAACTTTAAAACTCAAATAATCGAAAAAAGTAGGGAATTAGGTTTAACAGATATCAAGTTTACCGATGCAAATGTTGACGAAAAGACCAAGCAAAACTTAAAGCAATGGATTGAACTCGGATACTTTGCAAATATGAATTACATTCCCAATAATGAAGATAAACGTAACAATCCTCAATTAATTTTGGAAAATGTTCAATCAATAATAATTTGCTCATTATTTTATTTTCCTGGTAACCCCCCGAATATTAACGAAGATAATTATGCAAAAATATCTCGATATGCCCAAGGCAAAGACTACCATTTTGTGATGTTAGATAAAATGAAAAATTTGGAGAATTATATCCAAGAGATAAATCCCCAAATAAATACAAAATCTTATACCGATACGGGGCATATATTAGAAAAATATTTTGCACAGAAATCAGGTATTGGCTGGCAAGGAAAAAATAGTCTGATAATTTCGCCCAAATACGGCTCTTACTTTTTTATTGGAGTAATTTTCACCGATTACTTATTTGACTACGATAAACCAATTAATGATTATTGTGGAACTTGCGTGCGGTGCATTAATGCTTGCCCCACCGGTGCACTTGTCCAACCACGTGTTTTAGACTCTCGTGTTTGTATTGCATATTGGACGGTGGAGGCAAAACCCGATGAAGAGATTCCCAAAATTGTTAAAGAACGAAACAAGGATTGGCTTTTTGGATGCGACATTTGTCAGGAAGTCTGCCCTTATAATAGAAAATTATTGGATATCACCAATGTTAACGAATTTATAAATCCCGATAACTTCTATTTCGATTTAAATCTAATAAATAATTTTACGAAGGATAATTTTAATCAAAAATTTGCTAAAAGCCCTATCAAACGTAGAAAATACGAAGGTTTTATTAAAAATGCTCAAAATTTAATCGATAGAAAACAAAATAAAAGCAAAGATGGAATTGAAGACAACTTCCGATGAGTCGATTTGAACATCTGATTTCAAAATAATTGTTTTTTGTCTATTTTCTTCAATTGCACTTTTAATTCTCTTTATATCGTTGGAATAATTGACAATTAAAACTGCCCTATTACTATTATACTTTATAGATATTTTAAGCAAATCATCATCGCTTTTAGTTGCTTTATCGATAACGAATTCGTTAGAGTTAATTAGTTTGTTAATTTGAATTATTTCATTTATTATATTTCCTTCTTTATTAAGCCAAGATAACTCGGCATAATCGAACAAGGGCAACATAGGGAATTGTGAAATATCGGACACTTCGAACCCCAAACCCGTATTTACGGGAATTCTTTCGAGTAACTCGAACCCATTGTGGATAAAAGGAACTGAGTTATTCATTAAATTGGATAGCAGGTACGAAAAAATCGAAAAGTTTGTGGAATTTGTTCTCCAATAGGCTCTGGGAGTGTTGTGAGTTTCGGGCGTTCCAAAGTACTTTATTTTAAGTTGGGGATTATTCAATTCATTAATCAAATTTATTGTTTTATCCAAGTTGTGCAAATCAAATGGTAAATAACCTACTACGACTTCGAACCCTTTCTCGATAGATGAATTAGAAATAACAAAATTTTCTTCCAAAAACAATAAATTGTCCTTAGATTTCTTTGCTTTTTCAATAATAAGTGCTAACAATTCTTTTGGTAAGGCATGGCCCATATCAATCATCACACCATCTATATCAAATTCCTCGACATAATAAGGTATTATACTCGACAAATAATCCCATAATTCTTTATTGCGATACTCTTCTTTGAATAATTCCGCATCATACATTCTAATAGTATTATATGCAATATAGTTGAATTGTGGATGATTGTGAAGTTTTAAGTATGTAACATCGCTCCATAGGGGCTGGGTGTCGTCGGGTGGCCAATCTGCAAAAGCTCCGGGGATTTCGCACAAAATGCTTTCTTCATTCAATCCATAAATTTTATTATCCTCTCGCCAAATTTTCAAAGGTGGATTGGTAAATTTGTCTATATAATCATTTTTAGGGGCAATTAGGTTTTCATAATCACCAGATTCTACTTTATCCTTGATTTTCATTAATTCTTTTTCTTCAAATTTTGGAGGTTTAAAAGTATTTTCTAATTTATTAGATTTTATCCAATAAAACCAATCTGGATGCTCGAGGATTAAATCATTGTCCTTACTCGAAGTGCGGAAAACCATCTCTAAAATCACATCAATTCCAACTAAATGACATGCTTCTACTAATGCTTTGAATTGCTCCTCCACACTCATTTCCAAAAGAGGCTCTGATAAATTTGCATCTATTTTTTTGTGATTTTTTATCGAATAAGGTGAACCTAATTTACCTTTTTTTCCATCTAAACCTATTTCGGTAATTGGCAATAGATACAAATGAGTTATTTCAAGTCGTTTTAAATATGGCAACAAGGCAATTGTTTTTACAAAAGTTCCTTCATCCTTAAAATAAATATTATTCTTTGCCAAAGAAAAAGTATTTTGCTTATGATTAAATGCTGTAGTTAATCTAACTAAAGAGTTATAAATACGAATTTTTTGCTGTTTGTCTGATTTTTGATTTGTAGATAATTGAATCACTTCATCAATTTTGTTAACTAAGAATTGTGGAAAATTGACGGGTATTATTTCACTATTGTTATTATGGTCAATCCAAGTAGAAGGTATATAATGTTTAACATTTTCTAATTGATACTGTTTTTCGACAAGAATATCTCTTAATTTGATTAAATTATTATATTTGCTATTATTATTCATTATCAATAAGTTTTATGAATTCATTTTCGTTAATTATCGTAATACCTATATCTTGTGCTTTTTTGAGTTTCGAACCCGGATTATTACCAACAACTAAGAAAGAAAGCTTTTTGGAAACTGAGGAAACAACTTTGCCACCTAATCCTTCAACAATTTTTTCCGCTTGGTTGCGAGTGTAATTTTCTAATTCACCAGTAAATAAAAAGGTTAAGTTATTGAATTTATTCAAATTTGAAGAATTTGTTGAATGATGACTTTCGAATTGTAAGCCTTGGTGTTTCAATTTATTAATAATTTCAATATTTTCATTATTTTGCAAAAATTCTTTGATAGATTTGGCAATTTTATCACCGATTTGATTAATTGCCATTAATTCATCGTAAGTCATAGTAATAAGTTTATCAATTGAACCTATTTCTTTGCTGATTATTTTGGCAACAAATTCTCCTACATACCTTATGCCTAATGCAAATAACACGTTTTCGAAAGGTTGCTTTTTCGATTCTTCAATTCCATTGAGAAGTTTTTCCAGACTTTTTTTGCCCCATCCCTCCAATTTCTCTATTTGGTCGGCATATTTTGTTAAATCATAAATATCTGCGATGTTGTTTAGAAAACCCAATTCAACAAATTGATCGATTGTTCGCTCACCCAATCCCTCTATATTCATTGCATTGCGTGATGCAAAATGTTCGATCTTTTTTCGGATTTGCCAAGGACAATCCATCGATAAACAATAATACGCCACTTCGTCTTCGTATTTTACCAAAGGAGTCTTGTGCTCGCAAGGGCAAAACTTTGGAAACTCGAATGGAACAGAATTGGCTTCCCTTTTTTCAAAATTAACACCCACGACTTTTGGAATAATTTCACCACCTTTTTCCACTATCACATAATCCCCAACCCTTAAATCGAGAGTTTTTATATAATCCTCGTTGTGCAAGGTTGCCCGTTTAACAATAGTTTGGGCTAACTCCACAGGTTCTAATTCAGCCACTGGCGACACAATACCCGTCCGACCTACTTGATAAGTTATGTCGAGCAATTTTGTTTCTACTTGTTCTGCACTATATTTATAAGCAATTGCCCATCGAGGAAAGCGGCTAATTGTTCCGAGTTCTTGTTGCTGACGAATTGAATTGACTTTAATCACCAATCCATCTATATAAAATGGCAATTCATCTCTTTTGTTTTCCCATTCAATTATAAATTCTTCAATTTCTTCGATACTTTTGCAAACTTTGTGGCTTGGTATAATTTTAAAACCAATTTCTTGAAGGATTTTAAGATTCTCATCCAAAGTTGATTGTCCAAGTGCTGATGAAAGTAAATAATATGCAAAAAAGTTCAAAGGGCGTTTACCAACTTCATTAGGATCCAATAATTTTAAAGTTCCCGAAGCTAAGTTTCGGGGATTGGCAAAAGTTTTTTGCCCTTGTTCAAGCATTTTTTGATTTAATTCGGCAAATTCTTTTTTGGTCATAATTACCTCGCCACGGACTTCAAAATTACCATCTACTAACCTACCAGTTGGACTAATATTCTTGGGTAAATTACTAATCTGTAAAGCATTCATAGTAACATCATCCCCAAGCTCGCCATCTCCACGAGTAACAGCATATTTCAATCTATTGGATTGATACACACAACTTAAAGAAACACCATCTAATTTTAATTCAACCAAATAATCAAGTTGATTTACGCCTAATAATTCTTTGCATCTTCTATCGAAATCTCTAACTTCGTCGATTGAGTATGTATTTTGAAGCGAAAGCATTCGTTCAGAATGTGCAATTTTGCGGAAAGAACTTATTTTATCACTTGGAACTTTATTTGTAGGTGAATTGGGGTCGTATAAATCGGGGTATTCACTTTCTAATTTTTGTAATTCTCTATATAATTTATCATAGGTAAAATCATCTACTAAGCTTTTATGTTCAACATAATAGGCGTAATCATACTCTAAAATGATTTTTCTAAGTTCATTTAGTCTTTGTATATTAGCATTATCATCAAATAAAGTCATACTCATTAGGATTTTTTAATAATTTATCTACTAATTTCTTGCAATGTTTGTATTTAGAATTGGTTATTCTTTCTTTTATTTCCAATAGTAATGGGGGTGCAACGCTCAACTCATCTACTCCAAGACCTATTAATATTTCTGTGAACGAAGGATGGCTTGCTAATTCTCCACAAACAGCCACGGGTATTTTGTATTTTTTTGCAGAGTCGGTTATATGTTTGATTAATCTAATTATACTAATATGTATTGAGTTAAAGTAATCGGATAAGAATTCATTAGTTCTATCGGCAGCGAGCACATATTGTATTAAATCATTCGTGCCAATACTAAAAAAATCAACCAATTTAGCTAATTCATACGATATCAATGCGGCGGCTGGGGTCTCTATCATCACACCAATTTTCATATCATTATCGAAAGGCGTATTATTTGCTCGCAATTCATTTTTTACTTCATCTATAAGTTGTTTGCTTTCGGTTACTTCCGACAAAGTGGTTATCATTGGAAGCATAAACCTAATATTTTTATTTGCCGATGCCCTCAAAATACTACGTATTTGTATCTGAAATATATCTTTCCTACTTAAAAGATATCTAATACCTCGCAAACCCAAAGCGGGGTTTTCTTCTTTTTTCAATAAATTATCGATAAACTTATCGCTACCAATGTCGAAAGCTCTAAATGTAACGGGTAATGGATAGCAAATGTTGGCAATATCCCTGTAAATCTCAAATTGCTCTTCTTCTTCGGGAAATTTATTGTGTTTGAGAATATATGTTTCGGTGCGAACCAATCCAATACCTTCAGCCTTGTTAATTAATGCAGTATTTAGGTCATTCTTAGAGTTTGCATTACACCATAATTGGATTTTTACCTTATCCTTAGTTATTGACGGTAAATTAATAAGTTTGCCTAATGAATTGATATGTTCACTGATTTGATGAATTTTTTGACGATAAAGTTCAACTATTTCTTCATTTGGGTTTATTATAACTAATCCATCATATGCATCAACTATTAAATAATCACCATCAGCGATATTTTTTGTAGCGTTGCTCACTCCCATTATTGCGGGAATGCGATAGGAATTTGCCAAAATCGCCAAATGAGAAGTTATCCCTCCAGCTTCGGTAACCAATGCGTTAATATTATTATCAACATACCATAAAAAATCCGTTGGAGAGATTGATTGAGCCACAACAATACTATTTTGTTCTAATTCGGGGATAGTTTGTTTGTTCAAAATGTTTTTGAGTATTTTTTTCTCAATGTTATCCAATTCTGTAATTCTATCGCGAAAAATTTGGTTTTCGGCTTGTTTTAGTAATGTTTTATTTTTTTCGAATTCTTCGTAAACAGCTTTGGCTGCCGAGGTATTTGTTGAAATATGGCTTTCGATAGTTGACAGAAAATATTCGTCCTCCAAAATCATTAATTCTGATTGCAGAATGGTAGCTAATTCAGTTGATTCCACATTTATTTTGGCAATAGATTCGATGTATTCATGTTTTACAGATTCGATTGCCAACAATAATTTATTTTTTTCCAATTCTTTATCATAATTTTTATCTCCATTCTCCACTACAAAAAACAATTCGGGCTTCAATACAAAAGCCTTACCCAAAGCAATACCCATAGATGCAGGTATACCTTTTATCCAATTTTCGTTATGTGTTCGATTGAATAATGAATCTATCATTTTAGGGTTCTCCAAAACCGGAAGAAATTAATTCACTCAATGCTTGTGCGGCTTCTTGCTCGTCTTCGCCATCCGCCGAAATTGTCAACTTTGTTCCCTTTCCCGCACCCATAGTCATTACTCCAATTATACTTTTTGCATTAATACCAAATCCGTCTTTATTCAAAAAAAGTTCAGATTTAAATTTAGCTGCTGTTTTTACGATTAACGATGCTGGTCGGGTGTGGATTCCAGCACGATTAATTATTTCGACTTCAACTTCAACCATTTTGTTTCAGATGTTTTATTGCTCGACTTCCTATATCGGTTCGATAATGCATATTTTCAAATTTTATATTGTTTATGTTCTGGTAAATATTTTGCAAACTTGATTGCAAGCTGGCGCCGGCTGATACCAAACAAAGAACTCTGCCACCATTAGTTAGTAATTTATTGTTTTCTATTTTTGTACCTGCTTGATATATTTTCATTTTATCATTATCTATCGAGGTCATTCCTATAATTTCGAAGCCTATTTGATATTTTTCGGGATAACCGCCAGAAGCCAATACCACGCAACTTGCAAATCGATTAGGTATTATTTTAATTGCATCATTATTAATACTATGATTTGCTACCGACAGCAACAATTCATCGAAGTTCCCCTCGATTAATTGCAATACTGCTTGGGTTTCGGGGTCACCAAATCGGCAATTATATTCAATCACTTTGGGCAGTCCCTCTTTTGTTATCATCAATCCCACATAAAGGCAACCCCTAAATGGGCGACCTAAACGACGCATACCATCGAGCGTTGGTTTTATTATAGAATTTTCAATTTCCTTTAATAATTGGTCGGAAATAATAGGAGCTGGGGCATAAGCACCCATTCCACCGGTATTCGGACCATTATCGCCATCGTAAACTCTTTTATGGTCTTGTGCAGAGGGTAGGATTATATAATCTTTCCCATCCGTGATTACAAAAATACTGGCTTCTTCGCCTTCCAAAAATTGTTCGATAACTATTTTGTTACCCGCATCACCAAACTTACCCTCGAAATAATCTTCAATTGTTTGTTCGGCTTGTTTGTAAGTTTCGCAAATTGCGACTCCTTTTCCCGCTGCCAATCCATCAGCTTTAATAACAACCTTTCCACAAATTGTTTTGCATAAATCCAACGCAATTTTTTTTTCTTCTTTCGAAAAAACTTGGAAATCCGCAGTAGGTATATTGAATTGCTTCATTAGTTGTTTTGCAAATGATTTGGACGATTCAATTTCGCTAGCAAGTTTGGATGGTCCAAAAACTTTGATATCCCTACTTTCCAAGAAATCAACAATTCCATCGGCAAGTGGTTGCTCGGGTCCAACAACAACCAAGTCGATGTTGTTTTGGGTTGCAAAGTTCGATATTTCTTCGAAACTATTCCTTTCAATGCTGGTTTTCAAGGCAACTTCGTGAATACCTGGGTTGCCAGGATATGCCCATATAGTGTTGGTTTTGTTATTTAATTTGTCGATAATTGAATGCTCTCTGCCGCCACTTCCGATAACTAATATTTTCATTAATTCTTAATTAATAATAAACTACTAATTTACGAAAAAAAATAAATATAACTAAAACAAAAACTTATCCTAAAATTTTTCGTAATAAAAAGTGTCTTTATAATTTTAAAACATAATTTATGAACAAAATAATCACATTAGTAGTAATTGCTCTTCTCCACTTTCAGCCACTCAAAATTTTTTCTCAACAAGTTTGGTCTGCCGGTGAAGTTCTGGAATATGACGTTTCATTCATCGGTATTAAATTAGGGACGATTAAAATTGAGACAATTAAAGAAGATGAATTTAACGGCAAGCCTGTTTATACTGCTAAATCGACAATGCAATCGAACCCCGGAATTCCATTTGTATCGCTATTTGCAACTTTCAACACTTGGATGGATAGGTCGATGGGGTTTTCTTACCAATTTATTGGAAACACCAAAACTTCAGATGGGTGGCAATACAATAAGATTGATTTTGATTACGATAAGAAAAAAATTACAAACCGACATTGGCTTAATGATAGTTTAATTACCAACGATGTTTTCGATGCAACAAGTAAAATCAATGATGGATGTTCGCTTTTCTTTTTTGCTCGAAAGTATTCCGATGCAAAAAAAACTGTTAAAGTTCCAACATTTATAGATGGAAAATTTTTAACTACAATTAATTTTCACGGAAAAAGAGAAGCAACACAAATAGATGCGATACCTTACCCCGTTCAAACGATTTTTTTAGATGGAAAAGCCGACTGGCAAGGTGTTTATGGACTATCGGGCAGATTTGAAGGTTGGTTTAGCGACGACGATGCCCGAATACCTATCAAAGCTTATGTGAATGTTTATGTCGGAAAAGTGTTAATTGAACTAAAAAAATGGAAAAGAGAAGGTTGGAAACCACCTAAAGCATAGTTTCTCTTACTTTTAAGGAACACCTGTTTTGAAAAATATCGTCATAATACCAGCAAGACTAAATTCCCAACGTTTACCAAACAAATTAATCCACAAAATTGGCAATCGATACCTTTTCCAAATTGTTTATGAAAACATTATTCAATCCAAATATGTCCACAAGGTATTACTTGCAACCGATAGCTACGAAATAGCAGAAATTTGCGAACAATTGAAATTTAACTATATTCTTACCCCCGATTATTTCCAAAGTGGCACTGATAGAATTTGCTGGGCATACAAAAAGTTAAAAGAAAGTTATGATTTAATTATAAATGTGCAAGCAGACGAACCACTTCTATCTTCCGAAGATTTGGACAATTTTATCCAACACATAATCGATAAGGAATTCGATGTTGCAACTATAATTACCAAAATCAGCAACAATTCGGACGTAACAAATCCCAATACGGTAAAGGTAGTGTTGAACAATAAAAACGAGGCAATGTATTTTTCTCGTTCGCCAATACCATACAAAAGAGACGGATTAGATTCAATTAATTTAAACACCGATACGTATTACAAGCATATAGGAATATATGCCTACAAACCCGATGTGTTGAAAACATTTGCGGAATTGCCACAATCTAATTATGAGCAAATTGAAAAATTAGAACAATTACGATTACTGCAAGCAGGATTTATTTATTTATGCTACAAAATCTCCAAAGATTTAGTTTCAGTTGATACAATAGACGATTTAGAAAAAGTAAAGAATTTATTTAAATAGTTGATTTTTTGTAGAATCTTTATTTTTTTTGGGTTAAATAAACTCCAAAAATAACTGCAACTCCACCAATAACAAACAAAGTAGATATTTGTTGTCCTAAAAAGATAACTGCTAAAATAGTTGTTAGAATTGGTTGCAAATTGTTGAAAACCGCAACTTTACTTGCCTCTATCCTTTTTAGAGCCATATACCATAAAATGTAACTCAATCCCGATGTAATGATTCCTAAATACAATATTTCCATCCAATCAAATATCGAATAGTCGATTGGATTATCTTTGGCAGGCAAAAAAATATAAATAATTGCATAAATGGCAAATCCGAGTTGCATAGCAATTGCTGTAGAATAGATAGAACCATATTTTTGAGTAATTTTGCGACCAATTAGGGTATATAAAGCCCATGCTAAAGAAGCAAGTATTGCAAGTAAATCCCCCACCAATCCTATGCTATCGAGTTTTATACCCTTTTCGGTCAATAGCAAAATCGTACCAGCCACCGCAATAACAATACCTAATATTTTTACTAATGACGAACTCTCTTTTAGAAAAAAATATGCAAGTATAAACACAAATATCGGAGTTAGTGCATAGGCTAACGCTACATTCGGTGCCGTTGTAAATTTGATGGACACCAGAAACAAAAACTGATTGATAGGAATATTCAAAATTGCAAGAATAACGAAATATTTATAATCTTCTTTATCGATTTTCTTTGTTGAGTTAAATATTTTAGTTACTATCAAGAAAAAAATCGAAGCAATTAATGCTCTGTAAAATAGAATTGAAGAGGGATTGGCTCTTGTTGCCAGATCTTTACTAATTATATGAGTTCCCGAGGCAATTAATTGCCCCAGCAAAATTAAATAATACATAATTACAAAATTATGTGTTATTGACGGAGGAATATATATTTTTCGAAAAAATATTAAGTTTTTTCTTAATTTAGAATAAATTCGTGAGGTTAAAATGAAAAAAGTATGTTCTTTGTTGTTATTTATGATCTTGTTAGCATCATCGAATATCTATTCGCAAACAATGAATTCTAAGGACTTAGTTGTTCCCGTTTGGGCTGAAGTGAGCAAAACACCAAATCCAACAATAAAGTTAAAATGGGAACGCTCGGGATATGTGGAAACTTATGCTGTTTTTAAAAGAACATTAGATAATCTTACCTTTGGTTCAGCAATTGCAACATTGGACAGCTTAGCATCGGAATGGACGGATTACAATGTTCAATTAAATCAAATTTATGAATATCAAGTGCTTGGCATTGGTAAAAAATATGTGAAAGAAAATGATACACTTTTTGCTTATCGTGTTTTTACTGCAACGGGTTATACCTTGGCGGCAATCGAAGCAATACCACAATTTCTTCGTGGCACAACTTTGGTGTTGGTCGACGAAACAATGAAAGACAAACTTTCGAATGAATTAGCAAACCTTAAAGCCGATTTGGAAGCAGAGGGCTATAATGTTTTGATACAAAGTGCTCCACGAGCCGAAAAATTCGACAAGGAAAAAGTTGTTGCAACAAAACAAATCATTAACAACCTAACAAAGCAAAATTCTGATATCACAAATATATTACTAATTGGTCGAATACCTGTTCCCTATTCAGGTGATTTTAATCCCGATGCCCACCCCGACCATCGGGGTGCATGGCCCGCTGATGTTTATTACGGGACAGCCGATAATATATGGACCGATCAAAGCATAAATAGCACTGTTGCCAGTAGGCAAGAAAACAAAAATGTTCCTGGTGATGGAAAGTTTGATTTAACAAATCTTCCTCCAACCTCCAGTGTGCCAATTGCAGTTGGAAGAATTGATATGTATGGAATGAAATTGTTTTACGATACCACAAAATCAAATCCCGAATTGGAACTTATCCGAAAATACTTACAAAGAAATCACGATTACCGTAATGGCAAACTAAATCCTGAATGGAAAGCATTAGTAGATGATAATTTTTCTGCTCATAGCTATCCCGAAGCTTTTGCCGCATCAGGTTGGAGAGCATTTTTGAATTTCTTTACATCTTCGAACGTCAAAGCAGAAGACTATATATCAACTTTATCGACAAAAAGTTACCTATGGTCTTATGGTTGTGGTGGCGGAAGCTACACAAGTTGCGGGGGTGTAGGTAATTCATCAGATTTTGCAGCTAAAGGTAATAATGGTATTTTCACTTTTCTGTTTGGTTCATATTTTGGAGATTGGGATATAGAAAATAACTTTTTGCGTGCTCCTCTTGCTGCCAAAGAAGGTGCTTTAACGATCGGCTGGTCGGGGCGTCCACATTGGTTTGTGCATCATATGAATTTAGGCGAACCTATTGGCACTTCATTGCTTGCCACTCAAAACAATAACAACCTCTATTTGCCAAATATTTACTATACCTCGCAATATCCGAATGGAGCTCTCTTCACTACTGGAACTCGCCAAGTCCACATAGCACTTTTGGGCGACCCCACCCTTAAAATGTTCAATAAAAGAGTCCCTCAACCTCGAAACTTGCAAGTTACCGAACTTAAAAATGGATATTTGAATTTAAAGTGGGATGCCCCCGATGGAATTAAAAACTGGAAATACATTATTTTTCGCAATACAGAGAAAAATTCACGATTAGTTCTGGCAACTCCCCAACCAATTACTTCGACTGAATTCGAGGATAAATTTTTATTCGACGGAGTGGTTAATTATAAAGTGTTTGCAATTGATTTGGATACTTCGCGTAGTGGTTCTTTCTATGTTACAAGTCGCCCTGCAAATGGCACAATCAAAACTGTTGATGTAGCCGATATTACTAACCTAAGTATCAGCATTTATCCTAATCCCGCAACAGAATTTATTACTATTAACATCAGTTCGTTAGAAATGATAAACAAAATTGAAATCTCGGATATTTATGGTAATTTAGTTAAAGGATTTGTTTATAACAACAATATAACCAACCAAACAAACATAATTTGGGATTTATTTGATAATAGCAATAAAAAAGTTGAAAATGGTGTTTATTTTGTAAAAATCGAATTTGCCTCGCACTCAACTATTCATAAAGTTATTATAAACAGGTAATATATTTAATTTGTGCATTCACACGGTTAACTTTATTTACTTTATATTCTTTATTATAACTATGTAACCTATATCTTTGTATTTTTTTGACATTCATTTTAAATCAATTTCGTAATTTTAATTTTTTGTTAATTTATTTTTTGTTATAATGGATAAAAAAAATATTGCAATATATCCTGGAACATTCGACCCTATTACTAATGGTCACATTGACGTTATTGAAAGAGCCGCAGCAATTTTTAGTAAAGTATATGTTGTTGTGGCAATTAATTCCAAAAAAGCAACTTTGTTTGATGAAGATGAGCGCGAGGAACTCGCAAAGCAATCATTATCTTATTTACCTAATGTCGAAGTTGTACGTTCTCATATACTAACAGTAGAATTTGCCCGCAAAGTGGGAGCAACATCAATTATACGTGGTATTCGAGCTATTAGCGATTTTGAATTCGAGTTTCAGATTGCTTTGATGAATCGTAAATTAGATCCCGAAATTCACACTTTATTTTTATTACCAAACGAGAAATACACCTATCTCAATTCGAGCATCGTTCGCGAATTAGCCCGATACGGTAGGGATGTGAGCGAATTCGTTCCCAATATTGTTTCCGAAAAAATCAAATTAAAATTCAAAGGATAAAAAGTTATGAATAAATCAATAATAATTTTTCTAATGTCTTGTTCAATATTATTTAGTAGTTCTATGGCAAAATTCGACCCACCACGAGCAGTAAAAAAGCCCGTAGCGACAGTTATGCACAATTTTGTTTTTGTTGATGATTATCAATACTTAGAGGATAAAAATAATCCTGAAACTTTGGAATGGAGCAAAAAATCACACAATTACACCAAAGAATTTATTCGTTCCAATTACCCAAAAGTAGATGGATTGTCCAACGAAATAACAAATTATTTAGATAGGGATATCCGCAGTGCGCCATTTTTCCGGAAAGGTCGTGAATTTTTCTGGTTGAAGAAAAAAGGATGGCAACAAAACAAACTTTATACAGTAATTAAAGGTAAGGATGTTCTTATTTTCGACCCTATGCAATTCGACCCAAGTGGACTCTCTTCACCAACAGGTTTGGTTTTCAATAATGATGCTTCGTTGGCAGCAGTTGGTTTGCAATATAAAGGAAATGAAATAAACACTTATCGAGTTATTGATACAAAAACGGGCAAAGTGATTTATGGTCCTTTGGAAAATGTTTACAGCTTTGGTTGGACAAAGGACGAAAAGTCGGCATATATAACATTGCGAAGCAAGGAAATCATCGAAAAGCAAATTCCTCTACCAACATATTTACATAAATTAAGTGATGGTAATAATTTTACTAACTCCATATTATTGGGAGCACCCAAGGATGCTAAAGACTTCTTTTCGGTTTACGACGACGAAGAAAGCGACCTGACAATATTTTCCGAAGGCGACTTTTACACCAACACATTAAAAATACGCAAACAAGGAACTATGGACGAACCGGCAGTTGTTTTTTCCTCCAATAAGTTTCGAGCATCAATTGGAATTAAAAACGGATATCTTTTTTATTACACCAACGAAAATGCCCCAAACTTTAAATTACTCAAAACTACTCTCGACAAACCATTCTACAAAGATGCTGTCGAGTTCTATCCCGAACAAAAAGACGTCGTATTGGAAGGCTACACCTTAACGGAAAAATACGTAATAATTCAATATAAAAAAGATGTAATTTCTTATGCAAAAATTTATGATTATAATGGGAAATTTATTAAAGACCTAACTTCCCCCGAATTTGCGGATATTTCGGGGATTAGTTACGATAAGCATTCAAAGTATATTTATATTTCATTAATTTCCTTTGCTCAACCCTCGAAATTATTCAGACTTAAAGAAGATAAGTTGGAATGGGAATTTGTTTACCAAGATAATGTCCCTATCGATACCAAGGACATAGAATTCGAACAGGTATTCTACAAAAGCAAAGACGGTACGCAAGTTCCAATGTTTATTGTCCATAAAAAAGGTTTGATATTAGATGGGAACAACCCCACTTTGCTTTATGGATATGGTGGATTCAACGTAAGTATGTCGCCAAATTTTATCGGTACAACTGCATCTTTTATTAATCGTGGAGGTGTGTATGCAATTGCTAATTTGCGAGGTGGTGATGAATATGGTGAAGATTGGCACCGCTCTGGTATGTTGGAACGTAAACAAAATGTATTCGACGATTTCATTTCAGCAGCCGAGTACTTAATCAATCAAAAATATACAAATCCAAAGAAATTAGCAATCAAAGGTGGTAGTAATGGTGGTTTGCTTACTGGTGCAGTAACGGTGCAACGCCCTGATTTGTTCAAAGCAGTTATATGTGCCGTTCCATTGTTGGATATGCTTCGTTACCACAAATTCCTAATTGCCCGCTATTGGATACCCGAATATGGCGACCCCGATCAGCCCGAAGATTTTCAATACATTTGGAAATACTCTCCTTACCATAACATTAAGGTAGGTTATAATTATCCATCAATGCTAATCAAGGCAGGCGAAAACGATGCACGAGTTGATCCCTTGCACGCCAAAAAGATGGCCGCAGCATTGCAAAACTTGCCCTCGCAGACTAATCCCATTTTGTTATTTGTGGATTTCGATAGCGGACACGGCTCGGGACAATCAACCTCGCAAATGGTCGAAAACATCGAACTGGAATGGCAATATGTTATGGGCGAATTAGAAATGAGGTAAGAATTTTAATTTCCTTGCTTTTGGTTTAAATCGCAAGATTATAACGCCCCCCCATTCCCCACTCACGTTTTGGGAATTGGGGGTGAGTTCAATGGGCATACATTAAGTTAATAGTAGCGAATGATTAATTAAATAAAAAAAGTGGTTCATAGTTGAGCCACCTTTTTTGGTCGTTGAACAGTATTTTATTTTTAAGTTAATAGGTTTTGATTTTAACTTTTTATATAGCCTAATTCATTGCCAATTTGGATAAATATTTCGAGAATTTCGTCTAAATGTTCTTTTTTATGGGAGGACATATAGGAAGTTCTCATCATACTCATATTAGGTGGCACTCCCGGTGGAATAAAAGCATTAACAAACACACCTCTATCGAACAATTTTCTCCAAGTAATAAATGCTTTTTCCACATCGCCGACAATTACGGGAATTATTGCAGATTCGTTTTCGATGATGTTAAAGCCATGTTCGGCAAATCCTTTGCGGAGGTATTTTACATTATTCTGAAGTTGAGTAACCAATTCGGGTTGTTCTTCTAAAATATTTAAAGCTTCTAATGCCGCAGCAACAGAAGGTGGGGTGGGGCTTGCACTAAATATCAAACCTGGAGAGTGGTGCTTAAGATAGTTAATAACTCGTTCGGGACCAGCCACAAAACCACCAAGAGATGCAAAAGTTTTAGAAAAAGTACCCATAATCATATCTGTTTCATCATCTAAACCATAATAACTTGCCGTTCCCCGTCCGCCAACTCCAATAACTCCAGTGGAGTGTGCATCGTCGACCAATACCTTAGCACCATATTTGTGGGATATTCGTAAAATTTCGGGTAAATTACATATTTCTCCTGAAACAGAAAAGATACCATCGGTAACAACTAATTTTCCGACATTTTCGGGCAATTTGGAAAGCACTCTTTCCAAATCTTCCATATCTGAATGTAAATATCTTTTGAATTCAGCAAAACCACCTTTGGCTGTAATACAAGCATTCATTATACTTGCGTGATTTTCTTTATCAGAGATAACGTATTCGCCTCGCTGAACCAGAGTTGAAACTATACCAAGTGCAGTTTGATAACCGGTACTAAACAATAAAACTGCTTCTTTGTTTAGGAATTTAGCTAACCTTTGTTCCAATTCGTTGTGCAAATCTAATGTTCCCGTTAAATATCTCGAACCTGAACAACCTGTTCCGTATTTATCGATAGCGGATTTGGCAGCTTCCCTAACTCTTGGATGAGCAGTCAACCCTAAATAGTTATTCGAACCCGCCATTATAAATCGTCGTCCTTCGATGTGAACTACCGGACCTTCGTTCTCTTCGATTGGACGGAAATAGGGGTAGAGTCCCGCTGCTTTCACTTCGTCAGCACGTGTAAAATCATAGCATTTTTGAAATATGTCCATTTTGTTCCTTATTTCTTGTAATATTTTTCATATTTTTGGAATCCAAAGATGTTTTTGCATATTAACTTTTTCATCTTCGAATTCTATATTTTCCGACTTTAAAAGTTCCTTCATTAAATTCGGAGTTAGAAAATGATTCTTTCCAGTTAATTCTCCGTTACGATTCACCACTCTATGGAAAGGTATATATGGTTTATTTGCATTTGAACTCAACACCCAACCAACCATTCGGGCAGATGAACGAATTCCACACACTTTTGCAATAGCCCCATAGGTTGTTACCTTACCGTAGGGAATTGTTTGCACTAATTCAAGAACTTTTTTTTCGAATTCAAATTTCATAATAAATAGCAAAATTAAGAAGAAATTTTTAAATATTAACAAATCTTAACAATTATACTTTAAACATTTATATTCTATAATTTTTTTATTCTTGTTTCGTTTAAAATGGA
>CALKJQ010000100.1 GCA_937995785.1 Candidatus Kapaibacterium sp.
AGCCGAATTGGAAAAAGAAGATAATTTTGAATATGATGCAGAACAATTTCAGATGCTTTTGATGTCGCTGCTTGATGATGAAACAACTTCGGCGGGTATAGCCAAATCCGCTATCCTTAACGAAGCAATGGAATTATTTGGAACTCCATACCGATTTGGTGGTACTTCTCGAAAAGGTTTCGACTGCTCGGCATTCACTCGTCAAATATATTTTAACGTTGCCCAAATAATATTACCTCGCACCGCTCGTGAACAAATTAATGTTGGTAAAGTTATTAAAAAGAAAGATGATTTACAGTTCGGTGATTTAGTGTTTTTCCACACTTACACCAGAAAATATGCCTCGCACGTTGGAATCTACTTGAAGGATGGATTGTTTGTCCATTCGGGAACTCGTTATGGTGTTGCAGTAGCTTCGCTCAGTTCTGATTACTACCAAAAGCGTTTTATTGGCGGACGCCGATTAACCGAAAAAGACATTGAAAATTTAAAAATCACCATACCCGGCAAAAATTCTCATGCTTTTAGGTCTTCATTATAATTAAAATAGTTAATAACAACTAAAATAAATCAAAAGTGGCTTCCAATCAAAGAAGCCTTTTTTGTTATTAAATAATTAACCCTAATATTCCAACCCCCTTTCTGAACGATCTTGACGAATAGATTCTATTATCTTTAATTTATTTTGGACGGCTTTTTCCAAATCGATACCACAAGAATTAACATAATTCATCAATGCTATAAATACATCGGCTGATTCGTCGGCAATCTTATCGTTGCTCACTTCTCTTCCTTTCCATCGCTTTTTCTCTAAGTTCGCCAATTCGCCTGCTTCTCCATTTAGCTCCAAGCAAAAAAACTGCGGAGAACGCTCAGGAAAAAACTCCTTCTGATAATTATTAAATTTTTGTTGGATTATGCTCAAGTTTCGAGTTGTACTTTCAATTAAACTCGAGAATTCGTTAGATGCCATCTTGTCCTAATAATTTTTGTAGTTTTCTACGTTTTAAGTCGTTTGGTATTTTATAACCATTGTATTTTTGCTCGGTGCTTTGGGTATTAATTAACGGAAAATTATCAGTATTATCTTTATTCAATATCTCTGTTTGCTTTTTATCTAAAATTTGGTTAGATTCAGTGTGGTCTTTTGATTGAGCTGCATTATTATTGGGAATTAATTCTGTTTTGTGAATATAGTCCTCATTGGAATGTTTTTTTTCTAACTTTGTATTTGATTCATTTTGGATTTCAGGTTTTTGAGATGTTGAAATCTGTTCTTTTGGGTTTTCGGGGTTTGCTGTGCGATTTTTAATGTTATTATGAACCTTTGTAATTTGTTGTAAATTCTCGGGTATAATCTCATCGAATGATTGCGGAACTTCTTTTTGTATCTTTGTTGGCTCTTTTTTACTTATATTTTTATCTATCACTATTTGAAACAGACCCGCAGTATCGAGCAATGTGAGAGCTGATGGGAATGGTAGATATATTACTTTGTTAATTTCAACTACTGGCAGATGCATTTGTTTTATTTCTTCTTTTCCAGAATATTGGATTACAACAAAACTGCTACCACGCAAAAAAGTTACTTGAAAATTTGCGGATTTATGTGTTATTCGTCCGCGATTTTCTTCTGTCTTAAAGTTGAACACTCTCGATAATTCTGTGTTAGGAACATAGCTAGAATTTCTGAAATTGGTAATATTTATTATAGTTGGTTTATTATTTATATAAATCTCTTTTTGAAATATTTTTTGAGCTAATATGCCACTTGAACCAAAAAATAAAAAAGTTATAAAAAATAAGATAAGCTGATTGCATACTGCAAATTTTTGAATTTTCAATGATTTCCAAGTAAAATATTTATTATCGATATTATCCATTTTAAAATGCAAAAGTTATAACCTATATGTTTAAAGAACATATTTGAATTCATTATCGACTAAGTAATCAAAAAATTTTAGATTCTTCCCAAATTACCTATAAAGCGGATTACTACGTTTTTCCAATTTCAAATCTTTGAGTTGGGAGGCTTTGATACCAAAAGTAAGATAGAATCCACCATTTATTTTAGATGGCGACCACGTAAAATTCAATTCCCAGCAATGCAAATCTTTTCGAACTGTGATATATGGTGCTAACAAATCTCCCGAGATAAAATCGTAACTTGTTGTTGCCGTAAAACTCCAAGTGGGAGTTAAAGAGAAATTAAAGGAAGTGTTAATTGTCATTGTTCGGGTTATATTGTCGATAGTATATTGATTATAGGAATAATTTAATGAAAAATTGAAACTCCAAGGTAAATTCAGTGGTGCGTAGCCGTGAGTATTTTCTGCAAAAAAATCAAAATCATCATCTTCATAATTGATGCGTTGTGAAAATCTATCTCCGGGCGATAGTGTGTCTTTTTTTCTTTTTTTAGAATCTGTTCCGAACGAACCAAAACCGGTGAATCCTTCTTGCGAAAAAGACGATGAAATGCTAAAGTTAAAATTGGTTAAACGGGCAAGACCTTTGCCTTGGGAAAGCAAATACTTATCGACAAATCGCGTTCCTAGTTTTTTTCCCATACTATCGAGTAGGTTTTGTTCGTCGTAAAAAGTAAATCCCGCACTTCCACTAAAGTTCATAAAATCGAGGACGGGGGAGCGCAATTGCAAATTTAGGGGGTTCAATTTTAGTGAATCTGCCACAAAGTTATAACCCGTTGATAAATTAATCCTTAGCAATTCTAATTTTTTCTCACCAACAGAATCGTTGGTTTTAACTTTCATTTCGAAGCTATGCAAGTCATTGTATCCCAATGACAATGATTTACTTTCGGGGGCGTGAGCCCCGCCTTCACTCAGAAATCGAGAATATTTAACATTTTGTTGCGTGCGGGGATTGAAGTATTGGGAATAAAAACCAAATTTTTCCGATGATAAATCCGGCGAAAACGATAAAGAAAAAGTTGGATTATAAGTGTGCCGCAACCCAATTAAACCAAGACCCACAGGCGAAATAAATCCTAATAGTCGGTTTTTATCGTCCCACATTCCATAAACTCGAGTGGAAGCCGACACTCCCATCCTATAGTAATATTCCCAAAACAAGCCGTTTTCATAACTATCTATGAACTTTCCGTCCGCATCTATTTGGCGTGTTAATCGGCGGAAAAAAGTATTTGCTCCAAAACTTATCGAAGGAGTTAGAGTGAAGTAGCCAAATTTTGGAGAAATTGATATATTTGGAGAATAGGAAATATATTTTCTTTCGTTGTGCCTATAAATCGAGTCGGCAACTGTTGTGGTATCGTCGATTTTGCGTTGTTCAATATATCGGGTATAATCATTTGAATATATCCCATTTGTGGATAGGCTAACTGAAATATCGCGTAACCAAGAATCTCGCGGAATCGATTTTATCTGCTTTAATGGGTAAAAATTTGGTATTGAATATCTTATTGGAATTGATTGCGAATATTCATTAGTAATAATATTTTGGTTCCGTTGGAACGAAATGCCCAAAGATGTGTTGTTTTCGAATGTTCGGGAATAGCCAATGTCTGAACTGATATTTTGGGTTATACGGTCGAGAATATTTATCTGTGTATTACGATTAAAGTCCTGCGAAGCAAAATTAAAATTACCATTAATACTTTGCATTGGGTCTATTTGATGGTTGTAGCCTCCAGCAACACTCCAATTGGTTGCATAGGCATCGTCGGGACGAAACCGAGTTCTACCATATTGGAGATTTATGTTACTATTGAGATAATTACCAACCACCAATCTTGTTGTATTTTTGAAAATAAATCCACCTTTGGAATACAAATTCGTTCCAAACTGCATATCCCAATAATCACTTGCCGCCCAGTAAAATCCTAAATTTTCGAGAATAACGCCTCTATCTCGCGAAAAGAAATATCCGGGGACAATCAATCCCGATTGCCGTCCTGTTTTGTTTGGTATGTAGAATCCAAAAGGAACCATAAATACGGGCATATCGGCAACATAAAGAATTAGTGGATCTACAAACACTTTGTCGCCAGTTACCACTTTCATCTTGGGCGAACCAAAGTAATAGTGTGGATGTGGATGGTCGCAGGTTGTGTAGCAACCATCTTGGACAAACAGTTCCTTTTCGGATATCTTTTTTATCTTGCTTCCAAAATAGAAACCCTCGCTCATTTTGGTTTCGCCCAAATCGATAACTCCTTGCTGAGTTCGGAAATTATACCGAATTGTTTTACCAAAAATCTCTTCGCCTTTATCGTTAAATATAGGGAAATTTGAAATTATATTGTTGGAATCTATTTTGGGTCGTGCATCTAATAATGCTTTTGCCAAATCCAACTCAATATAATAGGAGGTTAGTTTTTGCTTACGAAAAATTAATTCCGCATTGCCGTATAGTTTTAGTATGTTCTCTTTTTTCTTAAAAACTATCGAATCAATTGCTTTGGTATTCACCAATGTATCTAAATCGCCTTTTTTCTTAACTTCTAATTTGGCTTGAGTTGTATCGATTTTGTCTAAAAATTTATTCTGAGCATTTGTAATATTCAAGTATAATACAAATAGCCCAAAAATAAGCAATATTTTTTTGCTGATTACAAACACAATTTTTTTGGAATAATTCTAAATTTTGTAAACAAGTTTTATAAATATCATTAAATACAATATTATTAAATACGAAATTAGCATTATTATAGTTATTAACCGAGTAGAAAGATTAGAATAATCGATTTTGATGTGAAGATATAAGATGAATATCAAGTAGTCATTTAGTTAAATGTCTAAATGGCAATAAATTACAATATTTTTTAGTAATTGAATATTTTAATTAATTTTTTTTTATTTTTGTATTGCATTATTATTTAAAACCACTAAGGAGGTAAAATGCTAAAAATATTCAAATATTTCTTAATGACGTGTTTCTTAGCACTTGCAATAAGCTGTAGCGACAATACTACAGATACACCCACTGATCCACAAGATTACATAAACGCTGATGGAATTAACGGCGGTATTTTATTCGATAAATTTTGGAGTGTGGAAGGCGGCTACGACCAAAATAGCCCAAATAAAGCACAGTTCGATAAATATTCTGACTTTTTCCGATGCAAGCAGTGCCATGGATGGGATTTGATGGGACGCAATGGTTCCTATAATAGCCGTAGTCCCAAAACTAATCGACCAAACGTTTCAGGTATTAATTATTGGACAAAAGCCCGTAATATGGGTGCACAAGAATTGTTTGACCTGCTCAAAAATGGAAGTGGCAAAGCACGCAGACCACTCTCGACTGATTTATCCACTTACGACCCCGCCAAAGATCCAACAATTGGCGACCAAATGCCAAACGTAAAAGAGTTCCTTACAGACAAACAAATATGGGATATCGTAAAATTCATTAAAGTGGAAGCGTTGGATGTAACAAAACTTTATGATGCAACCTATACCGGGACATATCCAACAGGAAAAGCAACATATACAAATATTGGCAAGGATGGCGATGCCGCAAAGGGTTTGGAATTCTATAACACTTATTGCAAAGCTTGCCACGGCGCCGACGGAAAAACATTCTTAATGGAAAATATGAGTACTGGAAAATTCACAAGATCCAAACCTTACGAAGTTCAGCATAAGGTTAAGTTTGGTCAATTAGGTTCGGCAATGAAGAAAACACCTGTTACTTTACAACAAATGAAGGATTTGTATAAAGCTTTGGCAGATACAACCAAATTCCCCGATTGATATTATAATAATTTAGATTATAAATATTATAAATTAGATTATAAATATTATCCATATGATTTAAAAAAGAGCAGGTTTCATCCTGCTCTTTTTTTATGATATAATTGATTACTATTCCACAGTTACACTTTTTGCTAAATTTCTTGGTTTATCGATATCGCGTCCTAAAAGACGGGCAGTGTAGTAGGCAAGGAGCTGCAAAGGTATAACAGTCAAAATTGGAGTTAAAAGTGGCAAAGTGTCGGGAATATAGATGCAATGGTCAACTAATTTTTCTAAATCTGTATTTCCGTAGTTAGTGATGGCTATCACTCGCCCTTCGCGTGCCTTCACCTCTTCGATGTTAGATACAACTTTTTCATAAATTTCATCTTTTGGTGCAACAACAACTACGGGCATATTTTTATCAATCAAAGCAATCGGACCATGCTTCATTTCGGCAGCCGGATAACCCTCGGCATGGATATAGGAGATTTCTTTCAATTTTAGTGCACCTTCTAAAGCAATAGGAAAATTATAGCCACGACCGAGATATAAAAAATTGCGAGATTGGTAGTATTCATTTGCAATTCTCTCGATTTCGGAAGCACCATTCAAAATCATTTGAACTTTGTCGGGCAATGCCTCCAACTCCTTTGCAATTTTAATTCCATCAATGGTTGATAAATTTCTCATTCGACCAAGATAAAGAGCCAATAGAGAAAGCACAGTTAGTTGCGAGGTGAAAGCTTTGGTGGATGCTACTCCAATTTCTGGACCAGCGTGGATATAAATACCCGCATCAGTTGCCCTTGCAATCGAACTACCCACAACATTCACAATTCCAAGGCAGGTTGCACCTCTTTGTTTAGCTTCTTGAATTGCAGCATAGGTGTCGGCTGTTTCGCCACTTTGCGAAATAAAAATCACAAAATCATCTTCGAATAATATTGGGGAACGGTAACGAAATTCCGAGGCATATTCCACTTCCACAGGAATGTGGGCTAGCTGTTCAATTAAATATTCACCAACTAAGGCGGAATTATAAGAAGTTCCACAAGCAGTAATTATTATCCTACGAGCATTCCTAATGCGATCTCTAACCGAACGCAAGCCGCCTAATTTTACGTTTCCTTCATCGACCAATAAACGACCTCGCATTGCATCGCGAATCGTTTGGGTTTGTTCGAATATTTCTTTAAGCATAAAATGCTCGAAGCCGCCCTTTTCGATTTGCTCCAAATCGAATTCAAGTTGATGAATTTCGGATTTTACTTTTTTATTTGCAATTGTTTTGGTAATAAATCCATCGGGCGAGAGTATTGCCATTTCGTCGTCGTTCAAATAAATCACATTCTTTGTATGTTCAATTATTGCTGAAGCATCAGACGCTACTAAATATTCGTTGTCGCCAATACCTAAAATAAGTGGACTTCCCCGACGTGCGGCAATTATTTTGTTAGGTTCATATTTCGATATTAGCGCTATACCAAATGTACCGTTAACTTCGTTCAATGCCAAGCGAACGGCGTATTCCAAATCTTTAACTTTGTCGTAGAACCTTTCGATTAAAACTGCCAAAACTTCTGTATCGGTATCTGAACGAAATGAATAACCTTCTTGTATTAGTTTCTGTTTTATGATTGAATAATTCTCGATAATACCATTATGAACTAAAGAAATATTCATTTTTGTATCAAAATGGGGATGGGCATTGATATCGTTCGGGTAACCATGAGTTGCCCAACGAGTGTGGGCAATGCCTATGATACCTTTTACATTCAAATCCATCGATGCCAATTCCAAATCATTAACACGCCCCTTTTTCTTTATCGATTTTAGTTCCGAAGAGCTATCCAAAATAGATAATCCCGCCGAATCGTATCCACGATATTCCATTCTTTTCAATCCAGTTAATAATAATGGCACGATTTCTTTTTTCCCAATATAACCTATTATACCACACATAATTCTTGTTCGTTATTTTAAAAAATATGCAAATTATCTATTTTTTTTCTAATTTAGAATTTATTTGCTTTACTATTGAAGATGTTTAGACGTTCACCTTCGATTAAAATTCTTTGTTTTGCTTCTATTGGCTTTATCTTTGCTAAACTTGTTGGTTTTTCTCTATTTGGTTTAATTGTTTTTTCATTTTATTTTTTTGTTTTATCGATTGTAATTTCATCAATATCGAGGAGTAAGACTCCCGTTTTCTTGTTTTTTGCAATCTTGCTTGGTATTTTTACTTCAATTAGAACTCAAAATTTGGATTATTCAAATAAAAGTGAATGCATCACCACTCACAATGGTTATTTTTATGGCAATATTGTCAAAGTAATAACAAACAAGCATAAATATTCTCGCCTGATTGTTGATGGAAAAATATTGAATGATGAATGGGTAATGATTAGGAATACAAGGTTTTTCTTAACATTGATTAATTCTAAGTTCCCACAACTCCGAAATATCGATGAAAATGATATCCTATCGGGTGCTATAAAATTTCGCAAACCAATTAATGCTAATTTACCAAATGAGTTTAATGAACTAAATTATTTAAGGAATCTGGGCTGTGAACTAACGGCGGTTGGCTATTCGAACAAAATTGCACTCATAAGTGTAAATCGACCTCCAGAAATCCAAGAACAAATAAAACATACCTTATTTAATCGGATTGATAAATTATACTCGCCCGCCACATCAGGCATTGTTAAAGCAATTTTACTGGGCGATAAATCCAATATACATCGCGAAACTCGTCGGGAATTTGCTGTATCCGGCGTTGCCCATATACTTGCAGTTAGTGGTTTCCATGTTGGAATTATTGCAGGAATTTTGTTTTGGATTTTTTCTTTTTTTCGAAACAATTCTATAAAATTTTTAATGATTACAGTAACTCTTGCTGGTTACATCTATTTGGTAGATTTTCAGGCATCGGCTGTTCGAGCTGGGATAATGATTGTTTTATTTTTGTTTTCATATTTAATTCAACGAAAACCAAACCCAATAAACATAATTGCAACAACTATATTGTTGGTTGCGGTGTTCCATCCCGTAAGTCTTTACTCGGCTGGTTTTCAGATGTCTATTGCCGCCATTACGGGCATTTTTTTATTATACAAGCCATTCGTTAATTTCTTCAATCATTATTTGAGATTCGACAAACACGATATCTTGAAAAAAATAGGAAATAGTTTGGCTGTATCTTTGTCGGCTTCATTAATAGTATCGCCAATCGTGGCATATTATTTCGGAATTTACTCAATAATATCGCCATTAGCAAACCTTGTTGTAATACCATTTATGTTTTTGGGCCAGATTTTCGGTATTGTTGCATTGATTTCATCATATATTTACTATCCTTTGGGGCATATTTATGCAAATACTTCCCAACTTTCGATAGAAATTGCAAACTATTTAACTCACCAAGCCGCCAATTTACCATTTTCGCATATTTCGGGCGAAATGGTTGTTATAATATCAATTTTAATAAGTTTGGTTTTGGTTTATATTTTCACTTCTAATTCTTCAAAGAAACTGCTATTCCGATTATTTGTAGTATTGATTATTGGTTGCCTATTGATTGCAAATTACCTCACCAAACAAGAACCAAAATATATTGTTTACGAGCGACCAAATTGTTTTTTGATAGAACAAAAACCACAAAAAACAATAATTCTTATTGGAAAGAAAGAATGTAGGCAAAATTGGGAAGATTACGGACTTTTGAATTATCTGAAGAATAAAAATTACAAATTGAAAATCTATAATGTATCTACCCGAATGCGTTATGATTTGTGGAAAAACAAAATAAAATACAAAAAAGAAAGTGCAATCCAGATTAATAAACATTTGACAAAGCTTTTATAAAAAATTGAGCGGATGGCAACAAGTCACACTTTCTTTTTCTTAAATTCAAAATATAATCCAATTAATAGCATAACAGCAACAATAAAATTGAACGATAGACTAAGCATTCTGCCCGTTTCGAACGATTTGGATTCGTATTTGAGTTCCAATTTGTGTTCACCTTGGGGAACAATCACTCCTCGCAACAAGTAATTAATTTGGTGAATGGGAACTTCTTTGCCGTCGAGATAGGCTTTCCACTCGGGATAATAAACTTCGGATATTACCAATAATTGGTTGCCACCCGAGCGAACTTTGAAAGATATATATTCATTTTCGAATTTTTCCATTTCAGCAAGCGAAGTGGTATCGGCGTGTCTCACTTGGATGTTATCATTACTATGGTAAAAGGCAACTATTCGAGGGTCGAAATCTGCATTTTTTAAGTGCATCAAAATTTCTTTTGGAGTAGACTTTTGGACGCTATCAACAAAAAAGGCACGGGGCAACATACCAGCATTATAATACACTTTAGTTCCCGATGTTTGGGATTGATAAGCGGGCGGAATTCCCAAATCTTCTTTTGCAAGAATGTATTTAACATTAAGCAGATTCCACATAAATGGACTGGAAACATTATTGGTGCTTCCTTGGGATGTGGCATCGAGCATATCTTGATAAACACGAAGTTTGGCAGCATGATAACCATTCACATTTTGCAACAGGTGATATGCCGCAATGTTTGGAGATGGCGAAGCAAAATCGGCAACACGAAAAATGGATTTATCTTGTTTTACAAATTCGATTGCATCATCGCTTTGGAAATAAGCATTTGTTAATTTTTGTTCGGCTACTTCCATTGGTCGCCAACCCACACGCCACAAATCGAATAGAACTAAAACAACTAAGGCAAACATCATCGGAACAAATTGAACTTTTCGCAGCACAAACATATAAACAACCAGCATAGCTATTATCAACAGAAAAGCATTCACATACCAATCGGAAATCATTTGGTCGAAAACAAATTCACGAAATTGCTCGGGCAAACGAAAACTTTGTGAAGCGGCGACTGAACTAATGTAGCTATCCTTAAATAAACCCGCAAAAACAAATCCCAATACCAAGAATCCAATTGACCCATAAACTAAGTTCAAAACAAGTTTTTTGGCTTTTTCGGGATTATCTTTTGCCAATAAAATCAAACCCGACAAACCATAACCTGCCAAAATTGGTAAAGCAAAATGAATTAAAGCCAATACCATCGAAGGAGCTCGAAACTTATTGAAAAATGGAACATTGTAGTAGAAAAAGTCGTATAGAATTGGCAATGTATAACCAAAAGATAGGAATAATGCGAAAATTGAAAGTAGAGTCAAGAATTGAACAAATAAATCCTTGCGATTGAGAACGACGCCGACTATTGCAAGCAAAAGAACAATTATACCCGCATAGGGCGCTGCATCTTCGAAGGGTTTTTGCCCCCAATAAGTTGGAATTTTCATCTCTTGACCACCGGTTTCGGGACCGCTGTACTTCATTTTACCAAAACCATAGTAATTAGGGACAAAAAAAGTGAAAGTCTCACCTGGCGAAAAAGACCATTGAGTGGCATAATTATAGTCGTGCCCACCATCTTTTGTTACTTTTTCTTGCTGTCCATCGTTCAATAATGGCGCCGAACCACGAGTGGAATAAGGAGTGTAGTCTTGCACCGAGAGGTATTTATCGGCAGATAGTAAAAATGCTAAACCAAAACCAACCACCAATGCAATTGCCGGAGTTAGAAAACTCGTTAAAGTTTGTTTTTTTATTATAACCCCAATAAGATTATATAGAAGATACAAACCAAAAGCAATCCCAGCGTAAAAAATCATTTGGACGTGGGTTGCCTCGAGCATAATATGGGCGGCGATGATAATTAAAGCAATATAAACAATTGAAAATTTTTCCTTTAATTTCTCCATAAACAAGAAAATCCAAGGATACATTGCAAAAACTACAGGTTTTGTGTTGTGTCCAATCATAAGCCAAATAACTATTCCTGTGGAAAACACAGCGGCAATACTCGAGAAAACGGCAACTAATTTATTAGATTTTTTCTGCAACATTAGTAAATATATACCAATACCATAAACCACATAATGCATTGCAACTCGTGCTTCGTCGTTTCCGAACAAAAACCTGAATAGTTCCATAAACTTGAAGTATATTAAAGATAGGAAATCCCAAATCCTCTCGCCGTGGGCAACAAATCCCGAGAATGCGGGCATTCCACTAAAAATATAAGGTATCCATAATGGGAATTCTCCATCTTTGCTGGCTTGCTCTAAATATTTGCGGAAACTTTCGGATGCAATTGTATCCGAGGCATTAAAACCATTTCCAAAAATACCCGCACCAAAAAAAATGAAGGTAAGCACAAAAATAAAAATTATATATAGCCAATTATTTTCCAATAATTTGGGTAATTGCAAATTAATATCCTTGGTTAGATACAAATTTGCTTTTCGTGTTTCTGTCTGTTTTTGGGAATTTTGTTTCGCCATAATTTTCCTTTTTATCAAATTCGTC
>CALKJQ010000101.1 GCA_937995785.1 Candidatus Kapaibacterium sp.
AAAAGAAATTATAAAAAAATAACATTTTTCGCAGAATTACAGAAAAAGTATTTTTATAGGAATTTATGGTGTTTTGATAATCTTGCAAAAATATGGCTTGTTATTAATATAATACTTTAAAATATAAATTCCATAGGAAAGTTGAGATATATCGATATTCAATTTTTTTTCGAAAACAAAATTAAATGATTTAACATGATTTCCGATTAAATCAATTATTTCAATTTTTTCTATTATGTCATTTGGCGAATTAATTGTTAGAAAATTAGTTGATGGAATGGGGTATATTTTAATTTCTTTATTGTCGTTGGTATTAATTTTTCTGTTGATTTTATTGAGAGGAATTGAGATTATTGTGTAGGAATGTTTTGGTAAAGAAATAATGCTATCGAGCCGAGATATAGTTGATATTGGGATAATTTTTAAAGGTTCATCAGAAGAGTTGCGGTCGTAGAACGAATTGCTATATAACTGCTGAATTCTTACTTCCGAGCCATATTGAAAGCCAGGAATATTGAGGAATAAATCTTTGGATGCATCTTTACTTCGATTTAAAATTGCAACAAAAAGCGAGTCTTTACTTTTAGTGGCAACTACATCGAATATTGATGCTCCACTGAAAAAATTAACTCTTGCTTCTGGTTTTGCATAGTTTTTCTCAGAACTGATTATTTGAGAATGAACATAATCATTGCCGTGGGAATTAAAAAACATTTTTAGGGCATAGTATCCGGGACTGGCATAAATAACACGTCGTCCATCCTTTGCCGTGTCTGAGAAAAAGAATGTGAGGAATATTGTTCGGCAAGTCGGGCCAGTGGTTTCCCAATTTTTTATGAATGTATGCAAAAAATTAATATCTCCCAAACCCGAAAGCAAAGTGCTTCCTTTTTGTGATGTATCCGTAACCCAATCATCCATATCCATAAATTGGGTCCAATATTCCGTTGGTGCATTTTTGATGTTTGGATTATATTTTTTTAATGATTTCATCATCCAATTGATATCTTCTTGGGTATAAATTGCTCCATAGGCAAAAGTGTTGTATTCGTCTTCTTCGCTTAACTTGTCTTTGGGAAAAGAGGCATAACCTGGGTGCCAACTAAAATAATCTTCATTATCTTTCACTACACTAACAATGCGATTAATTTCTTTTTCTCCATCCCAATGGAAACCATTGATTAATATTTTAATCGAGCTATCCTTTTGCTTCATTGCGTAGTAATAATCCAAATATCTAACGGGATAATCGGGCGAGAATCTTTTCCATTGTTCGTTTCCAATTTCGAAAAATTTTACTTTCATCGGTTCGATGTTGCCGTTTTTTGCTCTTAGTTTGCCCAAAATGGTATTGGTGTCGCCGTTGCAATATTCTAACAAATCTAATGCTTCCGGCACGGATCCACTCTTGAAATTGGTTGTTATATATGGCTCGATATCCAAATCTTTACAAAAATGAAAATACTCGTCCAATCCAAAATCCATTCTCATAATCTCGGAATCGTAAATCCAATAATTTGGAGCTCTTCGTTGGTTTTTGTCGCCAATATGTTCATAGAAATGCCAAGTGAAATAATCACAAAAGGAACCACCTGGAAATCGCATCAAACCTGGTTTTAATTCACGAATCATATCCACAAATTCTTTTCTTAGTGAGTATTGATTATCGGTTGCCATCAATGAACTTTCGTCCAGATGCAGTTCTCCACGGCTTTTTGCATAAATTCTAATCTTACAATTATAATGCTGTTTAAATGGTAGTATTTTGCAAGAAAGTTTATGCCATTCCCAATCTTTGGGAAAAGAACCTAAGTTTTTGTAAAAAATCACATTACTTTGTCGATCTTCGAGTTCTAAATAAACCGAATCAACAGTGCCCATTACATATACATAAAAATCAAAGGTTTTGCCAGAATCCAATAGAATTGCTTGTTCAAATCCGGCGTTGCCGTTCTGTGCATATTTTTTTACAGCATAATGCCTTAGTCCCTTTTTATTAAACCCATAATACCAAGGTTTCATTTCTTGAATTGAGTCTTTGGAACAGGTATTGTATAAAAACCAATATTGATGCTTTTCCCAGTCCATACCAAATAATTCGGTATCGAAGCCTCTATCTTGAATTTCTTGAGCCGACATTCCCAATTTACCATTGACTTTGTAGTAAATATACTCAAAAAAAATTCCCAAGTGTTCCTTTTTTATAGCATTTTCTTCAGTTTGATTCATATCAATTAAAACTTCATTCGGAAATGATCGACATTCAAAAGTTAAAGTTACGATGAAAGCTATAAGAATAAGATACTTAAACAATTCTTTCGATTCCTATTTAACCAAATATAACAATACAAAAATAAGAATTCCCAAAATTATTCTATAATAACCAAATGGAATAAAATTGTGGGTAGAAATAAATTTCATAAATGCTTTAATAACAAAATAAGCCACAACAAAAGAGGTGATAAATCCTGTTGCGAGTATTAGAATTTCGGATGAAGTGAAATTTAATCCATGCTTATAAATTGAATAAGCCGATGCCGCAAACATAGTGGGAACTGCCAAATAGAATGAAAATTCTGCTGCCAATGTTCGTGAACTACCTAATAGCATAGCACCTATAATTGTTGCGGCAGAGCGCGAAGTGCCCGGCACCATAGCCAAAGACTGAAATAAACCTATAAAAAAGGCATTTAAATAACTCAATTGCACAACATTTTCAAACTTAGGTTTGCGAATTTTTTTTTCGATTATAATGAGAATAATTCCCCCAACAAAAAGCATAATGGCAACTGTTGTTGGATTGAATAACAATGCCTGGATTTTACTTCCCAATGTAGCCCCAATAATTATTGCTGGAATAAGTGCAACTAATGTTTTTCTCCACAAATTGTAGATTTCATTTTTCTTTTCTTTTTGCTGAGAACTAACAAGAGGATTTATTCTGTCATAAAAATACAATACAACTGACAATATTGCACCAAATTGAATAACAATATCGAAGGTGTTTCCAAAAGGTTCGGAAAAAGAGAAGAATTCACCAACAATTATTAAGTGTCCGGTAGAGGAAATTGGAAGAAATTCTGTAATTCCTTCGACAATTCCTAATATAATAGCATATAAAAATTCCATATTTGCAATTTTCAATACTTCAAAATTCGTCAATTTTGATGAGATATACAAAAGTATAATATTAAAATCAAAATTAAGTTATTTTTAAAACGTCAATTAAAATGGTATTATATTTTTTTAAAAAAAACGGAGTGTTTATATGCTAAATAAAATATTAATAATCGCAATTGCATTTGCGATAATTGTAAGTCCTACTTTTGCCCAAGACATATTTAAAATTGATACGAAGAAATCAAAAGTAATATGGACTGGCTCGAAAATTGGAGGTCGCCACGAGGGTACTTTACAAATCAAATCTGGCACAATTACAATTAAAAATGGCTATCTATCCACTGCAGAAATCATTGTGGATATGAATTCTATCGAATGCACTGATTTAAAAGATAAAACATTAAATCAAAAATTAGTTGGCCACCTTAAAAGTGCAGACTTCTTCGAAGTAGATAAGTATCCCGAAGCAAAATTTGTCATCACAAAACCTGATAGAAGATTAAATCAAGATTATATGGTTCAAGGCAAATTAACAATTAAAGATAAAACTTCTGATATTAAAATCCCAACCACATTGATATTCGAAAAAGATAACAAGAGTTTTATGACTACTGTTTCCTTTGTTTTCGATAGAACAAAGCACGATATCAAATATGGTTCGGAAAAATTTTTCAAAGATATTGGCGATAAAGCAATATATGATGAAGTTGATGTTTTGATTGAATTACATGCCACAAAGTAATATTTTTACAAAACAATTCAATTAAGAGGGGTTCAATTAATGAATCCCTTTTTTTATTTACCCTTGTTTTTACAATTTACATTATTATGAGTTCAATATATTTATGCTCAATTCTTTATTATTCTCTTTATCAGCAAATGCGTTAATTATTAGCATTTTTTTTATCGGTGCAATATTTCCATATCTTAAGGATTAATCTTTAATTGAAAATACATTTTAATAAATAAAATATAGTATTTAAATTGTAGATGATTAATAAAAATTAATTAATTTATCTTAAAATTATTTATAAATTTGTAATTAAGAAAAAGACACTTTTTCAGAAATAATTTACTAAAACATACAAAGAGGTTACAAATGGCAAAATCGCTAGGAGATGTTGTAATCGACATTGAAAAATGCAAAGGATGCGAATTATGTATCGATGCTTGTCCTCAGGAAACATTGGCTTTAGCTCCTCGAATAAATCAGAAGGGCTATCATTATGCAATCAAAGTTCAAGACAATTGCACGGGGTGTAACAATTGTGCGTTAATTTGTCCCGATGCTGTTATCACAGTTTACAGAAAAATAGTTAAATAGGAGCAAAAATGGGTGAATTAAAATTGATGAAAGGAAACGAAGCTTTAGCCGAGGCAATGATTCGTGTTGGATGTGATGGCTATTTTGGTTATCCAATCACTCCGCAGTCCGAAGTTATCGAATATTTATCCCGCGAAGCAACCCCAAGAACTGGTATGGTAATTCTCCAAGCAGAAAGTGAAGTTGCTTCAATAAATATGATTTATGGTGCAGCAGGAGCTGGGCGGCGTGTGGCAACTACTTCTTCATCCCCAGGTATCAGTTTGATGCAGGAAGGATTATCCTATATAGCAGGCGCTGAGCTTCCTTGTTTAGTTGTTAATGTTGTTCGTGGTGGTCCCGGATTGGGAACTATCCAACCTTCCCAATCTGATTATTTTCAAGCAACTAAAGGTGGCGGTCATGGCGACTATCATCTCATCGTACTTGCTCCTTACAATGTTCAGGAAATGGTGGATTTTGTTAAATTAGGTTTTGAATTAGCCGAAAAATACCGCAATCCTGTTATGATCCTTGCAGATGGAGCTATGGGTCAGATGATGGAAAAAGTCGTTTTATTCGACCAACAACCACGAAAGACAGAATTTCCCGAATGGGCTACTACTGGTAAGCCAAAGGATAAACCTCATCGCGTGGTTACTTCCCTATTTATTGAACCCGAAGTTATGGAACAAGTGAACTTAAGATTGCAAGCAAAATACAGAGAAATCGAACAAAAAGAAGTTATGTTCCAAACTATTGATACCGAAGATGCCGATTATATATTTACAGGTTTTGGTTTAGGTGCAAGAATTGCAATGAAAGCAATGGAAATTGCACGCAGCAAGGGTATAAAAGTTGGTTTAATTAGACCAATTACAGTATATCCATTCCCCTATTCAATATATAAAGAAATAGCACCAAAAATAAAAGGTATTTTGGACATTGAATTGAATGCAGGCCAAATGATCGAAGATGTTCGTTTGGCAGTAGAAGGCAAAGTGCCAGTCGAATTCTTTGGTCGTATGGGTGGTATGATACCCGACCCAGAAAGCGTTGTCGAACATTTTGAAAAAGTATTCTTAGGAGGTAAATAATGGGTATACAAGTTCAAGAAATTCCGATTAATCCCGAAATTGTTCAAGACGAGAATTTGCTTTATTGCAAACCAGATACATTAACACCAAAACCATTTCACTATTGCCCGGGTTGTGGGCATAGCACAGTTCATAAAATTTTGATGGAAGTTGTTGCCGAAATGGGAATACAAGAAGAAATCATAGGCGTCGCACCCGTAGGGTGTTCGGTGTTTGCCTATGATTATATGGATGTGGATATGCAAGAAGCTGCCCACGGTCGTGCTTGTGCTGTGGCAACAGGCATCAAAAGAATGATGCCCGATAAATTTGTATTCACATACCAAGGTGATGGCGATTTGGCTGCTATTGGAACTGCCGAAACAATCCACGCTGCAAATCGTGGCGAAAACATCCTTGTTGTATTTATCAATAATGCTGTTTATGGAATGACTTCGGGGCAGATGGCTCCAACCACTTTACCAGGAATGGTATCCACAACGTCTCCTTTTGGAAGGGATGTCCACACTATGGGCTATCCAATCAAAGTTAGTGAACTTTTGGCAACTTTGCCTGCTGTTGCATATGTAACGCGACAATCAGTTCATACACCAGGAAATGTTCGTAAGACTAAAAAAGCTCTCCAAAAAGCTTTAGAGTATCAAAAACAAGGACTCGGCTTTTGTTTAGTAGAAATAGTCTCCAATTGTCCATCAAATTGGAAAATGACTCCGCTCGAAAGTAATAAATTTATTGATGATAAAATGATTCCTTATTATCCATTAGGCGACGTAAAAGTCCCGGAGGTAAAATAATATGACAGAAGAAGCAATCTTTGCAGGATTTGGCGGGCAAGGTATCCTTTCGATGGGTATGATTCTCGCTTATGCAGGTATGATAGAGGGTAAAGAAGTTTGCTGGATGCCTTCCTATGGTCCAGAAATGCGTGGTGGAACTGCTAACGCAATAACAATAATTTCAGATAAATTAATTTCATCTCCTATTATTTCTCGTTTCGATTCGGTTGTGGCTCTCAACCAGCCCTCTGTAGATAAATTCGAACATAAAATTAAGGAAGGTGGGGTGTTGATTTACGATGCTTCAAATATTTTGAAACCACCAACTCGGAAAGATATCCAAATTTATGGAGTCCAAGGTAGCGAAACGGCTATTAAATTGAAAAATGTCCGCGTTCTTAATATGGTGATTTTAGGTTCTTTTATTGCCGCTCGAAAAACAGTCGATCCCAAAGCAATTTATAAAGCATTGGAAAGTGTTTTGCCCGAACGTTATCACCATTTACTGCCTTTGAACCAAAAAGCATTCGAAGAAGGTATGGCACTAATTAATTAGGAAGTTAATTACTAACTTTATGAAACAGGTTGTCTTAGCTTTGCTACAACCTGTTTTTTTATTTCACGATATTAATGTTATGTTGTTGTTATTTTTGACTGCTGATTTAATTTCTCATAAAGGTGCTTTAATCTTGACTATCGGAAATGTCGATGATTTGGAATTGATTGCCATCAAACACTCCATAAACGGGTTTAGAAAGCCATGTTCCTAAATTAATGTAGATTCCATTTTTATATTTCAACATTTCTAATTTATGACGATGCCCCATAACAACATAGTCGAAACCTTCGTCAATTTTTCGAAAAGCAAAATCTTTTAAACCATCTCTTGTTCCATAATCTTTGGTATCAGTATAGTGGCGACTTTTGCGAGAACTGCCGCTTGCCAGCCATATCCCAAAATCGGGATGCAGCCATCTGTACATTCTTTGGGCTAACTTATTTCTCAAAATTAATTTAAGTGCTTTATAGCCATTATCGTTGTAGCTTTTTCCATCACCATGGGATAGATAAAATTTCTTTCCAATCAATTCAATTTCGAAGTCTTTTTCGATTGGTTCGATATCCAATTCTTCACTAAAAAATTTAAAATGACCAAAGTCGTGATTTCCAATGAGATAAATAATTTCAACTTTGTTCTTACGAAGCTCTTGCAGCTTAGTTAAAGTGCGATAATAGTTCGAAGGTATAACTTTTTGGTAATCGAACCAATAATCAAATAAATCACCAACGATAATTAGAGTTTCATTTTGTTTTATTGTGCCCAGGAATTGGATTAGTTTATCTTCCAAAATTTTGTCTGTTTGACGATTGTGAAATCCTAAGTGAATATCGGAAATAAAGTAAATCATAGTTTAATATAATTGGCAGTTCACTTCTTGTTGCAAAGTTACTTGT
>CALKJQ010000102.1 GCA_937995785.1 Candidatus Kapaibacterium sp.
TGTTTATTGCTTCATTGCTTTTGGTTATGCTATTTTATACTTTTGATGAATATTTTAATTATAATTATATAATTAATATAATTATTAATTATATTATATTGAATATTAATTATTCTTATTGTTATACAGATATGTATATATTGGAGATGTTATTATTGATATGAATATTTGTAGTATCTATGTTTATTATAGATGTATATAGATAGGTTATTATAATATTTTAATCATACTTAGTAGTAAATAAATGACATTATGATAATCATCGCTTAACGATTTTATATAATTTATCGCTTTCTCTTACTTTTATATTGACGGGAAATGTAATTCGACTACCTCTGATTGAAACTAAAGCATCATTATCATCAACTTTCATTTCGTTGATTATACCTTCTACAACTCCTGTTGTTGGTCCTATGATATAATATTCATCTCCGACACCAATGTTATGATCTTCAACAAGAATGTCTACGATTCCTATTTTGTTGTAATAATTCATTACTTTGCCAACATATTCCTTTGTAGTGGTAGCCGACGATCCTTTAATATTTGTCCATTCTCCTATTTGCCTTCCTAAATAATATCCATCCCAAAAACCACGATTATATACTCTTGCTAATCTTGATTTCCACTTTACTATATTTTCAACTGTATAATCATCATTTAAATATGCGTTTACTGCTTCGTGATAAACTTCTGTTGTAACTTTTACATATTCTGGTGAACGCCCTCGACCTTCTATTTTAAGTACAGTGGCGCCCGCATCTAATATTTTATCTAAGAAATCAATTGTGCAGAGGTCTTTTGGAGACATAATGTATTCATTATCAATTTCGAGTTTGATTTCACTTGTTTTATCAGTAACTTCATAAGGTCGACGACATATTTGCAAGCAATCACCGCGGTTAGCAGAATGATTTTGCGTGTTCAAACTAAGATAACATTTGCCCGATATTGCCATACATAAGGCGCCATGAACGAAAACTTCTATTTTTACAAGATTTCCGCTGGGTCCTGTGATTTTTTCATGCTTTATATAATCTGAAATGTGTTTGATTTGCTCTAAATTGAGTTCTCTCGCTAATACAATAACGTCTGCATATTTTGAATAATGCTTTACAGCAAGTGAATTAGTAATGTTTAATTGTGTTGAGATGTGAACTTTCATTCCAATAGATCTCGCAAATTCTATCGCAGCAATATCTGAAGCAATTATAGCATTGATACCACTATTTTGGGCGATTGCTATGATCTTTTGCATTTCTTTAATCTCATTATCATAGATTATTGTATTTACTGTTAAGTATGATGCTACTCCATTATCGTTGCATATGTTTGCAATATTGATTAAATCATCTGTGCTAAAATTTTTTGAACTCTTAGCTCTCATATTTAAATGTGAAACACCAAAATAAACCGATCCCGCACCTGCATTAATAGCTGCCATAAGCATTTCATAAGATCCCACAGGGGACATTATTTCTATTTTGTTATTGTTCATAATTTTATGATTGATTGAAAAGAATAATTAGACGAATGAAATTGCTTAGTAAATGATTTAAATAAATAAATCAGGCATATTATCTCTTAGACTATAGTAAGTTTCGTTTGCAACGATGATATGATCCAACAATTCGATGTTGAGAATTCGTCCAGCATCGATTAATTTAGATGTAACATTGATGTCTTGCTGAGAAGGAGTGTTGTCTCCCGATGGATGGTTGTGTATTGCAACGATACGAGTGGAGTTTTCGAGAATAGCTTGTTTGAAAACCTCTAAAGGTTCGACGATACTTTTTGTAGCACTTCCCACACTAACTTCGACTTTTCTAATCACCTGTAATTTGGAGTTGAGAAGAAGCACGACGAACTTTTCTTTAACTTCACCAAGGAAATCCGGGAGGATATATTTGGCAATTTCTTCGGGAGATCGGAAGGAAGGAAGTGAAGTTGATTTTTTAAAGTTAAAACGCGAGCCCAATTCGATTGCTGCGGCTATGGTTATTGCTTTAGCTTTTCCGATACCTTCGAATTGCTTGTAGAAAGCAAAATCTTTTTTTGTGAGTTTAGCTAAATCGTTGTCCGCTGCTGCGAGAATTTCTTTTGCTAAATCCAAGGCAGATTTTTTACGAGTTCCGTTATTGATAATAATAGCTAAAAGTTCGGCATCGGAAAGATATTTGCTCCCCCAAGATTCGAGTTTTTCTCTTGGTCTGTCGTCGATACTCCAGTCTTTGATTGGCATTGATTATTACTCGATATTGTGGAGTATGGATTTTGCCCAATTAGAATAAGCAAATGTAGAATCAACGATATCCAAGACGACTATTTCGGGAATTTGATAATCGTGCAATTCCACAATTCTCTTTTTTAGTTCATCCAACTTGGCGGCATCTGTTTTGATAATAAGCATATGCTCTGTATCCTCCACCACTTTACCATCCCAAACGTAAATCGAGGTGGAGTTGGGAATAACGTTGCAACAAAAAGCTAAACGATCGTAAATTATATTGCGAACAATCATCATTGCGTTCTCGTAGTTCGATGCTGTCGAAAAAACCATTTTTAATGAAGTATTTTCCATAATTTTGCATTATTAAACAAGTAAAATTAAGAAAAATGATTGATTTATTGATTTTTTATATTCATTTTTTTGTAGCAGTTTATGCTTTTACAAAAAATTGGCAAGATTCGGGATTTAGACAAGGGTTTTTATCGGTTGGGTTAATACTTCTGATTTTCTCGATTGGTTGGGCAATAACGGGAACATTAGCTTATGCTGTTTGGCCCAAAGCCTGGAACACTGTTTATTTTACCAATGATACTTTGGCATTGATTCTTTTGATAATTCCAGAATCATTTTTCTTTTACCATTTCTTCTTCAAAGATAGCGATGAAATTGCACAAAGGTCGGATGAATAATAAAATATAATCTAAAAAAATTATATTTTTTTTAATTTTACAAAAATATTTAATCTACAACTTAAAAGATCATATTTTCTTATTTTATAATAATTTACGATTTTTTTTAATAAATTTCATTAATAATAATTAATTTTAAAATAAGTTTGTTAAATCAAACATTTTTTTTAATTTTGTATTGTTAGAAATAACTAAAAATGTAATTTGTTATTTATAAAAACCAATTGGATACAAAATGAAAAAGAAAAATGATGACGTGATACGCTCGGAATCCTTAGAAAATTATTTAAAAGTCATTTATAAGTTAGAAACTGAAATTGGTGAAGCAAGCACTTCGGAGATTGCTTCTGAATTGGATATTTCCAGTGCCTCTGTAACGGGTATGTTGAAAAGGCTATCTACGATGAAATTAGTGAATTACAGCTCATACAAAGGAGTAACTTTAACAGATGAAGGTAAAAAAATTGCTTTAGAGGTGCTACGCCACCACAGATTAATCGAAACTTACCTCCGAGAATCTTTGGGATTTAAACTGGCTCAACTTCACGACGAAGCTTGCACATTAGAACACTACGTTAGCGACCAGTTCATCGATAAACTCACCGAAATGTTAGGTGATCCACAATATGACCCCTATGGACATCCCATTCCAACCAAAACCGGCGAGATGCCCGAAAGAGCCGAAACCTCACTTATTGATCTCGAACCCATAATTAAAGGAAAAATCAGTAGCATAGACTCACGAGATAATGAGCTTGTGGGTTATTTAGACCAATTGGGATTAATTCCAGGTGCAATAATTACCTTGACAGAAAAAGCTCCCTATTATGGTCCAATCAAATTAATTTTGAATGACGTTGAAATTTCAATTGGTTATGAAGTTGCAAAAATTCTTAAATTAGAAAATTCATCCTTGAAATTATCATAATTCTTCTTAAATTTGTAACTTTATTATTTAGATAATTGTCTATTATATATATTTTTTAATCAATTTATTATTTTATGAGAACTTTTATTAATACTCTACTTATTGCTGTATTTATTTTTACCCCTATGTTGGGTAATGATAAATTGAATAAGATTTTAAGTAAAAAAAATGCTACATTTTATGAACTACAAAAAGAACTAAACGATTACTATTCATCTGATAATCCATCGGTTCGTCGTGGATGGAAACAATTCAAGAGATGGGAATATTTTTGGGAACAAAGAACATTTCCAAATGGTCAATTTCCCAATTCGTTAGAAATATACAAAGAATATCAAAATTGGAACAATAAATTCCAGAACAACCAAATTCAAAACAACAAGAA
Organism: Candidatus Kapaibacterium sp.; assembly: GCA_937995785.1. Taxonomy (GTDB): domain Bacteria; phylum Bacteroidota; class Ignavibacteria; order Kapaibacteriales; family UBA2268; genus GWF2-33-9. The sequence continues at coordinate 4,233 of CALKJQ010000102.1, forward strand.
ATGGTTACAACTGGGACCAAGCCAATCACCAGTTTCAAATAATACTCGCGAGCAAGGGGTTGGAAGGGTAAATATTGTTCGGTTCAACCCCAAAGACGAACTTGATATATGGATTGGAGCAGCAACGGGTGGCGTTTGGAGATCGAAGAATGGTGGCAACACTTGGATTCATTATCCAGCAACAAATGTATTATCGTTGGGGGTAACAGATATTGCAATAGCACCATCAAACCCAAATGTAATATATGTTAGCACTGGCGATGCCGATGGTTCAATTGGAACCGGGGCTAATTATTATTCCGTAGGTGTTATAAAATCCACCGACGATGGCTCGACATGGAAACCTACGGCACTTGCCAATCAACTTAGTGAAACAAAAACTTATACTCGTATTCTGGTGCATCCAAGCGATGAAAATATAGTTTTAGTTGGTTCAAAAGATGGAATTCTTAAATCTACCGATGGTGGTTCAACTTGGAAAAACAAGTTTAGTGAAAGATCCATCATCGATATGGAATTCAAGCCAAATGACCCAAGCATTATCTATGCTTCATCCTACGGCTATTCTGGGGCAAATATTATCGTAAAATCAACTGACAATGGAGAAACCTGGAAACAAATTTATTCAATACCTAATTCCAATAGAGTGGCAATTGAAGTATCGCCTCACGACGCTAACCACTTATTCGCATTAGCATCGAATTCATCTACTAATGGGTTCGAATCATTTTCCGTATCGCCCGATGGAGGAGCAAGTTGGGAGGTTACAGCAAGTCGCACCAATAATCCAAATTATCTGGGATGGTACGATGGAAAAGGAAGTGATACCAAGGGGCAAGGAATGTACGACTTAGCATTAGCCGTTAATCCAAAGAATATAAGCGAAGTTTTTATTGGTGGAGTTAATATATGGAAATCAACCGATATGTTTTTTAATGCTACTTTAAACACACATTGGTACGGTTATTATTCCAAACCCTATGTTCACGCTGATATTCACGAACTTAGATATGCCCCCTCGGGAAAAAGATTATATGCTTGCCACGACGGAGGAATATCTTTCACTGCTAATGGTGGAAACGATTGGAAGGATATAACATATGGATTGAATATCACTCAATTTTACAGAATGAGTAATGCTGACCTTTTCCCTAATATTGTTACAGCGGGTAGCCAAGATAACGGCACAAGTGGCTTGATTGATGGCGTGTGGACACACCTCTATAGTGCTGATGGAATGGAAACAATTGTTCACCCCGTAACAGCAGGGACTTATTTTGTCTCTATATATTATGGACAAATATATAGAACTACAAATACAGGCAAATCTTGGGTTGCATCAATCGATAAAAATTTGACAGGCGAAAATGGTGGATGGGTTACTCCCTATGTATTGGATCCAAGCCGTCCATGGGTGATGTATGCTGGTTTCCAAAATGTCTGGAAAAACAACAACACGGGAGTTCGTTCTTCGTGGAACAAAATTTCTAATTTCAACTCACCAACAGTTCTTCAATCAATTGCCGTTGCCCCATCGGACACTAATACAATCTATGCAGCCAATAATTCAACTTTATGGGGAACTTACGATGGTGGCAATACTTGGTCTGTTTTGACCAATTCAAGCACAGCAGCCATTACTTATATAACTGTCGATCCCAAGAATCCCAAACGAATTTGGATTACTAAATCGGGGTATGCTGTTGGCGACAAAGTCTATGAATACAATGGTCAAACTTGGAAAAATTTATCTGGTAATTTACCAAATGTTCCAATCAATACCATCGCCTATCAAAAAAATTCACCCGATAGAATTTATGTGGGCACAGATATTGGTGTTTATTTTAGTGATTATGGTTCTGGTTATTGGGAAAGATTTGGCGACGATTTACCTAATGTAATAATCATGGAATTAGAATTAGTTTATAGCAATCCAATCAAACTTAGGGCTGCCACCTATGGTAGAGGTATTTGGGAAATTGATGCATTAGATTGCAATTTAGGTGAACCAAAGGTAAATATTATTGGGAAAACAAATTTATGCGATGGAGATAGCGTAATAATTGAATTAGTAGGTAATTACGACGACTTTATTTGGTCGAATGGAAGCAAAGAAAGAAAATTAATAGTTAAACAAACGGGTACTTATAGCGTAATTATTAACTCCAAAGATGGATGCAAAGCCAAATCCGAAGCAGTCCAAGTTAACGTTTATGAAAATAAAGAATTAAATATAACATCCTCAACTAAAAGATTTGCTCTTTGTGGTAATGGTGATTCATTGGAATTGAGAGCACCATTTGGATTT
>CALKJQ010000103.1 GCA_937995785.1 Candidatus Kapaibacterium sp.
TTTGGTTGATGGTCAGCCAAAAGAATTGAACCTTAAAGAAATGATGGAACATTTTATCAACCATCGTATCGAGGTAATTGTTCGGCGAACCAAATTTGAATTGGATGCTGCCGAGAAACGCGCCCACATATTGGAAGGTTACATTATTGCATTAGACCACTTGGACGAGGTTATTCAAACTATCAGAAGTTCGGCTAATCCCCAAATTGCTTCCGAACAACTGCAAAGCAAATTCGGAATGAGCGAAATACAAGCTAAAGCCGTTTTAGAGTTGCGTTTGCAACGGCTAACAGCGATGGAACGCGACAAAATTATGGAAGAATATCGCGAAATTCTAAAAACAATTGAAAGGTTAAAGTCAATTTTAGCAAGTCGCGAACTACAATTGCAAATGATTTGGGAAGAGTTAGAAGAAATTAAAAATAAATTTGGCGACAAACGTAGAACTGAAATTTCGCACGATGAATTGGAGAAGAAAAGAGAAGATTTAATACCCGACGACGAGGTGATTGTTACAATTACTCATCGCGGCTTGATTAAACGAACGCCACTTTCAACATATCGTAAGCAAAATAAAGGTGGGCGAGGAGTGAGTGGAGCCACCACAAGTGATGATGATTACATCGAAATGGTTTTCCAAGCAACAAACCACAATCACCTGCTTTTCTTTACGGATTTCGGACGTGCTTATAATATTAGGGTGTTCGATTTACCCGAAGGTTCTCGTATTTCCAAAGGTAGAGCGATTTCTAATGTAATCCAGATGCAAGAAGAGGAAAAAGTATCGGTAATTCTTCCAATCAAAGAATTTACCGAAAATCATTATATATTTATGTGCACAAAGTTTGGAACCGTAAAACGAATTGACTTATCTGAGTTCGAAAAAATACGCTCAACTGGCGTAAGAGCTTTAACATTAAATGATGAAGACAGATTGGTTGCCGCAAGGATAACAAATGGTGAAAACGAAATTATAATTGGAACCAGATTAGGCTTTGCCTGCCGCTTTAAAGAAGGTGAAGTTAGGTCGATGGGACGAACAGCCGCTGGTGTTAGGGGTATTCGTCTATCACCGATGGATGTCGTTGTATCGATGGTTGCTGTTAATAACCCCGAGCAACAAATTCTTATTGTTGGCGAAAATGGATACGGCAAACGCACCAAAGTAGATGAATTCCGAATGACAAGCCGCGGCTCCAAAGGAGTAATTTCGATGAAAACTACTACGAAAACTGGTAAAGTAGTTGGTTTGCTCACCGTTATGGAAACAGATGAATTAGTTGTTATGACCCAAAATGCCGTTATCATACGTCAATCTGTTAAAGATATAAGTCTATTGGGAAGAAACACACAAGGTGTTCGCCTAATCCGTCTTGACCAAAATGATAGAATTGCCGACATTACTGCAGTCTCGAGAGAAGAAGAAGAGGAAATTGACCCTAATATGTTGGAATTACAAGAATAATTTATTTGTCGGGAGCAACCCCTTGCGATACTTTCTTTTTGTTTCGATTTTGATATTTGTTACTTTCAATATTGCGATTTCGCAACAAGAGGAAAGGTTGCAACGCCAATCCGAAGAAGAGGACGAAAAACAAAAACAAATCTCAAGCGATTCAACAAAATTTGTAATGGATACGCTCAATTTATGGCGACCAATCAAAACTCACAATTCTATTAGTTTAAGTAATTTGGTTGTTAAAAGCAACATTAACAAAAAAGAGCTTTTATCTGTTCCTTATTACACATTAAGCGATATACTTAAAGAAAAAAGGATTGGTTTTCCACTCTCATCTGGTTTCCCGGGGTTAAATAATTCAACAATAATGATGGCTGGTTTACCAAATGGAGTTGATTTGAGATATAACAACATCCCCCAAGAGTTCGCACTTAATGGACATTCGTTTTGGTCAATTTTCCCAATGGAAAATATCGATAATATCGAAATTATAACTGGTTCTACGGCATTTATTTTAGGAAATAATTCTAATGGAACTCTAATTAATCTACAAGAAATTCAACACCATACCTACAAGCCATATACTAAACTTTGGTACAATCAAGGCATCGACGAAACTATTGCAACCGACGGACTTTTTTCGCAAAATATTGCAAAAAACTTTAATATCCTTTTGGGATTTCGTTCTATTTTTTCCCCCGGAACTTATGATAATCAATGGATTGAAAGTTGGAACGTTAGGGCAAAGATTCGATGGAACATAGATAGTTTAACAAATATATCATTAAGCGAAAACTATACAAATTATGGAATAAGCGAAAGTGGCGGAATTAATAAACTATCTTCGGAAATCTTCAATTCTTTGAATGCTTTGCCTTTGCTTCGTTATTCCGATTTAAGGTTGTTTCAGCATAATATAAATCTATCTTTTTCCAAATTTTTAGATAATGAGAAAACCAATTCGATTGCCTCTTCATTTTCAATTATATCCAATGACTTTACTTTCCGAGATAAAGAGGGAATAATTAATAATCCCATCGATAGTAATTATCAATTTATTTTCAACTACACAAGTTTGCTTAATAATACAAGCTACGAGTTCAATACCAAATATCTGAATATAAAAATAGGTAGTGATATTTCATTTGTTTTAATTGATAAAAATAATAATTTGAATAATAAAAACTACTTAGATTTGGGAGTTTATGGTTTTAGTTCTCTCGACTTGACTGAATTCTTCAAGTTATCGGGTGGAGTGCGATTATTCAAAAAATACGAAAACGAAGGTTATGCTTTTGGAGGCAGAATTTCGTCGAAGATAACCGAGGATTTTGCGTATTTTATAGATGCCGCAATTTCAACTCGTTTACCATCGATTTTGGAAGCAAAGCAAGCAGTTAAGGAAACACATAACCTATATCTTTTGGGAATAGATTGGATTGGAGACGGATTTATAATTAACTCACAATTATTTTATCGATATGTTGCCAATCCTATTAGGTTCAAATTCAAATTCGATACAACCTCGAGTTCCTACCAAACAGAATTTTTCAATTTATCAAACAAAAATTACCCGGGATTTGAGATTTTTGCTAAAGTAAATCGGTGGGGTATTGGATTAGAATCGAAGATTAATTTGAATTTCGAGAATTTTAATTTATCCCATCATCAAGATTTTCCATTATTTTACGGAAATGTTCGTCTTTATTACACATTAACATCGGGCGAAAGTTTAATTAAAATTGGCTTGTCGGGCGATATAATCAGTAGTTTTGATGGATTGGGTTATTTTCCTCTATATGCGGGATATTACGAAAATGATTATAAATCAACGATAATGGGCAATGGAGTGGATGCTTTTGCTTATGCCAAATTGGGCAATGCCCATTTGAAAGTAAAATTTAATAATTTACTAAACCAAAGTTTCTACTACACACCCATTTATCCCGAACCCGGACGTCACTTCGAATTCTCGTTCTCCTGGGCTTTTTTGGATTAATATGAATAAATTTGCGCATTTCGAAGAAAAATCTTTATATAAATTAATATTTGAATACTCTCTTCCCGCAACTATTGGGATGATTGTGAGTTTTTCCTACAATATTATTGATAGAATATTTGTAGGAAACCAGTTGGGTGCCGAGGCACTATCCGGCGTTGCGCTAACATTTCCACTGCAAATAATCGTTTTTGGGGTGGCATTTATGATTGGGATAGGAGCCAATAGCAATGTCTCCCTTAGTTTAGGTCGTAAGGAGGTGGACGAAGCCGAGAAATTCTTGGGCAATGCAATCACATTGAGCATAATCGCCTCGGCAATAATATACTTAATAGTCATAACTAATTTTGAAAAGATATTGGATTTACTTGGTAGTTATGGTTCTACCCGTTATTACACAGCAGAATTCTTACGAGTCGCTATTTGGGGAGTCTTTTTCCAATCGATTGCAATGGGACTTAATAATTTAATCAGAGCCGTAGGATATCCAAACACAGCGATGTTCACCCAAATAATTGGTGCTTTTCTCAATATTATTTTGGATGCACTCTTTATTTTTAAGTTTGGATGGGGCGTCCAAGGAGCCGCTTTAGCCACAAATATCTCGTTTATGGTAAGTTCCTCGTGGGTGATTGGCTTTTTTCTTTTCCACAGCACTGGATTGAAAATCAAACTCGCTAATTTGCTGTTGTTCGCTAAAAATGTGAAAATGATATTAGCAAATGGTTTTCCATCTTTCGTAACCCAGGTATCGGGGAGCTTAGTTGTTTTGTTAATCAACCATAAATTGGTGGAACTTAGTGGTCATCAGGGAGTGGCAATCCTATCAATAATTTTTAGCATCGAGCATTTTATGTATGTTCCGGTAATAGGATTAAGCATAGGATTACGACCAATTATTGGTTATAACTACGGTGCCAAAAATTACGAAAGGGTGCGGAAATCACTCGAATTTGGTGCAATCGTAACAACGTCGATAGGCATAATTGGTTTTCTAATATTACAGATTTTTGCCCCTCAAATGATAATGCTTTTTGTTCCTAATGATGCAGAATTAATTGCCACCGGAGCCCGAGCAATAAGAATTTTCACATTTTTCATTTATTTAGTGGGAAATGAAATTATTGCAACTACTTATTATCAATCCATTGGTAATTCACGAATTGCCGCACTCATAACTCTGAACCGACAAATTATCTTTCTGTTGCCACTTGTTTATCTATTGCCATTTTACTATGGAATCGATGGTGTTTGGTATGCTGGTGCTATAAGCGATTTTGCATCGTCTATTTTGTCTGTATATTTTATCTTAGCTGCGATAATAAAATTAAAAAAATTAGAAAAAAATAAAGAAAATATACAAATTGAACAAACAAACTAAAATATTAATAAATTTATCCGTTAATTATAAAAAAGATTTGCTTAAT
>CALKJQ010000104.1 GCA_937995785.1 Candidatus Kapaibacterium sp.
TCTTTAATAATCTTCTTTTTCGTAATTTTGAAGTTTGCATAAAAATACAATGATAAAATGATAAAACTTGATACAATAATATCGTTAGCCAAAAGGCGTGGATTTGTTTTTCAATCATCAGAGATCTATGGTGGATTGAATGGATTTTGGGATTATGGTCCTTTGGGCGTAGAGTTGCTGAATAATTATAAGCAGGCTTGGTGGCGCGAAATGACTTATCGGGACGATATTGTCGGAGTTGATGCAGCAATAATAATGCATCCTAAAACATGGGTTGCAAGTGGTCACGTTGCCCAGTTTTCCGATCCAATGATAGACAATAAGACAAGCAAAGCTCGCTATCGTGCCGATAATTTAATCGAGGAATACATTCAGAAATTGCGAAATAAGAATAAAAATGATTTGGCAAACGAAATTGAAACCAAGTTGAATAAAGCGGAAAAGAATGAGGATTATTACAACATTATTACAGGTTATCAAATCACCTGTCCTGTTTCGGGTTCCACAGAATGGACTGAGGTGCGAAATTTTAATTTGATGTTTAAAACGTTTGTAGGTCCAGTGGAAGATGAATCCAGTACCGTTTATTTGCGTCCGGAATCTGCTCAGGGTATATTTGTTAATTTCAAAAATGTAATGGATTCGGCACGAATGCGACCACCATTTGGTATTGCACAAATTGGAAAAGCCTTCCGCAACGAAATCAATACAAAAAATTTCCTGTTCCGAACTCGCGAATTTGAACAAATGGAAATGCAATATTTTATTAAACCAGGCTCGGAAAAAGATTGGTTTGAATATTGGAAGGAACAACGATGGAATTGGTATCTAAAAATGGGAATGAAAGAAAGTAAAATGAAATGGAAAGTACACGAAAAGTTAGCACACTATGCAAATTATGCAGTTGATATCGAATTCGAATTCCCATTTGGCTTTGGCGAAATCGAAGGAATACATTCGAGGACGGACTTCGATTTAAGCAGTCACCAGAACCATTCGGGTAAAAAATTGGAGTATGTCGATACAGTAAATCAAGATAGGTTTGTGCCTTATGTGATTGAAACATCCGGAGGGGTTTCTCGTGGTTTTATGGCAATGCTCTGCAATGCCTACGACGAAGAAAAAATTACCGAAGACGGAAAAGAAGAAACACGCGTTGTGATGCGGTTCCATCCGCGATTAGCACCTATCACACTGGCAGTATTTCCCCTTGTTAATAAAGATGGAATGCCCGAATATGCACATAAAATTTATAAAGATTTACAAAAATACTTCCCCACTCAATACGACACCTCGGGTGCTATTGGGCGTCGTTATCGCCGACAAGATGAAATTGGAACCCCTTTTTGTGTTACTGTTGACGGTCAAACTTTGGAAGACCATAGCGTTACTATAAGAAATCGGGATTCTATGCTTCAAGACAGAATACCAGTTAGCAAAATAAAAGAATACATCGAGGAAAGAATAGATTAATCGTTGTTTTTCCTGTCTTATATTATATTTTATTGTAATTTTTTGTATGGTCTTTTTCTATTTTTTTTGAGAGGTAAATCAATCCAATTATACTAATTATTCCAATTATTAAAAAAATATACCATATAATTTCAGGGTTGTATTTCTTATACAGAATATTTGTTGTGGTAATTGCGTCGGTATTTAAATAACTTTTTAAGGTATTAAAAGATTCTTTTAGAGTAATATTATCATTATAGTTTAATTCTTGGATTAAATATCTTTTTGCCAACATTGCTTTCTCGCTATATTGATGGTATAACCAACCCCCTAAATACCCGCTGCCAGCCAATCCAAATGCCCAAGATATATTCAAAAAACTCAAATAAGTAGCTGCATTACTCTCATCGGAAATATCACCTAAATATTGAGTAAATTTAGGATTAACAATCATTTCGCCAAAAGTATAAATAACAAAACCAATAATTACAACAAAACCATATTGAACAAGCCCGCATAATGCTAAACCAATAGAAGTTACAAAAATGCCAATAGATATTGTTTTGATGGTTGAAAATTTTCTAAATACCTTCGTAAGTGGTAAAACGAATAGAATAATTAAACCCGTATTTATGTTGTACAACCATTCATAAGATATTAGTCCCTTGTTCAGTGGTGTTTCCATTAACATAAATGATGGTAATCCCAAAAAAGTAGCAACATTGCTTGTATCAACCCAATCAAACATAAAATTGGGTAAGGTTTCGTAAAATTGCATATAAATTGTTGTAAAACCAGTCATAAAAATGATAAAATACAATATGCGAGGTTCGAAAAATAATTGAATGTTGCGTTTAAAATTAAATTGTTGGATAGATATAATTTCTTTATTACTTTTAATAAATAACAACAATATCCAAATAAACATCATAATTGTAGCACTACTCAAAAAAAGATATTTCCATCCGATATTTTTGAGATAAATGGATAAAGGAGGTGCAAAGAAAACTGATAAGTTAACAAGTAGGACATAAATACCCCATCCTTGAGTTGAATTAGTGTGGTTTAATTCCGAAGCTATACTTCCTTGGATTGCAGGTTTCATCGTTCCTAAACCAATGCCAAGCATTATTGCAAAACACAAAAAAGGATAAAAAGTAAAACTCATACTCATACCAATAAAACCAATAATTGAGATAATTACAGCAATGTTGATTGTTAGCTTTCGCCCATACCTATCCGCAAAGTAACCACTTAGCAATGGAGTAATATTTTGGAATATAGCCCACCAGAAAAAAATAGTACCTTTTTCAATATGAGTCCAACCAAGACCGCCTTCAATATCTTTTTGAGCAATATATATAGGCATTTGCAATACAACCGACCAATATGCAATTCTTTCAGTCATTTGTACTGCATTAAGCCACCAATAATTTTTTGAGAATTCCGAAAATTTCACCTTAATTATCCTATTATTTTCAATAAAAAAACTGCTCCTTTTCAATTAAAGAAGCAGTTTAGAATAATATAAATAACTTACTTTTTATCGTTTGATAACAAATTTATAGACATTAGTTTCAGAATCAATTGTTATGCTAATTAAGTAAGTGCCGTTGGGTAATGAGGATACATCAATTTTTTGATTATTTCCACTAAGGTTGTTATAATTAGCTACGATTTTGCCATCAATCGATTTTATATCGATTTGATATGGATTCATTGCTTTTGCAATATTGATCATCAAATAATCATTTGCAGGGTTTGGATAGATTTGGAAATCGTTATTTATTAACTCACTAATGGATTTAGGATCTTCTGTTGTAAAGTTCCAGGTATCGGACCATGGTGAGTATCCTCCATCATTTTCGCCCCTTACCCTCCAATATAACTTAGTTAAAGCAGGTAGGTTGAAAATGGTTTTGGTGTTGGAAAAGACTTTGTCGTTATTTACCACAAAATCTTTGAATTCTGGGTCTTTTGCTATTTGTAATGTGTAGAGGTCAGCACTTTCGACAGCATCCCATTTGAATACAAGGTTAACCAATGTATTCGTTGCGTTGTTTGGTGGGCTAACTAAATTAATTTTTTCATTTGGAGCAAGAGGAGCAGTTTTGAAGTTCCAGATAGGACTAAATCCTGATGAACCTCCTAAATTTATAGCGGCTACTCTCCAATAATATTCTGTTCCAATTTTCAATTTATCTACTTCGTAGCACAAATCTTTGATTGTATTAACATCTATTACGAATTTTTGGAAATCTGGCGTTTCGGAAACTTGTAAGTGATATTCAATTGCTTTATTGGCAGCCTGCCAACATAAGGTAACTTTTGTATCTAATTTCTTAGCACCTTTCTCGGGTGATAATTGAACGGGTACCGATGGACGCACATAACCAGTTTTAAAGTAATGAATTGTTGTCCATTCGCTAATTCCTTCATTATTTTTGCCTCTCACTCTCCAATAATACATTGTATTCTCGGCGAGATCACCATAAATAACTTTAGTTGCAGTAATATTTCTTTCAAATCTGATTAGTGTTTTGAATGTTGAGTCAGTGGATAAATCTAAATCATATGTTTGTGTTCCGGCAACACCTTCCCAAGTAAATGTTACTAAAAATGGTTCAACACCCTGAGATTTGTGAACTGGTTTTAGGTTGAATGGAGGAGCAATGTAGGTTTTTAAAGTATATGCAGGTGACCATTCACTTTGACAATTATCAAAGTAACCTTTCACTCTCCAATAGTATTTTGTATTAAAATCTGCAAAGGTGAATGTAAATTTATTTGTATTTAAAAGCGTATCTAAAATTTTATCTTCTAAACCTGAGTCTTTGAAAATTTGTAATTGGAATGCAGTTCCTGTTTTTCCTGGTGCCCATTCTAAGGTAACCTTTTTAGCAACACCTGTCGAACCAGTTTTTGGATTTATGTCTTTTGGTGTTTCTGCTGTTGATTGAAAGGTGCGAACAACAGACCATAATCCAATATTGTTGTTATTTTCTGCTCTAACTCTCCAAAAATATTGAGTGAGACCATAAGGAAGCTGAACAATCGATGAAGTTGTTGTAATATCGGGTCTATCAAGAATCATTGATTCTTCGGAAAATGTATTGGAGGTAGCAATTTGTAATCTATAAGCTCCTGCTGTTCCGTCACCATCCCAAGAAGCAGTATATATCATTGGTACGCATTTTTCATTTTCATTTGGATATACTAAATTTATAGAACCATAAGGAGTTTTGAATTTCCAGATAACAGAAGTAACTGTGGAACAAGTATCGTAAGTATCTTCGCCAGTCATAGTAATAGGTGGGGTTTTACCAGTAACTTTCCAGAAATAATTCTGATTTAAAGCTTCAGGTAAAGTAATTGTAATAGTAGTATCCGCAACCCAATAATTATTTGCATTTGCAAAATTGCTATTGTCGGCAATCGTAACCACATACGCAACAGCTTGTTGAATCTTTTTCCATTTCAGATTAACATTAAATGGTAAACCATTCGAAAATAAAGGTATGCCTTTGGATTCATCGGCGGGCGATACAAGGGCTGTTGCATTTGGACGAGTGCAGAATGATTGTGTATGGTCGGCAAGCGAATCGCCCCAACATCCACTCACATTTTGCATAGCTGTCCAATAATAGGTTGTCTCGTATTTTGGTAATTTTAATTTTACTGTTGCCAAACCACCTGTAACAACAACATTTTTGAATAAAGAGTCTATAACGATTTGTGAAAAATCACGTTTATATCCAACTAACACTCGCAATGTATCAATTTTCGTGTATTCTGAATGAATTTGAAAATCAATCGTAGTGTCTAAACAGCATAAATAGTTGCTTGGATATACAGGAAAAGGAGAGGTGGTATATGTTACAAAGTCGTAAACAGATGACGAAATTGTTTGTGTATTCTCCAATTTTGCAACTACTTTCCAATAGTATTTGGTGCTAACATTCAAATTATTATCTGCAAAAATCGATTTAAATGTTCGATTGGTATCTTTACCTATGTTTGCTGACCAAGTGTTTTCGGTTGGAAAATCAGAATTATTAGAAATGTAGAAAGTAAAATAATCCAAATTTGTAATATTATTCCATCGGAATTGTGGATTTAACGGAAGACACATTGAGTGATTATCGGGCAAAATTAAATTTAATTGTGCCATCGAAGGAATCGAGATAGCAATAAGAATTATTAATAATAATTCAATTTTGCTGAGATATTTATTATACATTATAACTCCATAAATATTTATTTTCAAAATTACGAAATATTCATAAATACATTATGAATTTTCGTGTATGATTTATGAACAATTGTTATCAAATCTAATATTTTATATATTTTTCTATGTTCAAAATAATTGTTTTTACTATTGTGTTCCAATTTAATTTGGACGAATAAAGTCTATATGAATTGAGTGATAATTCCTTGTACATTTCTTTATTATTATACAATTCGATAATTCTATTTGCAGCAAGTTCTATGCCATCGGTTTTATTTAAATCGAACAAGTATCCGTTTAATCCTTCATCAATTGCCGAAGGTATTCCTCCAAGATTATTTGCTATCGCGGGTATTCCATAAGCATTTGCCTCGCTAATTACGTGCCCGAACGCTTCTGCTCGTGATGGAAAAAGCAGAATATGACTCTTTTTCAGTATTTGTTCGAGCTTTTCTAATTCATTATTTTTGGATTTATTTATATTCTCAATAACATTAATATTTGGATTTAGAATATTATTTGGTGGCTTAGAACCAATTATTGTTAAAAATGAATTTTTTATTCTTTTACTTATTCGTTCAAATATTTCAATACCAATATCCAAACCTTTTCGATGCCACTGCTTGCCAATCATCAAAAGGTGTAAAGAATCATTCAATCTATTTTGAATAATCAAATTCATCTCATTCTCATTAGGAAAATTATCAATATTTGCTCCCAATGGCACTTGCACCAACTTGTTTGGGTTAACTCCATAAAATCTAATTGCATCATCAATTGCAAATCTACTAGAGAAAAATATCAATTTTGCTTTTTCGAATGCAATTTTTTCTAATTCGTGAGATTCTTCAATAAATTTTAACGGAAGATTGTTGTATTCATCATATCGATTAAGCAAATTATTAAATGTAGAGTCGGCAAGTATAAAAACGGGTTTAGTTGTTTCCAAATAAGCAACTGGATTAGTTCCAAAAGCAAAAATAAAGTCAGCATCTGATTGATTGATATTTCTATTTATTCTTCGATTTAAAAACTTTAAATAAAGTGGTTCTCGTGAAATTAAATAATTTTGTTTTTTAATTAATTTATAGAACAACTTTTTGAAAACGAATAAGAATTTGACAAAATCATTTTTGTAGAAAACGATTTCGGTTTTAATGTCACATTCATTGAAAGATTGTATTAAATAATTACCAATCTGATTTTCATTAGTAACGGGATTAGAGTGATCAAGAGCAATTGCAGGATAAATTAACTTCATTTTTTCTCAAAGTTATACGTCCAAATAATGTCTCTATTTCGGTTAATTATCATCAATTTATTTTCCAACCACACATAAGCGAATCCCTCGCTAAAATCGGTTGCAAAATCGTATTGTGGTTCGATAAAATATTCAAATTTAGTATCTATATATCCCCATTTTCCGTCAACCATAACCCTGGCAAACCCATCTGAGAAATTACCTGCTAACGAAAATCTCTTACTTGTAGCAATTTTGAATTGTTTGTCAATATAAGAATACTCACTTTCTCCCAAAAAAACAGCAGAATAACCGTAAGAAAAATCACCTGCAAATTTATACTTATCATTGTTCCTGTTTCCACCTTTATTGTCTATAAAACCATAATATTGTCCATCATAAAAACGAGCAAATCCATCATTAAAATGCCACAAATCCACAAATTTTGGTTCAATAATCATTTCGTTTTTTTGGTTAATCATCCCCCATTTCGAGTTTACTTTAACCAGCGCCAAACCATTTCTAAATGGCTTAGCATCTTCAAAACCTATATTTGAAAGATAATTACCATTCAAATCGATAAAATTAAAATTGCTTTCGGTTAACACAATTGCCCAACCTTCAGAAAAATCACTAGAATATTTAAAGGTTTTGATACAATTCTTAATGGATGGTTCGTAATACAAATCTTTGTTGTTCGTATCGCATTCAGCCAGTAACACATATTTGCCCAAGGTATCGATATAAGTATATTTTTCGTCATAAATATAGTCAAAGGATTTTAGAGGAATCTTAATAACTGCTAATTGATTTGAAAAACGCCCTACAAATCTTTCGGACCGTGGAATTAATGTTTTCCCTTCCTTATCAATAACTTCAAATTCATCGCCCAGACGAATGAACCAAAAACCGTAAGTTCGTCGAACCGTTACCTTGTTCTCCGAAAAATATGCATATTCGGGAAAAATATAAATCGGATACTTGTTGGAAATGCCCTCAATTCCAATTTGACCTATTTCGAATTTTGTTTCGTAATCGTCATCCAAAATTATTTTACCAGTTGTGTCGATATAAACTAATCTTCCATTATTAACTACGGGATGAAGATTATAATTAGATATTATAAAACCATAATCTCCTAAAATGATAAGCAAAATAATTGTTGCTAAATTAAACCAATTTTTCTTCATTTTTTCAATGGCTGAAAGATTGCAAGGAAAATTATCGACAAATTAGCAAGAAAAGATATTCCACCAAGTGAATTCCAGATTGGGCTGGTTATTCTATCCAGAAAATATTTAGTAATAAAAGGATTATAAAATTCCCATCTCCAATTCCAAAAAACTTCAATAGACAATCGAATATCGAAATATGCCGAAATTAGATTTAATGGCAAAGTTGCAAAGAATAGGATAAAACACATCAAAAGCCAACCATTTTTCTTAAAATACTCTTTTAGTTTAACCAACAGAATGATTGCTCCGATAATTGCAAGAAAATAAGATGGTATTGTATAAGAAGATGTAGCCGAATATAAATAAACTGATTGCATTAAAATATCATTCGATACCTGACGCACCAAGGTTTGAGTGGCAGATGGTTCGAATACCGAAAAAGCAATTATCGAGCGGATTAGAGTTCCACCCAACCAAAAGATGTAACCCATGCCAAACATTACTAAAGGTATTTTAATTTTCTTAATATTATTCATAATTATTCTTTTTTCAACTAAAAAAATGTAAAATTAATCATTATCAGAAAACAAATAAATTCGTAAATTGCTTTTTAACCAATTTTAAATTATAATTTAGTAAATTAACAAAAAAATATAAACAAAAAATGAAAAAAATTGCAATTTTAACGAGCGGTGGTGATGCACCAGGAATGAATCCACACATCAGAGCAGCTGTCCGAGCGGCACTTTCTCGCGGTTTGGAAGTGGTTGGAGTAATAGGCGGATACTCGGGATTGATTGAAGGAGATTTTATCAAACTTGGGAGAAAGGAAACAGCAAACATAATTGGACGTGGTGGCACTATCCTAAAGACAAGCCGCTCAAAAGAATTTATGATGGCAGGTGGGCGTGCCGCCGCCGCCGAAAGAGTTCGCGAAGCCGGGATTGAAGGAATTATTGCTTGTGGGGGTGATGGCACATTTCACGGAGCACACGCTCTGTGGGTTGAACATAAAATTCCCGTTGTTGGAACGCCAGGCACAATCGATAATGACTTATTTGGCACTCATTACACAATTGGATATGATACTGCAATAAATACTGCAGCCGAAGCGATAGACAGAATTCGGGATACTGCCGATAGTCATGGTCGTGTTTTTATAGTTGAAGTTATGGGTCGCCATGCTGGTTTTATAGCTATGGATGTCGGGATTGCCTGCGGAGCAGAATACATTGCTATACCCGAAACCGTAACTAATATGGATATTTTATTTCAGAGAATTCTAAAACAAGGAAAAACTCGTCGAACAATTATTATCGTTGGCGAAGGCGACGATAATGGAGGTGCCGAAAAAATTGCTCACCTTATGAAAGAAAACTATGATATTGATGCTAAATACACCATTCTCGGACACATTCAACGAGGCGGTTCTCCAACGGTACGAGATAGAGTTTTGGCAAGCCATTTGGGGGTTGCTGCCGTAGATGCGTTAATCAACGGAAAAACCGATATTATGGTTGGTCGGCAAGGTCACGAAATTGTCTATACACCTTTGGAAGAGACTTGGTCTCGACAAAAAGCAATTTGGAGTTATATGATTGAATTATCAGAAGTATTAGCTTAATCTTAAGTGATTATTATGAAAAGGATTTCCATCTACGCAATATTTATTTTCTTTAATTATATTTGCTTTGCACAATCTCAATTTTTATTAATTAATTTGTCTGATGCAACCAAAGCAGTCAAAGATTATCACACCTCCGAAAAATACTACCAAGATATCGAAAAAGCAGTGGACGAAGGTTTAAGCAATTTGCAACAATTAAGCTATCCGTCCAATGCCGCTTTTGTTTTCGATATCGACGAAACTGCCCTTTCCAATTTAGAATATGAATTAAAATTTAATTTTGGTTTCGACCCAAAAACTTGGGATGAATGGGTTATGGAAGGGCGAGCGCCTGCAATACCTGGTGTTCGCCGATTATACGATAGCCTAATTGCACGAAATATTAAAGTTATTTTTATCTCGGGTCGTAGCTCGGAGCAATTCGAGATTACAACCAAGAACTTAAAAGACCAAGGTTACTTAAAATACGATACTTTGATTTGCAAAGGTCTGCAATTCAAAGGAAAAAAAGCATTAGAATACAAATCTACAATACGTAGTGAACTAAGCAAAAAATATAAAATTATTGGCTCTGTTGGCGACCAATGGAGCGACTTAGAAGGTGGATGGACCATAATTAAAATTAAATTACCAAATTATATGTATCATTTGGATTAATCTTCTTTGAATTTTATATAATTTCAATAATCACATTATGAAATACTTATTAAAAAAAATACTATACTTTTTTAAATTAGATGCCGAGTTAGAAAATCCTGATACGGTTTATGAAGAAATAATTAAAGGAACTAATTTTAAGGGAACGAATTTATGGATTTTGATGTTTGCAATTATTATTGCATCTGTTGGTTTGAATATGAACTCCACAGCTGTAATTATAGGTGCAATGTTGATTTCACCATTAATGGGTCCGATAAATGGTATTGGTTATGGTATAGCAACCTACGATTTAACATTACTCAAGAAAGCAGTAAAAAATTTCACCTTTGCAATAATTGCTAGTTTGGTGGCATCGACTGCTTATTTCACTTTAAGCCCAATAACAACTGCTCATTCAGAGCTATTGGCAAGAACAACTCCATCAATTTATGATGTATTAATTGCAATGTTTGGTGGCTTAGCTGGAATCGTTGCCATTAGTAGTAAGCAAAAAGGAAATGTTATACCAGGAGTAGCAATAGCAACTGCTTTAATGCCACCACTTTGCACTGCAGGCTACGGACTTGCTACTGCCCAACTAAATTTCTTTTTTGGTGCATTCTATTTATTTACTATAAATACAATATTTATTGCATTTGCCTCAGTTCTTGTTTCGCAATTGTTACAATTTCCAATTCGAAGCATAATCGATGAAAAAAAGAAACAACGAATAACAAGGATAACAAGCTCTGTAATAATCATTGTTCTCATACCAAGTATTTTTTTTGGATATAACCTCGTTAAACAGGAGCAATTTCTGCAAAATGCTAACAACTATATAAAGGATATATCTAATTTTGAAGGTAACTTTTTGCTTAAACATCAAATAGACGCTCCTAATAGGAAGATTTTCTTAGTTTATGGTGGCAATCCTTTAACTGAAAATCAAAAAACCGCAATTATTAAAAAAACAGATTATTTTGAAATTAAAGGTGCAGAAATTATTTTCGAAAAAGGATTTACTTTTAATCAAATTGACGACAAGAACCAAGAAGTATTTAGATTGAAAGAACAACTATCTATGGCAAACAATATGCTGAGCCAAAAACAAAACACAATAGATAGTTTGATTTCACACCGACAACTTGGAAAAATCCTTTTGAACGAAATCAGGACTATTTATCCACAAATCAATGGATGCGGCTATTCCGAAACATATTTTTATAAAGATTTTGCGGATAGTGCTATTCATAGTTCAATCGTTACACTATCGGTTGTTAATAATATCTCAACTAATGACAAATCCAAGATTCAAAATTGGCTTACGCAAAGGCTAAATCAAGAAAATATTAGAATTTTCTACGATATTCAAATTGAAAAATCAAAATAAAAAGGACTTACTTTTAAATAGCAAGTCCTTTATTGTTAATTCTTTTTAA
>CALKJQ010000105.1 GCA_937995785.1 Candidatus Kapaibacterium sp.
GACAACAATTTATTAATAATTATTTTAGAAGGATGGAACAATTAAACGAGTTTTTGATAAAGCATGACTTAGAAAACATAGAAATTGAAGTTGATGGTGGAGTGAAAATCGATAATGCAAAAGAGATTGCACAAGCTGGTGCAGATATTTTGGTTAGTGGTTCAGGAATTTTTTCAGGAAACATCCAAGAAAACATTAAAAATATGAAATTAAAATTAGGTGGGTTATGACCCAAGACAAGTTAAAAACCGAATTTGCTCCTGCCGAAAGGGAATTAATTGAAATTATCAACGATAAATATTATGCACTGTTAAAATCACCTGAAATTACAAAAATAGCAGATTCTGTGCCAGATATGTTACTTGTATTGAACGAAAAAAGACAGGTAGTGTTTGCCAACAAAAGATTGGCGGAGTTATTTAAAATTCAAAAAATAGACGATGTATTGGGACTAAGACCCGGTGAAATTCTAAATTGCCAACATAGTAACACAAACTTGGGGGGCTGCGGAACAACAATCTTTTGCTCTAAATGTGGGGCAGTTAGTGCAATTTTAAAGAGCCTTGATGGAATTACAAGCGTAGAAGAATGCCGAATAATTGACCAAAATAATAATGCATACGATTTAAAAGTTTGGGCTACTCCTTTCGAGTTCGAAGCAAATAAATACTCCATATTTGCAATACAGGATATAAGCGGAGAAAAACGGCGTGATGCATTAGAACGAATATTTTTCCACGACATAATTAATACTGCGGGTGGATTACTGGGAATAAGCCAGGTGATTAAAGAAAATCCCGAAGAAATTGCTGATTTCAAAGATATGCTTTTTGATGTTAGCTCTGCATTGATGGACGAAATACAAGCACAGAAAATATTGATGCAAGCCGAACAAGGTCATTTGGATGTATCCGAAGTGCCTATTAATTCGATTGATTTACTTAACTCAGTCAAAAATATTTATTCCAAACATTTAGTTGCCCAAGGAAAAAATGTGGATATTTCATCCATTACTACTGATATCACTTTTTTTTCGGATCATACCCTGCTCAAAAGATCTTTGGGTAATTTAACAAAAAATGCTCTCGAAGCAATCAACGAAGGTCAAACTGTTACTATTGGCGCTAATCAAGAAAATAATCTTATAGTTTTTTGGGTTCATAATCCCAAATCGATACCACTTGACATTCAATTACAGCTATTTCAACGTTCCTTTTCAACAAAAGGGGTTGGACGCGGATTGGGCACCTATAGCGTCAAGTTACTGACGGAAAATTATTTGAAAGGCAAAGTTTATTTTAAATCAAACGAAACCGAAGGTACTACTTTTTTCTTGGCTCTTCCATTAAAAACCAGTGAAGACCTACAATACGATAAATTGTAGTTAATTTTGTATTTAACTTTTCCGAAAAGAATGGAATC
Organism: Candidatus Kapaibacterium sp.; assembly: GCA_937995785.1. Classification (GTDB taxonomy): domain Bacteria; phylum Bacteroidota; class Ignavibacteria; order Kapaibacteriales; family UBA2268; genus GWF2-33-9. The sequence continues at coordinate 1,423 of CALKJQ010000105.1, forward strand.
TTTACGCAAATATTATCTAAAGCATCGATTTTTGACTGTTGCTCATCGTGGGGCATCGGGAAATGCACCCGAAAACACTATTGCGGCTTACCAAAAAGCATTGGAAATAGGTGTGCCCGCTATCGAAGTTGATGTGCATATCACAAAAGATAATCGTGTAGTTGCTATCCACGATGACAATTTGGGAAGAACATCAAAAACCGATAAATTAATATCCGAACTTGACTATTCCGAATTATTAAGCATCGAAGTTGGTTCGTGGTTCGACAAAAAATACGCTGGTCAGTTGATACCAACCCTTAATGAAGTTATGGATTTGGTGCGAGATAAATCCTATATGGTTGTAGAAATGAAGCCATTTTCAAAAGAACCAGAAATTTTTTCGCAAATAGTGCTAAAAATCTTAGAAGATTACGATTATATCAACAAATCTATAATTGTTTCGTTCGATTATAACCTATTAAAAATCGTCAATGCTATTAACCCAAAAATAAATATAGCAGCAATTAAAATACCAGGTTCGAATTTATTGCCTTCGGATTTGAAATATTTAACTAAATGCGATGCCGTCATTTGCTCGATTAACGAACTTGATGACGAATTTAATGATAACGCAAAAATTAATAAAATCCCAATTGGCGTTTACGATGTTGATAATATTGAGTTATTCAACAAAGCAATCGACTACAAAGTTCAAGGCATTGGGACTAATTATCCCGAAATGATTATGAAATTAATTGAGGAACGAAAATGACAATTCCCAAAAAAATATCCCGACCAAAATCTTATTTTTTACAAATAGATTGGGGAAATGAAGAAATATACAGAATTAAACTACAAGTATTACGCAATAGCTGCCCTTGTGCAGAATGTGCGGGCGAAGAATTCCCAAGCATAGATGGTAAAAAAAGAGTATCGATGCCATCACTCAATACATTCAAACCTGGGAAATACGAATTGAAAGATTTAAAACCCGTTGGAAACTACGGAATTCAGCCGTTTTGGGGTGATGGCCACGATGCGGGGTTATATACTTGGGAACAATTCTACGAATTAACAAAAAATAATCATCTTTCTGATGAAGAAATAGATAAAATAGAAAATCAATCCAAAAATTAAACTTAAAAAAAATGAGTATAAAAAGTTTTAAAGATGAAATTTTGGAAGGAATTCCAAATTATATACCCGATTTACCTGTTTTTGATCCTAATATAAACAGAGCACCAAAAAGACGAGATATTTTAAATAAAAGCGAAAAAATACTTGCAATAAAGAATGCTTTAAGGTATTTTCCACCCGAAACGCATTATTTTTGGGCAAAGGAATTTGCGAATGAATTGAAGGAATATGGTCGTATTTATATGTATCGCTTGCGTCCAAAATATCCTATTTATGCTCGCCCGATTGACGAATATCCCGCAAAAACTCATCAAGCAGCCGCAATAATGTTGATGATACAAAATAACTTGGATTTTGCAATTGCACAACATCCGTACGAATTAATTACCTATGGTGGCAATGGAGCAGTATTCCAAAATTGGGCACAGTACCGTTTAACAATGAAATACCTCGCCGAGATAACAGAGGACCAAACACTTGTAATGTATTCAGGCCATCCTATGGGATTGTTTCCATCTCATCCCGACGCACCTCGAGTGGTTGTTACCAATGGAATGATGATTCCAAATTATAGTTCTAAGGATTTATACGAAAAATATAATGCTATGGGAGTAACACAATATGGGCAAATGACAGCTGGATCCTATATGTACATAGGACCTCAGGGAATAGTTCACGGAACAACAATTACTTTGATGAATGCCGAAAGATTGAGAACCGGCGAAACATTAGCGGGCAAAGTATTTCTTACTTCGGGTTTAGGAGGAATGTCGGGGGCGCAAGCCAAAGCATCTGTTATTGCTGGTGCCGTTGGAATTATTGCAGAAATCAATCCTAAAGCTTTGTTAAAAAGATATGAACAAGGTTGGCTAACTGAATATTATGACGATATAGATAAACTTCTGATACGTGCCGATAATGCTCGACGTAGAAAGGAAGCTATTTCTCTTGGGTACTTAGGCAATGTGGTGGATTTGTGGGAACGCTTAGCACGATCAGATTTCGATGTTGAGTTAGGTTCCGACCAAACATCGCTTCATAATCCGTATTCGGGGGGGTATTATCCCGTAGGATTAACCTACGAACAATCTAATGAAATGATAGCAACTAAAACAGAGGACTTTAAAAAATATGTTCAGAATTCTTTGATCAGACAAGTTGATGCTATTAACATTTTAGCAAGCAAAGGACTTTATTTTTGGGATTATGGCAATGCCTTTTTATTGGAATCGCACCGAGCCGGAGCCAATATTATGGATGGAGATAAATTTAAGTATCCATCATATGTCGAAAATATAATGGGTCCAATTTGTTTTGATTATGGTTTCGGACCTTTTCGTTGGGTTTGCACATCGGGCAATCCAAAAGATTTGGATAAAACAGACAAAATTGCACAAAAAGTCATCCAAGATATGCTCGATGATTGTCCTTTGGAAATTAAGCAGCAACTCGAAGATAATCTAAAATGGATTAAAGAAGCTGGTAATAACAAATTAGTTGTAGGTTCCCAAGCACGCATTCTTTATGCCGATGCCGAGGGTAGAATACGGATTGCAAAAGCATTCAATGATGCAATTGCTCGAGGTGAGATTTCTGCACCAATCGTTCTTGGTCGTGACCATCACGATGTGTCCGGAACAGATTCGCCTTATCGCGAAACAGCAAATATTTATGATGGATCGCAATTTACTGCCGACATGGCTGTCCAAAATTTTGTTGGTGATGCATTCCGTGGTGCAACTTGGATTAGTTTGCATAATGGAGGTGGTGTTGGTTGGGGCGAAGTTATTAATGGTGGATTTGGTATGGTTATAGATGGTTCGAGCGATAGTGAACGAAGGTTGAAATCTATGTTACATTGGGATGTAAATAATGGCATTTCTCGTCGTAGTTGGGCTCGTAATCAAGGTGCAATTAATGCTATCACACGAGCAATGGAAGTTGAACCAAATCTGAGAGTTACCATTCCATATTTAGCAAATGAAAGTGAAATTGAAAAAATTTTAACTGAAAATTGAATAAAATGACACTTTGGAGTAACGATATGGAAATCCAATTTTTTACAGAAGCACTAAAAAACTTTGCTTCTCCTGAACAATTATTTTATAACCTGAGAGGTGGATACTTTGCTTATGTTCCAAAAGGTTCAGATGCAGAAGGTCAAACATTGCAAAGCAGAAACTCATTAATAGGACAATTTACTGA
>CALKJQ010000106.1 GCA_937995785.1 Candidatus Kapaibacterium sp.
ATTGCCAATAACCAACCCCACACCAATGCACTAACAAGCAATTATATTCGTAAAAAAAGGAAATAAATAAGTATTTACTCATCTTTTTTAATAATTAATTAATAACTCATAAAAAACAAGGAGAAACAAAATGGAAAACAGAATTCCAATGATTGGGGACCAATTCCCCGAAGTAGAATTACAAACCACCTTAGGTAAAATGAAATTACCTAAAGCATTCGAAGGTAAATGGTTTATTTTATTTAGCCATCCCGCCGATTTCACGCCCGTTTGCACAACAGAATTTGTAGCATTCCAAAAAAGATACGAAGAATTCAAATCGTTGAACACAGAATTAATCGGTTTGAGTATCGACCAAGTGTTTTCGCACATTAAATGGGTTGAATGGATTAAAGATAATTTGGATGTGCAAATCGAATTCCCAATTATTGCCGACCATGGCGATTTTGCCAAAATGATGGGATTGGTTCACCCAAGTAAAGGTTTCAACACTGTACGCGCCGTCTATTTTGTGGACCCAACAGGAAAAATCCGCGCTATTTTGTTCTATCCACAAGAAATAGGTCGCAATTTTGATGAACTTCTAAGAATGATTAAAGCGTTCCAAGTTTCGGATGCAAACGGAGTGGCTATGCCTGCGAATTGGCCCAACAACGAAATGATTGGCGACAAAGTGATTGTTCCGCCCGCAACCGATTTTAAAGCCGCTCAATACAAAAAGAGCCGCTACCAAAACTACGATTGGTGGTTCTGCTACAAAGAAGTAGGACAAGAATAAAAAATCAACAATCCTTAATGGTGAATATATATTGGGAATGAACTAAAAATTCATTCCCAATTTATTTATAGTACTTGTTCATAATCATAAGATAGCAGGTATTCGAAAAAAAGAACATACAAACTATATTCGGTAGATAATTACAACCTATTTGTATAATTTATTGCACATTCTCCTTAGCCCAGCGAAATACATCGAGGTAATGAGTTGCAGTTTGTTTTGCTGAATAATTTTCATTCATTGCATTTTGTCGTATTTTGTCCCAATGGGGAATGATGTTATAAACGCCTAATGCTCGCCTAATTGCAAAGGCCATATCGTCGGCATTATATTGCCAAAACGTAAAACCATTTCCTGTCATATTTTCGTAATTATACTCCTTAACCGTATCGGCAATACCGCCGGTTTCGCGGGCAATTGGTATTGCGCCATATCGAAGCGAAAACATCTGTGTCAATCCACAAGGTTCGAATCGGGAAGGCATAAGAAAGTAATCGCTTGCGGCAAATATCCTGTGGGACAGCGCAATATCGTGTCCTATATGAATAATTGCTTTTTTCGGGAATCTGCTTTGCAAATATCTTAGGAATTGCTCATAGTTATATTCCCCCGATCCCAGAACAAACAATCTAAAATTTGTAGTTTCCAACAATTCTTCCATTTTGTTAACCACCAAATCTATCCCTTTTTGCTCAGCCAACCGAGTAACCATCGAAATCACAGGCATATCCAAATCGTCGAGATCGCTCAAGCCATAATCACGTAGTAATTGATGTTTGTTTTGTCGCTTGCCTTCGAGATTAAATTTATTGTAATTCACTCCAATACTTTTATCAGTTTCGGGATTCCACTCGTCGTAATCAATACCATTTAATATACCAAGAAAATCTGCGGCACGTAAATTAATAACGCCTTCCATTCCTTCGCCATAATAGCTCCATCTAATTTCTTGAGCATAGTTAGGACTAACAGTCGTAATTTTATCTGCATTCATTATTCCTACCTTCATTGCATTAACCAAACCATAGTATTCATAATCGGAAAATGGATAGAACTTGCTCCAAGGTATGCCTGCATACTTCAAGGCAGTTTCGGGATTAAATTTACCTTGATATGCTAAATTATGTATAGTGTATACGCCTGCTGTTTTGCTAAATAAGGGATCGATTCGATAGAATTCTTTTAGGAAGGACATAGTGAAGGCTGTGTGGAAATCATGGGCGTGGATCACATCGGGCGAAAAACCAATTGCGCGGCAAACTTCGAACACCGCTTTGCTAAAGAAAATAAATCGGCGATCGTTGTCGGCATATTCATTAGGGTCGCCATAAATTCCACCACGATTAAAATAACCTTCGTGTTCAACAAGATAAACAGGCACATCACTGCCCGGCAACTTGCCCTCCCAAAGCAATCCATATTCCAACCAATAACCCATCTGGACAATTATAGTTTTAAGCGTATTTCTAAAGCCCCATTTATTTGTATCGATAAAACTATATTTGGGAAGTACAATAATTGGTTTATGACCCATTTTTATCCATTCCCGCGATAAAAACGAAGCCATATCGCCCAACCCACCAGCTTTGGCTATTGGTGTAAGTTCGGCAGTAGCAGTTACAATATTCATTTCCTTTCCTTGAATTTGTTATTTTTTTATAACAATTTTTTAATTTGCATAATAGATGAATTTAAATTTACAAATTCTCATTTGATTAATAACTTAGCAAAAAAGATGCAAATTTACGAAAATCAAGACAAAAATATACTTAATGATTATTCCGAAAATAGTTTGGAATTGAACAATTCGAACACTGCGGAAGAATCAAAAAATCTATCACTATCGGGAACTAAGAAAAAGAATAAAGATATTAGTTACAACGACGAGCTTCGTAGAAAGTTAATACATCTTTTTTCTTTAAATATTTCACTTGTTTATATACAAATCGACAAATGGACAGCCTTTTGGTTAATGTTATTAATTGCCGTCATCACAGTTTCAATTGACGTATTGAGTAAAAAAGTTGAACCCGTTCAAAAGTTTTTCTACAAATATTTCGGCTCAATTTTGCGTAAGCACGAAAGAAAAAAGAAAAAATTTCGGTTGAATGGCGCCTCGTGGTTAGTTATTAGTGCAACATTAACAATACTGATTTTCCCGAAACTTTTTGCTTGTGTTGCTTTGTCTATTCTTATAGTATCCGACATTGCATCGGCATTGATTGGACGCAAATGGGGGCGAACTCCTATTTTCAAAAAGAAAACAATTGAAGGAAGTGCCGCTTTTTTTATTACTGCGGCGGCTACTGTTGTAGTTTATTTCCTAACCTTCCATCTTAATAATTATTTCCTACTTTATGGATTGATTGCAGCTCTGTTCACCACATTCGGCGAAGCAATTTCTAAAATGATTAAAGTTGACGACAATTTGATTGTCCCAATTTTCTTTGCTGGTTTTTTATGGATAGTGGAGCTTATTTTAAATACTTATAACTTAACTATGCTAACTGCATTAATATGATTGATTTAAGAAGCGATACAGTAACCCGTCCGAGCAATGAGATGCTCGAAGCGATGCTATCGGCAAAAGTTGGAGACGACGTTTATGCCGAAGATCCCACTTCTAATGATTTACAAGAATTTGTTGCAAGTTTGTTTGGCAAAGAAGCCGCATTATTTGTCCCTTCTGGCACAATGAGCAATCAAATATGTCTGAATTTACTCACTAAACCAGGCGAAGAAATAATTGCCGATGCCGATGCACATATATTTTATTACGAAAATGGAGGTCCTGCTCGTTTGTCAGGCGTACAAGTTTATCCATTAAAATCCGAAAAAGGCGAAATACCTCTTGAGAATATCAAAGAAGCTATTCGACAAAACATTTATTACTTCCCTAGAACTGCAGTAATTGCTATAGAAAACACCCATAATAGGCACGGGGGGACTATTATAAGTTTAGATTATATCAAGCAAGTATACGAAATTGCAAAGGAAAACAACATCTCAATGCATCTCGATGGTGCACGATTGTGGAATGCTCACGTTATGACCAAAATCCCATTGTCCGAATATGCAAAATATTTCGATACCATTAGTGTATGTTTTTCCAAAGGCTTAGGTGCTCCAATCGGTTCTATGTTGATATCAAACCGCTCTAACATTGAACGTGCTTGGAAAATTCGTAAAACTTATGGTGGTGGTATGCGTCAGGTAGGATTATTGGCAGCAGCCGCAAAATTTGCAATAGTCAATAATTTGCATAAATTAGTAGATGACAACAAAAAAGCTATTGCATTTTCCTTATTAGTTAATAAATCAGACCTCTTTAAGATCGACGACTCCAAAGTAGAAACTAACATCGTAATGATAGATAAAAATGCAAATATTTCGATGAACCTACTAATAAATAAGTTGAAGGAAAAAGGACTTTTGATTAGTGCATTGAACGAAAACCGAATGCGTGCCGTCTTTCACTTGGATGTATCGTTCCACGATGCATCAGAGGCTGCTAACATTTTAGTTCAATCTGCAAAGGAATTGATAGAGCAGTAAAATGAAAACAACACATGATATAAACCATCTAATAAGGGCTTTCAAACACAAGATTTCCGTGAAAGTGCAATTCCATCAAGTTGACTCATTCCAGATATTACATAACATACAATATCTTTATATGTTCGAGAATGCCCGACTGGAATTATTGCAGTCATTAGGAATGGCAAATAATTTGCAAGATTTAATAAATAACTTCCCCGTAATGACCGTACATCACGAAATAGACTATTATGCACCTGCTCATTTTAACGATATAATAGAAGTATTCACCAAAGTTAAAGAAATTGGCAATAGTTCAATCCATTTCGAGAATTTAGCAATTAGCAATAACCAACTATTAGCTCGAGCATCAACGGTTTATGTTTATGTAAATCCAATTACGGGAGAATCCCAAAACATACCTCAAGAAGTAAGAGATTTACT
>CALKJQ010000107.1 GCA_937995785.1 Candidatus Kapaibacterium sp.
TTAAAATTGCATTTATATCTGTATTATTAATATGAATATTTGTGCTATCTCCCAAAGCAACGATGTATGGTGCAGCGAAATCCAGCGTCCCAGCTATATTCAAATGACTTTGGGAAGTAACTTTTGGACCTTCACGTTTTACATTCAGAATGCCACCACCAACCAATTGCAAATCGAACAAGTTCACTCCGCTACGGTTGCGAATAACAATATTTTTGCTTGTTGTGCTATCCAATATCAATTTGGAACTTAATGGCTCAGTTTTTCCATCGTTCGATATTGAATCGATAACAAATTGACCCAGCAATCTGATATTACGGTTACCGAAATTGAAGACGCCTTGCCGAACAAATAATGTATCGATTATATTAACTTGGGGCGCGCCGGGATAGTTGGTCAAAAATACCTTTTTGTTCAAAGTAGGCGATGAGTTATCCACGATAATGCTTTGTACGTAATTTGGCAAAGCAGAACCCGTTATTTGGTTTCCGTTCGTACTATTAAATATATAACGAGATATCCCAAAATTGCGGGAATTTGTTTGAATAGCGCCAACCAGCCCATCGGAAATTGGTCGCAATCCATCCACGTGGTGGACACCAAGCGTATTACCGTCATCTAATTGGAATATCAATCCTCGTAAGTAATTAAATTGACCATTAACCTGCAAATAACCAGGATTACCATTGTAAGTTTCTACAATAACATTCCTAACTGTTGGATAGGTTGCATCATCGAGTAATGTAACGGTTTTTCCATTACCAATCCGAACTATATCGGTGTTTTGATTTGGAATTCTCGTTGGCGGATTTGGAACTGTATAACTTGTTAATGACCAAGTGTTCACATCTTGCCAATTACCATCCTGAATACTATAAAATGTAATAGTATTTGGTTCACCAACAACAAAATCACCCCAAGTGGTAAGATTCTGCGAAGTAACCGAAGTGGAATTACTCGAGAGGAACGAAGGTATCGACCAAGTTCCCGCAAGTGGAGGGTATGATGGTGAATACAACCTGTGCTCGAATAGTGATAGCGAAGGAGGATTTGGAACGTCATCGGGATTTTTGAAAGTTGTCGTAATCTGATATTTCCCGCCCGATCCTAAATTAAACGGACCAAAATTAGTATCGCGATTAACAGCCCAATAGCGAGGAACGTTTGTTGATGGTAAAAGAGTTGAATTTGCTATATCGGGATGATCATCGGGATAAACAATTGATTCCACATAACCAGCAGTATTACTGGTGCCAGTAGTTACGATTTGAACAGGACGATATGCTCCGATGGTATCCAAACCAATTTGGAAATCAAATGTCTGACTTCCATTTGGAATATAACGCGATAATTTTCCATTTATGTGACCAAGGTTTGGTCGGGATATTTGATATATACCTAAATTTGCCGAGTTAGGTCCCACTACTACTTTAAAATTATTAGTTCGAGAATCGATAAAAGCGTTATTCGAACTCACAAATTCCAAATGGTCGTTAACCTTCAGATTAGAATGAGTAGAACCACCACCACCTAAAATTAAATTACCTGTATTTTTGGCAATTCTTAAGCTGTAAATTTCAATTGCTTGTTGGGCAGAATTGTAGTTACGAAAGTATTGATCGTTTGTGCCACTTAAAATCATCCTCCAGGATAATGACGAAGGCGACGCAGGTGTGGCAGTTACCTTACCATATACAATCAAATTGCCTTGCAAGGTTAATGTATTACCGTTGATGTTCAAATCTTGTTTCTTGTCAACTATTATATTATTTTTAACAATATATTCGAGAGCAGAGAGTTGAGAAACATAGTTATTAATTTCGGCGCCATCATTAACCAAATGCAAGTTATAAATTGGTGTTGTACCCGAAAACTTAAACGAATTGGTTGATGTAGTAAGAAGTGTATCTCCAAGTTGTATATCGCCACCGGTAATTCCACCACCGCCATTTGCACTTATGTTAATATCCGAAGTGGAATTTATGTTTGCATTTGCAACGATTATTCTACCTGTGGTCATATTCAAGACCGAACCGCTATTCTGTAAATCGAAAGTTGGATCGATACCCGTGTAGCCAATCCTTCCAACAATAATCGAGCTATTGGGATGATTGATATTCAAAGTGGTCGTAGCTGTCGGATTCGACCTTAAAAATCCTCCTGCTATCGACATTTGTGCATCGTTTAATGTAATTTGAGAACCACTTGAATAGATTAAGTTTCTATCAACTAGATTGCCAACTTGCAATGCTCCTTTATCTAATTGAATAGTTGAGTTAGAACTTGCCAATAAGTTTCTATCGGCAATAATACCACCATTAAATGTATGAATTCCACTATTAGGTAAAAGTGTTAAATCATACATATAAGAGGCAATTTTTGTAACAAAACCTGAAGTAGTTTTAATTACGCCCGATATTGGAATGAAATTAGGATTGGATATATGCGTAACATTGGCAAACGTAATGGAATTAAGCAACAACGAATCCAATAATCCGCCAGATTTGTCTAATACTACTTTATTGATATCCTGCCATACTCCATTGCCAGATATAGAACTGTTACCCGTTCC
>CALKJQ010000108.1 GCA_937995785.1 Candidatus Kapaibacterium sp.
GTATGCCAGACAATACTAATAATTTTAGAAATAATGGAAAATTGATTTGTTTTTTCTCTGCGTCCAATTTGATACTTTACTTTCTTGCAAAATTATTATTTAACAATGAATCAATTGTTAAGAAAAAATTAATTTACTAAAAGAATAATTATTCGTAATTTTGTAATCTTTAATATATTACACATTATGCGAGCAATAATTCCAGTTGCAGGAATTGGTACAAGACTCAGACCCCACACTTTCACAACGCCGAAAGTACTTTTGAATGTTGCAGGTAAACCAATTTTAGCACACATAATTGAATCACTAATGAAAATTGGAATTAACAAAGCCACAATCATCACCGGGTATATGGGCGATAGGGTTATGGATTTTGTTTATAAAAAATATCCTGGATTAGACGTTAGGTTTGTTCATCAAGAAGAAACACTTGGGTTAGGTCATGCAATTTGGACTGCTCGAAAAAGTTTTGCAAGCGAGCCACTGTTAATTATTCTGGGCGATACCATTTTTGATGTAGATTTATCATTTGTTTACAATCATCATTGCAATTCTCTTGGCGTAAAGGAAGTTGCCGACCCTCGACGATTTGGTGTAGTTATAAAGAATATCGAAGGCAAAATCGAAAGATTGATCGAGAAGCCCGAACAACCGATATCTAATTCTGCAATTGTTGGAATATATTACATACAAAACTCCGACGCTTTGAACGTTGCATTAGAACAATTAATAGACAACAACATAAGAACCCGAGGTGAATTCCAACTTACAGATGCTCTGCAAATAATGATTGACAATGGTGAATATTTTGATACTTTCGATGTTGATGGCTGGTATGATTGTGGCAAACCCGAAACACTTTTATCGACCAACCAATTTTTGTTGAATAAAATTAATACTCCTTTCTCTCTCGATGGTTCTGTAATAATTCCACCAAGCTACATTTCGAGCAAAGCCAAAGTTGAGAACTCAATCATCGGTCCTTACGCATCGATTGCAGACGAAGCTGTGGTGAAAGATACAATAATTAAAAATTCAATCGTTAGTTATGGTGCTCAAGTTTATAACTCATTGTTGGACGAATCCATTATTGGCAACGAAGCTTTTGTTAGTGGGTTATTTCAAAAATTAAACGTAGGTGATTCGAGTACTTTGGACTATTCAAAAATGACGATAAATAAAGAATTATAGGAAACAATAAATGAATAAGAATTATTTATTCACTTCGGAGTCTGTATCCGAAGGGCACCCCGATAAAATTTGCGACCAGGTTTCGGATGCAGTTCTCGATGCAATGCTTGCTGGCGACCCATTTAGCCGCGTTGCTTGCGAATGCTTTGCAACTACTGGAATGATTTTGATTGGTGGCGAAATTACTACCAATACTTATGTCGACCTCCAAGTGCTCGTCCGTAATGTTATTCGCGATATTGGATATACCGAACCAGGATTGAGATTCGATGCAGATTCGGTTGCTATTCTCAACACAATTAATCAACAATCACCCGACATCAAAATGGGTGTCGATGTTGGTGGTGCGGGCGACCAAGGTATGATGTTTGGCTATGCTATTAATGAAACGCCCGAATTAATGCCTGCTGCAATTAGTTTTGCCCACAAATTAGTTTATAAATTAGCCGACATCCGAAAGAATACAACTTTGATGCCATATTTAAAACCCGATTCTAAATCCCAAGTAACTTTGGAATACGATGAAAACAACAAAATACAAAGAGTTGATACAATTGTTGTGTCCACCCAACACGCCGCCGGCATTCCTCAATCACAAATTAAAGATGATATAATTAAGTATTTGATATACGATGTTATTCCTAAGGATCTATTGGATAACGAAACCAAGGTTCACGTAAATCCAACAGGTAGTTTCGTAATTGGCGGTCCTCACGGCGATACTGGTCTTACCGGTCGTAAGATTATTGTGGATACATATGGCGGTAAAGCTCCCCACGGCGGTGGTGCTTTTTCGGGCAAAGATCCAACCAAAGTTGACCGTTCTGCTGCTTATGCTGCACGCCATATTGCCAAAAACATTGTAGCTGCTGGCATTGCCGACGAGTGTATGATTCAATTATCCTATGCAATTGGAATTGCCCAACCAATATCTGTTTTTGTCCAAACTAACAGAAATCTAAGAGATTTGGATATCGAATTAGGTCGTTTTATTATTAATCATATCGACTTAACTCCTCGAGGCATTATAGAAAAATTTGATTTACGCAAACCGATTTATCAAAAAACTGCTACCTATGGTCATTTTGGAAGAAATGAATTTCCTTGGGAAAAATTAGATCTTGTTGATACATTTAAAAAGAATTTTAGTTAAATAATCAAGAGTTAAAAATGTCAGAAAATAACAACGGAAGAAAGACAACCGTAAAATTAGATGAAATAGTTGGTCAGTATTGTGTTCGCGATTTATCGTTAGCTCCCGAAGGACGATTACTCATCGATTGGGCAGAATCCCGTATGCCCGTATTGATGGGTTTACGCGAAAAATATAGCAAAACAAAGCCATTTCTGGGATATACTATCGCTGGCTGTTTGCACGTTACCAAAGAAACCGCCGTTCTTATTCGCACACTAAAAGAATGCGGCGCCGAAGTACTTTGGTCGGGTTGCAATCCACTTTCCACCAATGATGCAGTAGCTGCTGCATTGGCAGAAGAAGGAATCAAAATCTATGCTTGGTATGATAATAAAGACGATTTTTATTGGTGTATAGAGCGTACGATTGATGGCAATCCTCATTTAACATTAGATGATGGATGTGATTTAATCGATACTGTCCACGAAAAATATCCCGAATTAGCAAAAAACCACATAATTGGCGGTTCCGAAGAAACTACAACAGGCGTCCATCGTCTTCGCTCGCGTCAGGCAGCTGGGATGTTGCTATATCCAGTTTATGCTGTTAATGATGCTGAAACAAAATGGGATTTCGATAATGTTTATGGTACTGGTCAATCAACAATTGATGGTATTATTCGTGCCACTTCGGTATTAATTGCTGGTAAAAACTTTGTTGTTGCTGGTCACGGACATTGTGGTTCGGGAGTTGCCAAACGAGCAAAGGGTTTAGGAGCAAACACAATTATCACCGAAGTAAAAGCAACTGCAGCTTTAAAGGGTATTTTGGAAGGTCACGAAGTGATGACAATGGACGAAGCTGCCGAAGTTGGCGATATTTTCGTAACAGCAACAGGAGTGAAAGACATCATCCGTAAGTGGCATTTCGAAAAAATGAAAGATGGTGCTATCGTTTGCAATACGGGGCACTATGATGCCGAAATAAATATCCCCGAATTAGAAGAAATATCGGTTAGTAAACGAACAATAAGACCAAATTGCGAGGAATATACTCTGAAAAACGGAAATAGGATTTATCTACTTGCACAAGGACGATTAATAAACCTTGCTGCTGCCGAAGGTCATCCCTCCGAAGTAATGGATATGTCGTTTGCCAATCAATTTATGGCTCATTTGTCGTTGGTTACTCGCCACAAAGCTGGCGAAAATATGCCAATTGAAGTTATGGATATTCCCGAAGATCAGGACGAATTCGTTGCTCAAACCAAAATTGAGATGATGAAAAAGAAATTAGATGTGTTAACCCCCGAACAAATTGCTTATATCAACGACTACAATGCGGGAACTTGATAATTAATATCTATAATTCTAAAAGGATAAGTAGCAAAAAATACTTATCCTTTTTTTTTAACTTTATATTTCAGAAAGCAATTTTATAAGTTCCTCCTTGCGTTCGTAAAATGATTTGTATGATTCCATCAAAGCTAATTTTTCGGTGTCGTCTGTTGTTTTTTTTATATCTTTTGTGATTTGATTTATCTTGCTTTCCACATAGTCTTTTTCTAAATTTAATGTGAGCAATTTAAATTTATAGTTAATATTAGCATCAATTTCACTTTTATTGTATTTTTGCCAGTTATCAGAACTTTTGGGATTATCTAACAAAAAAGTTCTTATGATATTTCTTAGATGGGGATTAAATTCGGGATTATCGAGATTGGACAACAAATCATCGTAATTTTCGTAATTTCGCAAATTGATTTGCAATCGTTTGCTAACCTTACTTAGCAAAAATTTATCTGTTTTAGTACTTTTAAAATTTAACTTGTAAGTACTTGGATTTGATAGAATAAATCGGAAAAAAGCGTATTCCGAATTTGTAAATTGCCTAATTAATCGACGACATTCTTCTTCGAAATTTATATTCTTGTTTGTTTTATTGCTTTCTTCAATCTTCGCTTCCGAAAAACTTCTAACTATCTTTTTTCCAATAAATTTCTCAAGATTTGAGCGAAGAACATTTATCTGGATGTTGTCGAAACCAATTTTAGAGGCAAATTCTTCTATCAATAGATTTCGGTGTAATTCTTCGGGCACAACGGCAATTACTTCGAGAATTCTATTAATTGCAATAGTTTTGGCAGATGCAGATAATTGTTTTTTCTTTAGATGTATATTAATTAAAAAATTGAGAAAATTATTATCTTGATTATCAATTAATTTAATTAGTTCGACATTCCCGAACTTTCTTAGGAAACTATCGGGATCATTTCCATCGGGCAGAACAATTATATCGACTTCAAAATTGTTTTCTAATGCCAGTATCAATGCTCTCTCGGCCGCTTTAATGCCAGCTTCATCACCATCAAAAAGGAGCAACAATCGCTTTGTATATCTCGAAAGTAATATTAGTTGTAAATCAGTTAAAGCTGTGCCACTCGACGAAACAGTGTTTTTAAACCCATAAGTATGCATAGTAATCACATCGGCATAACCTTCGGTAATTATTGCTTTGTCGTTTTGCATTATAGAATTTTTTGCTTGGTTCAGTCCGTATAATACCCTACTTTTATCATACAACGGCGTTTGTGGACTATTTATATATTTAGCTTGATTCTTATCATCATCCAACTGACGAGCACCAAATGCTATTGTTCGACCAAAAATATCCTGAATAGGAAACATAGCACGATTACGAAAACGGTCGAATACCTTTCCATTTTCGTTTTTCACAAGTAAACCACATTCTAAAGCAATTTCGTTCGATATACCTTTTTTTTGCAGATATTTGAGAAGTTTATCAAATGAATTGGGGGAATAACCTAACTTGAAAATTTTTATTATATTTTCGTCAAAACCACGATCTGCAAAATAGTCCTTGCATTTTTCACCTTCTTTTGTATTTAGATTATGCACGAAAAAATCTGTTGCATTTTCCATAGCTGTCAATAACTCGGATTGTCTATTGGCTTGGTTTTCGTCTTGTTTTTCGAATTCGAATGGAATGCCAGCTTTGCCAGCAAGCAATTTCATAGCTTCCAAAAACGATAAACCATTGTGTTCCATCACAAATGTAATTGCATTGCCACTTTTGCCGCAACCAAAGCATTTGTAGAATTGTTTATCGGGGGATACGGTAAAAGAGGGTGTTTTTTCATCGTGGAAAGGACATAATCCGATAAAATTCGAACCACGCCTAAACAATCGAATACTTTCGCCAATTAATTGAACAATGTCTGTTCTTTGTAGAATTTCATTCTTTTTATCGTTAAAATTCATTGTTTAATTACTTTTAAGGTATCTTGGCAATCATTTAGAACATTTACGAGAGTTTTTTGTAAAATTGGATGTTCGAAATTAGGTAACAATTCGATTGTTGGTAATAACATAAAATTTCTGTTATGCATCTTAGGATGTGGCAATATTAGGTATTTGGTATTTATTGAAATTGTGTCGTAGAATAATATATCAATATCGATGATTCTATCGGATAATTCATCGCTTTTTTCTCTACCTAATTGATACTCAACTGATTTAAGGAAGAATAGTAAGGCAAAAGGGTTTAGCTCTGTTTCGGCTTTAATCGAAACATTCATAAACCAACGCTCAGTAACATATCCGTTTGGTTCTGTTAAGTAAAAAGATGATTGATGAATATTTTGTAAAACATTGGAATTAATAAGTAATTCAATAGCTTTTTCAATATTTAATTTTAGGTTTCCAATATTCGAACCAATTGAAAGGACTACGTAATGTTTTGTAGATTGATAATCAATTAGTTCGAACATAAATTTCTAACTATTTATGAATTCTTTCGAATGTTTGTTCTGTTTCAATATAATCCATCAAACCTTTGAAAGGAATATTGTATTTACGAACTTTAACGCTTACTTTTTCTATCAATGGATATTTATCCATCAAATGGTTTAATATTTCGAAAGTCAAAGTTTCTATTAAATCAAAAGGTTCACTTTGCATAAAATCAGTGATATCAAAGAGTATTTCTTCGTAATTCAAAGCATAGGACAAATCATCCTTGATAATGGCATCAGTTGCATCGTAAAATAATTCAACGTCCACTTCATAGGTTCCGCCAATTGCTTTTTCTTCGGGTTTAACTCCATGATGGGAATGGAATTTTAGTCCTTTTATTAGAATTTTATTTAATGATTTTTTCATTACTGTTGTTGTTTAATTTGTAATAATTTTTTCTAAGTTAGTAATATTTAATTGAACTTTTTGCAATGAATTTCTCATATTATCCAACTTTTCGCGTTCGTACGAAACAACTTCGGGGTCGGCATTTTGCACAAATTTCTCGTTAGATAATTTCCTTTCGGCTCCGCCAATATTATTAACCAATCGGACTTCTTCTTTTTTCAATCGTGCTAATTCTTGGTTTATATCAAAATTTTGGTCTAACTCCATGTATATTTCTATGTTTCTCACTACGCTTGTAACAGATTTGGTGGGAACATTATTGGAATTAATCAGGAAATTACTCGATTTTGCCAAATCTTCTAATGCTGATTGATTTTCTGAAAAAATTTGGATCAATTCTTCATCTTGCAGGCGAATATATATAGGCAATTTCGTGCTCGGTGGAATTACCATACTTGCTCTCAGGCTGCGTATTTCTTCGATTACAAGTTGCACAAGTTGGAAATTGGTTTCGATTTTTATTGAATTAAAAGAGGAATTATATTTTGGAAATTCAGATTTACTCAAACTTAATTCGGCAGGTTTGTTAAATAGATTGTGCCACAATTCTTCGGTTATGAACGGCATTAATGGATGTAATATTTTTAATATTTTTTCGAAGATAAAGAAAGCGAAATTAATTAAGTCCAATTTGTCGGAGTCGTTTTGGAATTGGCTGAACCGTATTTTTACGATTTCCACATACCAATCGCAAAAATCTTTCCAAATAAAATCATATAGCAACTTAGCAAAATCATTTAATCTATAATTGGTTAGCGACTCATTAACTTTTTGAATTACATTGTTTAATCTCGATAAAATCCATTTATCAGCAGATGTTAAGTTGTTTTCGTCAAAATTGAGATGGATTTCTTTGTTCTGGATTGAATCAAATTTCATTTGTAGAAATCGGGCAGCATTCCATATTTTATTTGCAAAATTTCGCCCAATTTCCATCGAGGGAATGTCTTGCGAAACAACATCAACATCCATTCTAATATCCTGCCCCAAAGGCGATAAATACAATGTTGTAAATCGAATTGCATCCGATCCGTATTTATCGATAATATTTAAAGGATCGGGCGAATTGCCCAACGATTTCGAAAGTTTACGACCTTTACCATCTCTAATCGTGGAAGTGAAATATACATCTTTGAATGGTATTTTGCCAGCAAATTTTAGGTTTGCCATAATCATTCGAGCAACCCAGAAGAAAATAATATCGGGTGCAGTTACAAGTAAATCAGTTGGCAAGAACTTAGTCATCGTTTTGTTGTAACCTTCGTCCATATTCCATCGCATTGCGGTAAGTGGCCACAACCAAGACGAGAACCAGGTATCCAACACGTCGGGGTCTTGGATTAATTTTGCTTCTTCATTTAAATTTAATTTTATTCTTGCTTCTCTTTCGGAGCGAGCTGCAGTATATTTGCCATCCTCGGTATAGTAAGCTGGAATTCGATGTCCCCACCACAATTGCCGTGAAATGCACCAGTCCCTGATGTTTGTCATCCAATGTTCGTAAGTTTTTACCCAATGATTGGGAAAAAATCGAATTTCGCCATTTTGAACAACTTTTAATGCTTCTTCGGCTAATGGTTGCATACTCACAAACCATTGATCACTTAAATATGGCTCTACGGGCTCTCCTCCTCGTTGCGAATAACCTACATTATGAACATAATCTTTGATTTTCTCTATTAAATCCAATTCCTCGAGTTTTTTCACTATTTTTTTGCGAGCTACAAACCTATCTAAACCATTGAATTCACCCGTTAGTTCATTAAGTGTGCCATCGGGATTAATGGAGTTGAGTTGGGGTAAATGGTGTCGCTCTCCAACCAAAAAATCATTAGGATCGTGGGCTGGTGTTATCTTCACACAACCAGTTCCAAATGTGGGATCGGCATAGTCATCAGCAATTATCGGCACTTCACGTCCGACAAGTGGGACTATTACGTTTTTTCCTATCAAATTTTTGTATCTTTCATCATTTGGATTGACTGCAACAGCAACATCTCCAAAAATTGTTTCGGGTCGGACTGTGGCAACCAACAAATAATCTTCCGATCCTACTAATCTATATTTCATAGTATAAAGATGCTCTCTCACTTCTCTATATTCAACTTCTTCGTCCGACAATGCAGTCTGAGCCAAAGGGGACCAGTTTATAATTTTTTTGCCTTTATAAATCAAACCTTCATCAAACAATTTAATAAATACATCACGGACAGCATTACTGGCACTTTCGTCCATAGTGAATAAAGTGCGATTCCAATCAGGCGATATTCCTAATTTTCTCATCTGTTCAAAAATTATAGAACCGTATTCATTGCGCCATTCCCAAACTTTTTCGACAAATTTTTCCCTACC
>CALKJQ010000109.1 GCA_937995785.1 Candidatus Kapaibacterium sp.
ATTATGGTCGCTGCGGGATGCAGTAGTTGCCGAACCCGAACCAGCAAAGAGAACACTAATTGTAGTGCCCGTTATATCAATTCCATTTCCTGCCGTATAGCTTGTATTATTGTCTGTTGCGGGCGACCAAGCCGAGCCATCCCATTTTAGAACTTGTCCGCTTGATGGGGCTGTGTTGCTAACTGGATTTCCTTGCAATCCATCTACTGTTGGGTTGGGATATGTTCCCGATAAGTCTCCTCCAGCAGCACTACCCGATCCTAATTTGTTGTTAAATGTAGTCCAGTCGGTAGAACTTAGATATCCATCTGTTGTGCCATTGGCTTGTGGTAACGAAATCGTATTTACTGAACGCGATAGTGGTGAATTAAATGTTAAAGCGTTCTCTTTGTTATTAAATGTAGTCCAATCTGTGGATGTTAATAGTCCTGTATTTGTCCCATTTGCTGTTGCAATGTTTATAGTAGTTCCTGTACCAATTACTGCATTTATTCCGCCTGTAATAGTCAGTCCAGTTGTCGTGGTGGTTAAGTTACCAGTACCTGTTGTTTGCAAAAAGTCAGTAGAATTCAATCCGTCTAATAAATCAGCATTTAGGTTATTTACAAGAGTTGTGGAACTTACATTGAATGGTGGAGTTCCAGTTGTAACGGCAGAAGTAAAAGTGGGAGCAGTAACATTACTCGAAAAAGTTTTTGCACCAGCAATAGTTTGATTTTGGTCGTTAATATGACCGTAGGTAACGCCTGATTGTGCGATTTGTAAATCATTAAGCGAATTATGGCTAATATTAGTGGCATCTGCCGCAATAGTGATAGTCCCAGCTCCATTTGTAACATTAATTCCAGTTCCAGCGGTAATTGTATTTAATGAATAATTTGTTCCATTTCCGATTAACAATTGACCATTGGAAGGAGTGGAACTTAATCCAGTGCCACCATTAACAAGTGGTAGTATTCCAGCTACTTCACTTGTAGCTAAGTCAATCGCATCGGTTGTCGAGCCCGTTCCAACAAATCTATTGGCTTGGACATAACCTGTCCCAGTTGGTGCAAGCGAAGCACCATTACCAACAACCATTGTTGCTATAGTATTGGTACCAGAAGAAATCGAGCTGAATGGAAAAGTTGAATTAGTAGCTACAAAAGCAACCCAGTTAGGTGTTGCGGGGGTGCCAGCATTGTAATAAAACAGGTTGTCATCTGTGTCATAAATTAATAGTCCATTTGCGGGATTGCTAATTGAGGTTCTTTGGGCAGTTGTAACTTTAGGTATCAATAATCCTCGCTTTGTTGCCATTGCCGACACATCCAAGTGCAATAATGCAGAATTATCGGGCGATGATGTGCCGATACCAACATTTTCGGTCTGCGAAAATGCAAATTGAACTGCAAACAATGCAATCAATATTTTGGTTATTAAAATTTTAAATTTCATATATCTTAACTTTCTTATTTACTATAAATATGTATAATACAAAAATAACTACTTCAATATTGGAAAAAAATAAGTGAAACTACTTATTTATCTCATTATTTGATATAATTTGTGTTCATAACAGCAAATTTTACCAATTGCGAGGCATTACGAAGGTTTAACTTTTTGATTAAATTGTAACGATGGCTTTCCACAGTACGAATACTCAAGCCCAACTTATCACTAATTTCGTTGTTGGTTAATCCTTGTGCAATAAACTTTAGGATTTCTTCTTCGCGTTTAGTAACCGATACATTCAAATCGTTGGTTTCGTCGTAGCTCATTCTTCGTTCCGACAAGAGCTTGATTATAGATTTACTAAATACTCGTTCCCCCTCTAAAACTTTTGTAACTGCTTCTTGCAAAATTTGTGGTGATATACCTTTGGTGAGATAGCCGTCGGCTCCTGCTGTTAGCGCCTTTTCTAAATGCAAAAAATCCTCGAAAGCGGTTAACATAATAACGTAACTATCGGGAGATACTTTGCGAATTTCAGGAATTGCTTCAATTCCCGTTTTTTTTGGCATAAAAATGTCTAAAAAAATAACATCGGGTTGGTATCTCTCAGCCAATTCAATGGCTTCCATTCCATTGCTTCCTTCAGCAATAACCTCTAAAATTCTAATATTGGATAAAAGCTTTCTTACACCAAAACGAAATATTTCGTGGTCGTCCACTATTAGTAATTTTATTGGATTTGATTCTGAATAAAGCATAATTATTATTTATATGTTTAATTATTGACGAAATTATTTCCAAATATTTGAAACTACGTCGCTTGCCATTCTCCAATCCCCACGAGGCGATAGTGAAACAGACCCAATTTTTACGCCATCGGTAAAGCAAGAGCGTTTAAATTGATTGTGGAAAAATCTTTTGATAAAAATTTGGAATGTTTTGATGATTGTTTCTTCATCAAACATATCTTTGAATGCTATTTTGGCTAAGAACAAAATTTTCTTTGGCGTAAAGTTATTCCTTATAAAATGATAAAGGAAGAAGTCGTGAAGCAAATAAGGACCAATAATTCCCTCTGTTTCTTGGGTAATTTCGTTTCCGGCACCATTTGGCAATAATTCGGGAGAAATAGGTGTATTGATAATATCGTGGAGCACTTGGCGAATTTCTAAAGATTGGGTTTGGTTGGCATACCATTCGATTATTGTTTTTACTAAAGTTTTTGGCACAGAGCTATTCACATTATACATAGAAATATGGTCGGCGTTGTAGGTGTTCCAACCGAGTGCAATTTCGGATAAATCTCCAGTGCCGACCACTATTCCACCTATTTCGTTTGCAATATCCATCAATATATGTGTGCGGCGACGGGCTTGAGCATTTTCGTAAGTAATATTAGTATCAACTGAATTATGACCAATATCTTTTAAGTGTTGTGTGGTGGATTCGACTATGGATATTTCGCGGTAAGCAACCCCCAATGTTTCGGCAAGCAATTTCGCATTGTTTTTGGTACGTCGGCTTGTTCCAAATCCGGGCATCGAAACAGCAATTATATTTTCGTTCGATAAATTGAGTTTTTGAATTGTGTCGATACACACAATTAGTGCCAAAGTAGAATCCAAACCACCCGATATTCCTATCACGAGATTCTTAAGACCAGTGTGTAGCAACCTACGGGCAAGTGCAGTGGATTGTAAATTTAGTATTTCGCGACAAACCTCGTATTTCATCTCTTGATTTTCGGGTTCGAAAGGTTTTGGGTTTATAGTTCTTATTGTTTTTTCCACTTGCTTGAATTCTACTCTAAAATTGCATAATCTAAAATGTATTGCGGCTCTTTTGGCTTCGAAAGTTGAATTTTTAAGTCGTTCATTTTGAATTTTTTGTAAGTCGCAATCAGCATAGGAAATTTGGGATTGAAAAGAAAAACGCTCAGTTTCGGTTAATATCACACCATTTTCGGCAACAAGGCAATGACCAGCATAAACTAAATCTGTCGAGGATTCCCATGCTGAAGCATTGGAATAGGCATAGATTGAATTTGTTCGAGCTGACTGATTAAGTATTAATGAAGTTCTGTATTTTTTCTTTGCAATCAGTTCATTTCCTGCCGAAGGATTGAGTATTAAATTTGCACCAGCTAATGCCAAATCACTGCTAATGGGCTTGACTGCCCACAAATCTTCGCAAATTTCAATCCCTATTTTCAATTCGGGATAATCCAAACAAGAATAAATCAAATCGTTTCCAACAGGTATTTGCTTTTCGTCAATCAAAATATATTCAGATTTTAAGTCGTCGCCACCCGCAAACCAACGCTTTTCGTAAAATTCATTATAATTTGGCAGATAAGTTTTAATGCTAAATCCCGCTATTTCGCCATTCGAAACAAAAGCTGCTGCATTATATAGTTTGTTCTCGATTAATAGTGGCAACCCAACAATCAATGCAATAGGACTATTTCGAGTGAAATCGGCAATACTTTGTAAAGTATCCAATGATTTATCGAGTAATTGAGTTTGGAAAAACAAATCGGCACAGGAATAGCCTGTTAAGGATAATTCGGGGAATAAAACGATTGATGCCTGATTTTCGACTGCTTCTTGGGATAATTTTAAAATCTCGGATAAATTGAAATCAACATCTGCAATACGCAATTGCGGGCTTGCCACTGCAATTCTAATCAGTCCATATTCTTGCAAATAAAACACTTTACCAAATTTAATTTATAAGTTACTGCAAATTACATAAAAAATGTGCCAATTTAAAAGAATTTGATTGCATATTGAAATAATTTTTATTAATTTCGTATTTATAAATAAAATAAGGTTGCTTAACGAATATAATATACTTTGTAATATTTTGTTATTTTTTTTGTCTAATACATAAAAAGAGGCAATTAAATGAATTCGTTAAGCCAGCTCGTCCTATCAATTCTATCATTTTTTTTGCTAACGCAATCATATTTATTTTCGCAAAAACCAGCATTAAACAAAATAAAATCAAATTCTAAAACACTTGAAATTGAATATACTTTGAATAAATTCGAACTCGAAAGTAAAAAGAATTTCGAAAGTTTAATATCCAATACACAATTATATAATTTTTCAGATAAATATGCTCTTGTTTACGAAGCAATCATTTCGGTGCCATCTCCCAATGGATTTATCTTGAGAAATTGCGAGATCAAATCCAAATCATCATATCCCATTGATAAAATTAATTTAAATGATTTATCTGAAATAAATGTTTATGAATCGAATGAGCCGCTATTCGATAAATTAGTTAGCATCGAATATCAGGGTATATCGGGAACTCGACACATCGCAAAGATTAAAATTGTTGCCGCTTATTTTTCATCGGATATTCCTAATGTTTTTGTTACAAATAAAGCCTCAGTCGCCATCGATTTTTCACCTATAATTCCAAATTCTAAAACATACAATACCAAAGAACCCTTGGCAATATCAATCAACCATTTCGACACACCTGAATTCCGTGTTCCAACGGAGCTCAACAAAAACGAATTATTCCCAAAAATACAAAACCAGAATTCTCAAGCAGTTAAAATTGATATTCAAGAAGAAGGCATTTACCGTATTGATGCCTCGCAATTATCAAGTTTGGGTGTGAATTTGAATGCAATCGACATCGAAACTATCAAAATAATTGGCAATGGTGGAAAGCCACTTTCCGAGAAGGTTTCTGACGGACCAAATTCATTTCCAATTGAGCAAGATATAATTGTTCGCAAGAAATCCGATAATACTTTGGATTATATTTTATTTTATGGAACGGGCACAACGGGTTTCGAGTTCAGAAATCGAGGTATCCGTCGTTACCGCAATCCATATACAAATACCAACTCTTATATGTTAACTTGGGGCGGCTCGAAAGGTGCTAGAGCAAATGTTTTAGACACACCCGACGAAGAAGTAAAGCATAAACCCACAAATTATTACCATCGTATTTTTAGAGAAGATGAAATTAGCAATCCATACATTAAAGCGTCTGGGCGTAGTTGGTTTGGTTCGTCTCTTTTTCCAGTTACGTTAACTGATATTTTACACAACTTGGACAAGAACCAAGAAATATTTGCTCGATTTGCACTTGCCCACCGGTCTGATAAATACGGTAAATTTACAATATCCCAAGGCAATGAAAAAATATTCGAACAAGTGATTAGTTCGGTTGCTTTGCGTGGGTACGAACATGCAAAAAGGGAAATTTACAATATAAAATTCGACTCCAAATTAATCCCCGCCGACAATCGATCCGTTTTTAAGATTACTTATAGCAATATCGATGCACCAACAACATCGTTGCCCTTCTTGGATTATTACGAAATACATTATCCGCGTAGTTTTTATGCAATCGACAACGAATTGAGCTTTATTGCCGACACATCTTTAAAAGAATTGACTGAATATTCGATAAATGGATTTTCGGGAGAAATTATTGGTTTCGATGTTACCGACCATCGAAGACCAAAACTCCTAAAAAATCTCTCAAACACAAGTGGATTATTCATTTTTAGAACAAAAAATGACGATTATCTGATGCACCATTATTATATTTCGGGAAAGACTAAAAAAGCAAACTTAACATTAATCAACACCGAAAATATTTTGAATGATATCAATTACGATGTTCTTTTAGTTACAGATAAGAATTTATTAAATTCTGCAAATAAATACAAACAATACCGCGAGGGCAAAGGTAATTATAAAGTAAAAATAGTAACAACCGAACAA
>CALKJQ010000110.1 GCA_937995785.1 Candidatus Kapaibacterium sp.
TTCTAAGTTTTCAATTCTTTGATTATACAAATTTGTATTGTAATTATTAACAATATTTAAATTGAATTTACCAGAAGGTTTTCGTAATGATATGTTTTCAAAAGCAATGTGCATCGTGTTATTGACATCTCGAGTAGAAAAAGCTTGGTCAATTAGAGTTTCCTTTTTTAATATTGCAATCTCTACTGGGGGTTCGTATACCATCTCGATTGACTTAATAAATGGATTAGATTCTGAATTGTTTTTTTTGAAATTTAAGGACAAATTAGTGTATAATTCTTTTACTAATAGATTTTCTAAATCAATCAATTCTTCATTTGCAGTTAGCTTGCGTGTAATTAATTCTTTTTCGCTATTAGTGATACTAAAGTTAATTGAATAATTAAGCAGAGAATCTTGGTGAGCATTAGACTTAATTCTAACAGACTTCAGTTTGCTAAGAGGTCCAATTTTATTGAAATTTATAACCCCATTTTTACTAAAGAAGTTTACATTAGCTTCGACCATTGCAGTATCGCCATCATCTCTCATTGCTTCGATTGCTTCGCCAGGTTTCCAACCTTTCTTACCAATCATCACAAACGAATGCTTCCATCCATACCAGGCAACGGCTGGATAAGAATATTCGCCTTGAATACTATCAATCAATTTTGAACCATATAATTTTAATATGCTGCGTAAAGTATCCATTGAACCAACATTTTCGGGTCGATACATCTGATTGAGCACGGGGGTTTTAAACGACCTACTACTTGTTGTTATAAAAATGTAGGAATTATCGGGTATCGAATCCCTAAGGAATAAATTTAATTTTGCGGCTGTCGAATCATCCGTCCAATCATCACCATCGACCCATGTATCGAATCTTCTATAAATTGGTTCTATGTCGCTACTGCTATCCGGAAAAACTAAAATATTAAAACCACGATAATAACGAGCATCTAAATAAACTTTATCGCCGACCTCCATCACACCCCATTCAATGATATTCCTATCCCAATCCCCCGAAACAGAGAGTAATTTCACTCTCTTAATCGTTTCCTTTAATCCAATAATATTATCCTTTTCATTGAATTCTATTCGATAATTCTCAGATTTTTCGATGTTCGATTTTGTAATGATATTCGAATTCACCAATTCTTTTTTAAAAGATCCATTAACATAAAAATTTATAACTAACTCATTACTCCTCAACCCATCTTCATCAATATAATAGGCAATTAATTTGTAGGCACCTTCGTTTAGAATTAACTTTGGCTGCCAATCTAAATAATTTTCGTTGAAATTAATTTCCTTATCATTAGATTCATAGTAAATACTATCTAAATTTTTTATAATAAATTTGTATCGAATCTTATCATTATGGAGTTTGTTCATAACTCTGAATGTTGGGTTGATGGTCGGTACATCCCAATTTTCCTGCGGATCTAATGGTAACAACATCGGGGAATACACATAAAAGGATTTTTCAAATATTCGATTTTCGGGTTTTAAATAATCGAATTTATTATGGGGATCAATAATTATTCGAACTTTGTGCTCCCCTGCTTGCTTGGAAATATCAAATTTTGCTTGGAAAGCGGCACTCAAGCAAATGGAATTCGTTACATAATCAATCGAATCGATACTATTCTCGAAAATGTTGTATAATCTTATTGTAATATCGTCGTTGAGTTTTAAACCATTGTTGTAGATTTCACCAGTAACAACAACAATTGAGTCGGATATACTAACATCGTTGGCTCCATTCAAGTTTTTAATCGATACGCTTGGTGAAAATATATATAGGTTGGGCAATCTGCTGACGCGCAATTTCAAAAGAGGATCGCCAATCAAAGCATTATGAAATTTTGTTTGCAATTGTGCACCATCATTTGCCAATCCGTTTTTTCCATAGTTAAGTAAATCACCAATGTATTCCAAATTTGAATTTGGACTACTTAAATTCTGTATAATCCTGAGTATAATAAAACGATTTTCGTCCACCCATCCAAAAGTAGATGAACCTATTGAACCAATAAAACCTTTATCTTTGAAATATACATAATCCTCATTTCTCGAATGAATTATCCCAGGGTCGGCGTGTGCTCCCGTATTGCAACTAATTGTGGAAAAAAAGGAATACTTTTGATTGTTATTTAATTTTTGGACTTGCCAACCATCCATATCGAAAATACTTTGATTAGCATGACCAAGAAAATTAACCCACAATGCTCCCCTATTGATTTTTTCACGAATTTCGCCTGCTTCGGCGGTTCCACCTATGTTTTTGTCGTATTTTGCAACAGAGTCTGATGTCCCACAAAAGTTGCCATATTTGATATATTCATCAAAAAAATACGATTTAATTCTTGCAAATTTGGCTCTTTCGTCATCGTTCTCGCCTCCCGAAAGGAATAAAATATTTTTCATCCAGGGTTGATCGGGTATAGAATAATAATCTACTAATTTTTGGTAATAATTTTCTCCATCTTCTGTTGAATGTATTGATATTCTGCCAACATTTATATCCGGTGTTAAATCTTCGTCTAAAAGGGTATACCAATAGTCGGCTGGTGGAAATCCATAAGATGGAACAAAATCTGTCGAAACAGAATGGGACATTCGCTTCGATACATCCCAGCTTGCATTTCCTATCATCACTAATGTGGTTAAGCTATCACTCCAATTATTTTTTGCATAATACAAGAAATTTTTAATTGCATAAGGACTTTTTTTACCGTAATTAAACTCGTTATAAATATCTTCAATATCTACTGATTTAAATGAGAAATTCGGTTCCGTTTTTGTTCTAAATTCAATATATTTATTTTTGAAATCTTTAAATACGCTATTATATAGGACGATCACATTGGCTTTGTTTTTTGGGTCGAACAAATAAGGTTTATTAACTTTTTTGACTGATACATTTGCAAAATTGGGTTTAGATGCTATAAATAATCGGCTTTGGTTGGCAATTGGCAATAAAATTCTTGCCGTATATTTTGATTCGAAAGTATCCTCGAATTTTAAATCGTTGGAATAAGTTGATGACTTAATTACTTCTTCATATAGCAACTGATTTTTTTTGAATACCACCAAAGCCATATTTCCTTGGGCAAGATTATTAACCTGTTTTAAATCTATTTTGAATGATTGAAGTGATTTTACAAATTCAACAGGCAACTTTCTTCCTGGTTCGTTATAAGCAAAAATGAATAAATCATCACTTGTCCCATCTTTTATTAATTTGCCAAAAGAATTTTCATCATAATAATAATGATGTTCGTGAGCAATAGATCCTTGTTTATCGATTTTAACTAAGTGAATTCCTGCATATTGATTATAAATAGATGAATCATTCAAATAAACCGAGAAAATTGGTTTATCGCCTCTTATATTCAAGAATAAATTTGGTATTATTTCTACAGATTTTGGAAAATGAATTTTGTTGTTAATTTCGTCGATTGCAACTATCTCGGAAGTTTCAAAATTATCAATATCGATAAATGAGTTAAAATTTGTTTCACTAACATCAAAATAATTCAGATAGGAATACTTGTAGGGTTCAGAGCTAAATTTGGTTGTAATGTAGTCAATTCCCACCACTCCAAGTCGGTAGGGATGAACTTCATAACTTTTTACTTGAAGTAAATTTAGACCATTAATTACTTTGTCCGAAGCTATTTTCAACTTAAAAGTATCATTGTGAATTCTTGTAAATTCACGCTGGTCTAACGAGTCTCCATTCAAAAACAATGCTATTCGGTATTCGGGATATTTATTTGACCCAAATCCCTTAAAAAGAGTGTCTGTTATGCTTTTGAAAACCAAATTTATCTCGATATCAGTATTGTTCGTTGCCTTCAAAATTAATGGAAAAGTAAATGTATTCTGATTAGGCTGTTCTCCGTAGGGCAAAATCTCTTTCCAATACCAACCTTCGTTATCACTTGTATGAGTATCGTATCCATCTGGTCCGGAAGAATATGTTAAATCCTTTTCGATATGAGAACTAATTTGTATGTCGTTCAATCTATTGTTGAAGCTACCATCGTTGGCTATTAGCTCAATTTGTTCTCTAATTTGACTTTCATCGTAAGTTATTAAAAATGTTTCCTCACTTGCATAATGGTCAGTCCAAGTGGTATCGCCAATTGGTCTTGAACCGAGGAAAATTAAAGTATCAGTATTGCTAATTAGTCCATCATTATCTATTAGGAAATATGGTATTTTTGTTTGTTGATGGTATAGTATCAAATGTTTGTAATTCTTATTTGACCATTGAGGGTATATTTGAAGTAACCAATTTATGGGAATAATTGCAGGTGCATCTTTGTCAGTTCCAATTTTTACAAAATCAAGATTGGGGTTGATATCAGAGCTTTGTTTTTGTTTGAATTTTAGAATTTCTTTTTTTTGAATGCGAGCAAATTTCGGTCCTTGAGGTTCGAGTGCCAGAGTTAATCCAAAAGAAAAGAGTAATACAAAAAATATATAATTTAAAAATTTCATTTCAATTCATTTTTAAAAAATATAGACAAAAAAAACTGATTTGTATTACTTTTTTTATGTAATTTATTTATTTGTTGATTTCTTTAATATGTCTTATCAAATCGAACCCCTTGTCTCTCCTCGTTATAGCCCTCAAAGCAGAATTGATTAAGGTATTGGATGTTAATCCGAAGTATTCCATCAATTCTTCGGGTTCTCCACTCAAACCAAAGCGGTCGGGAATTCCAACAAATTCGATGGGGACTGGAAAGTTTTTGACAACAACCTCGGCTACTGCCCCACCTAATCCACCATGAACTTGATGTTCCTCGGCAGTAACAATACAACCGCAATCACGAGCTGCATCAATTATTGTATTATAATCTATTGGTTTAATTGTATGCATATCAATTACTCGGGCTTTAATACCTTTTTCCTTCTTCAATTTTTCAGCTGCAACAAGAGATTCCCAAACTAAGGTGCCACATGCTACGATTGCAACATCATTGCCTTCGGTAAGTATGTTTGCTTTTCCTATTTCGAATGGTGTTTCCTGCGAAGTAAATGAAGGAACAGCACTACGACCAAACCGTAGGAATGATGGTCCAATCATTCTTCCAATAGCGACAGTCGCTTTTTTTGTTTGATTATAATCCGAAGGAACAATCAAAGTCATATTTGGCAAAGTCCGTATGAAGGATATTTCTTCGAGTGATTGATGAGTTGCTCCGTCTGGACCAACTGTTACCCCCGAATGTCCGCCGCCTATCTTGACATTAACGTTATTGTAAGCAACCGATATTCTAAGTTGATCAGCGTTCCTAAATGCAGAAAAGGCACTATAACTTGCAAAAAAAGGAACTTTTCCGCTAAGAGCTAATCCCGCTGCTATTGTAGTTGCATTTTGCTCGGCTATACCAATAGAGAAAAATCTTTCGGGAAATTTTTCCTTAAAAAACGAAGTTAAAACCGAACCAGTAATATCGCCACCAAGAACAACAACATTTTGATTTTCTTCACCAAGTTTGACTAATCCTTCACCAAAACCTTTTCTTGTTGGAATTTTTTCTATTTTTTCGAAATTCATATCAGTTTATTTTGTTTAATTCAATAATCTGTTTTTCAAGTAATTCAAGTTCGGATAGTGCTTTGATAGCTTGCTCTTTATTGGGTGGCACGCCATGCCATCGATAATCATCTTCCATAAATGAGATGCCTTTGCCCATAAATGTTTTTGCAATGATGCAATTAGGCTTTTCGGATTTGGAGGAATTATTCTTGAAATCTTTAAGAGTAGAATAAATTTGTGAATAATTATGACCATCAATTGTAATCACATTGAATCCAAAAGCTTCAAATTTTTCTTGAAGAGGATAAATATTCATAACCTCGTGAACGCGTCCGTCAATTTGGCAATCATTATTATCAACAATCCAACATAAATTACCTAACTTGAAGTTGGAGGCTGTCATTGCAGCTTCCCAAACAGAACCTTCCTGCAATTCACCATCACCAGTAACTGTAAAAACAAGTTGATCTGTTTTGTCTAAATGGCGATGACTGATAGCCATTCCTACGGCAATAGAAACACCTTGTCCCAATGAACCAGCTGAGGTTTCTATGCCAGGTAATTCCACATCTAATCCAGGGTGACCTTGCAATCGTGAGCCTAATTTACGTAATGATTTCAATTCATCTGGTGGAAAGAATCCTGCCCTTGCTAATGTAGCATATAAAATTGGAGAAATATGCCCCGCACTCAAAACAAATCGGTCTCGGATACTGCTCAACCAGTTCGAAGGATTGTATCTCATTAATCCACCAAAATACATTACAGCAAATACATCTGCCATACCTAACGAGCCACCACTATGCCCAGAACCTGCATAAAATAAACTTGTAATCACATCTTTTCTTAACTGTAAGGCAATTTTGGGGAACTCATTGAGCGGTCTTTCTTTGTTCTCAAAAGTTAAATCAGAAAAAATAAATTCAGACATTTTTTTTTGTTTTGCAATCTTTAAAAAATGCAAATTAACAATAATTACATATTTTTTGGTATTTTTATAATTTACACAAAACTTAAAATCTTAAAAATGCAAAAGTTATTATCTGTTTGTTTGATAACAAAAAATGAAGAGAAAAATCTCGATAAGTGCCTAAATTCATTGAAATCTATCGCTGATGAAATAATTATTGTTGATACGGGCAGTACAGATAAAACACTTGAAATTGCAAACAAATTTAACTCCAAAATATTTTATTTTGATTGGATGGATGATTTTGCCGCTGCACGGAACTTTGCTCTTGACAAGGCTACAGGACAATTTATTTTGTCGATAGATGCCGATGAATACTTGCAGAATCCAACCTCAGTAATAGAGGCATTAAAAAATCATAAAAAAGAAACTGGCGGATGGCTTGTTAACGTTATTTCCGAGGTTAAGAATGAACACGGTCAAATCGAAAAAATGCAAAGTTCTTTGCTTCGACTATTTCGGAATAGTCCAAATATCAGATTTAAGGGTATTATTCACGAGCAAGTTTTCGATAGTATTACAAAACAAAATCTAAAAGTAGAAAATACTAATATCGTGTTTATCCATACCGGATACGATTTGGATAAAACATCCTTAATCGAAAAATATCAGCGGAACCTTCTCCTTCTCAAAAAAGCAATAATCGAAGAACCCAACAATTTGTATATATTGAACCATATAGCAAAAACTTATTCGGCTTTGGGTGAGAAGAATCAAGCAATTAGTAAATTCCAGCAAGTTATTGAACAATCTTCGTCTATTGGTGTTTATACAATTGAAGCTTATAACAATTTGTCTAAATTATATTTAGAGAATATGGATTATGATTTATCTATCGAATATGCAAAAAAATCATTGAATTATGCTACTGAACAGATTTTTCCACTTTATATAATTGGAGAAAATTATATCGCCAAAAATGAATATGACAAAGCATATTACGCTTTTAGAGATCTAATAGAACAATATGATAAAATTAATTTGAAAGCTACAATAGTAGGTCAACTACTAATTCCAAAAGAAATTCTCTATTTCAAAATTGGCGAATCATTATTAAATTTAGGTATTTTGGATGATGCATTGAAAAGTTTCGAAAACGGGCTCTTGCATAATCCTATTGATGTCTTTTGTCTTCTTGGAATTGTTAAGGTTACTCTTAAATCCAACCAAGTTGAATTAGCCAAACAGTTTTTGGAAGAAATAAAAAAAATACATACTAATAGTCCACTAATAACACAATTTGAAAAAAAATATTTTTCCAATCCGCAAATCCTTAAATCAGAAAAAATTAGTCCTTCTACTGTTTCCAATGACATACTTTTATCTCTTTCGATGATTGTTAGGAATGAAGAATTATTTTTGGAAGGATGTTTGGAAAGTGTACAAGAAATTGTTGATGAAATCATTATTGTTGATACAGGTTCGACCGATGGAACATTGGAAATTGCACGAAAGTTCAATGCAAAAATATATAAATTTGATTGGATAGATGATTTTGCTGCCGCAAGAAATGAATCATTAAAGCACTGTATGGGTAAATGGATTTTATACTTAGATGCAGACGAGAGGCTGAAGATTGATGATGGAAAAAGGTTGAAAGAATATCTCCAATCATTGTCAGATGATATTGGTGGAATTAATTGTATAATTGAAAGTGAACATTGGAAATTAGATGGAGAAAGTGAAATACATCGCGGAGGATATCCAAGATTATTCCGAAACCTTGGTTATCCTAATATTGAATTCAGAGGTCGTGTCCACGAACAAATCTCACCTTCCATCTTGGAAAATGGCAAATCATTTATCAATTCTGATATTTTAATCGAACATCTTGGTTACAATCGCGAGCGTGAGGTGATGGAACAAAAAATTAAAAGAAATTACAGATTGTTACTACAACACGTCAAGGAAGAACCAACCAATGGCTATGCTTGGTATCAATTGGGGCAAACATTGGCTCAAATGAAATTAATTAAGGAGGCAGAAGAAGCCATTCGATTAGCCATACAATGTGGAAATTTATCAAAATCAGTTATGGCAAGTGCATCGGCAACATTAGCCCAATTAACGGGAAACCAAAAGAAATTTGAGGAGGCTTTGAAATGGGCAGAGATTTCGTTGCAAAATGCACCTGAACAAATTTATGCAATGCACTTAAAAGCCTTTGCTTTGCTCTATCTTGGAAATTTTGACGAAGCCCAAAAATTATTCGAAATAATTTTAATAAAACAACAACAAAAACGTGGTATGCCAATGGCTGGTTTCGACATCGAAATACCTACAGAGGTTATTTTGAAAGGATTAGAACAAGCAAAAAATAAAAATCCAAATATATAAATGAGGAATATATGAATAACTCAGATATCAATATAAAAGAAACGAACACTTTTTCGGATAATAGATTTTTATCGAAATTGAAAAAAGTTTTTACTATCGCTGGCCGAGGTTTAACAGAAAAATTGCTTTTATTGTATAACTTGATGATAGACCCCGAAATTCCGAAAAATGTTAAATTGATTATTGCTTCTGGTTTATCTTATTTCATCTTACCATTTGATAGTATTCCTGATTTTTTGGTTGGAATAGGCTTTTCAGACGATTTAGCAGTGATTTTGGGAATTGTTTATATGCTTACTACACATATAACAGAATCACACAAGCAAAAAGCAAAAGAAATGACAGAAAAGATTTTTGGGTAAGTTGCAAAGAGTACTACTTTCGATTAACGATATTTACTAATTGAAGAACGGCAATTTGGGATAATCTTGACCTATGACAATAGAAGAACGAACAAATAGTGAAGAATCAATTTCGGTTTTGATAAGAGAATCAGCAATGCCAAATGCTTTTGCCACTTTTTTGGCAGAAGCAAAATCGCCCATTCTATCTATAACAATTGAATTGGGTAAAATGTTGTTGCTATTGCCAATTTCGACAACATCAAAATTTCGCATTTGTAAATACGTCCTCGCTTTATTAGCTAGACCGTTAATTGATGTTGAATTCAAAATGCTCACTTGTATGATTTCTAAATTATTCAGCTTTTCAATGTTTTCCTCGAGGTTCGAGTCAACTGGAGGCGATATTAATACCCTATTAGTAAACGACATCACTAATAAAGTTACTAAAACAATCAAAAATCCATTTACAACGTTGAGCACGATTCGTATGATTTTTTCTCTTTTCTCATTAAAATTTTTTCTAAATTCTTCCATCGAGAATTGCATATTTCCCCCAAACACAAAATTATGAAAATTTCTAATAAACCAATCAAAAATTATGCCACAATAAATTATAGGAGTTATATGAAAAAATACTTTTATCAAGCATTAATTATTGCAATTTGTCTTTTATTATTGAATATCGATGCAATTTCGCAAACAAAATTGTTGCAATTTCCTAATTCCTCGCAGACAGAAATAACTTTTAGCTATGCAGGTGATATTTTCATAGTCCCAATTTCGGGCGGTATTGCAAGACGCATAACCACATCTCCGGGAGTGGAATCTTTTCCGAGATTCTCACCCGACGGCAAATCTATTGCTTTTATCGGCAATTATGATGGTAACAATGAAATCTACACTGTCCCAAATTATGGCGGTGAACCCACTAGATTAACCTATGGTGTTGATTTACCAAATTTACCCGAACGAATGGGACCAGACAAGATAATTATGCAATGGACAAAAGACGGAAAAAAATTGCTTTATCGGGGTCGTCAGGATACATGGAATTCATTAGTTGGTAATCTGTATTACGTCAATGTAGATGGTTCTTTACCAGAGATTGTTCCATTGCCTAAATCAGGTTTTGCTTCACTCTCGCCCGACGAAACAAAGATTGCATACAATCGCATATATCGTGAATTCCGCACTTGGAAAAGATATAGTGGTGGTCAAGCAGATGACATTTGGATATATGATTTCAAAACAAAGAAGTTAGAAAATATAACTAACAATCCAGCCCAAGATATAATACCACTTTGGAGCGGAAACAAAATTTATTTCCTATCCGATAGGGATTATACAATGAACCTTTTTGTTTACGATTTGAACACAAAGCAAACAAAAAAAGTTACCAATTTCAACGATATGGATGTGAAGTTTCCATCACTTGGAACAAATCACATTTCATTTTCTCAGAATGGCGACATTTATTTGCTCGACCTAACCACAGACAATTATCAAAAAGTTAGTATCACTGTTGCCGAAGATTTCCTTGCATCAAGATCCGAAATACTCAACGTAAAAGATTTTATAGCCAATTCGGGTATTTCTCCCGATGGCAAAGCCGCTTTATTTGCTGCACGTGGAGATATTTTTGTTGTTCCCGCCGAAAAAGGAAACATAATTAACTTGACTAAATCCGTTGGTGTTCACGACCGAAATCCCGTTTGGTCGCCCGACGGGAAATGGATTGCATTTATATCCGACAAAACTGGCGATGATGAAGTATTTATAATCAAGCCCGATGGTTCGGCACTAACTCAAATTACTAATGACGCTAAGTCGTATAGATACGAATTAGAGTGGTCCCCCGATAGTAAGTACTTATTAAATTCCGACAAAATGATGAATTTATATCTTATCGATATAACAACAAAACAAGTAAAAACTATTGCTAATTCGAAATCTTGGGAAATTAGAAACTTTAGTTTTTCTCCCGATTGCAAATGGATAACCTATACAGATGATGGCGAAAATAGATTTAGCCAAGTACATTTATATTCAATTGCTGATGGTAAAACTTACAAGATAACTTCTGAATTCTTCGACTCGTCCAATCCAGTGTGGGATCCCAAAGGAAAATACTTATTCTTTATTTCGAGCCGCTTTTTCCGTGGTAAAACTGGGAACTTCGAATATAATTACTTATTCGAGGATATGGACAATATTTATGGGTTAATATTACAAAATGGTGAATTAAATCCATTTTCGAAATATGAGAGTGACCTTATGAGCTCCGATACAGCCGCTATCAAACCAAAAAATAAAAAATCCAAGAAGGATGAGCCCGACGAAGACAAATCTATCCAAATTGATTTAGATAACCTTGCTGATAGAATTTTTAAATTACCAACCGCAAACGGAAGATATTGGGGACTTTTTGCCGCTGTGGACAAAATATATTATTCACGGATGACCTCGGGTGGTCGTCCCGCCTTTTATGTCTATGATATGAAAGACAAAAAAGAAGAAGAAGTTGGTAATTTTTCTAGCTATGACATAACGCCCGATGGCAAAAAAATATTGGTTTCAAAAGATGGAAATTATTATATTAATAATTTGACTAAAAAAGTCGATCTCAAAGATGGCAAATTATCTTTGGATAAAATGCAAATTAATTTAAATAAGAAAGATGAATGGAATCAAATTTTTAATGAAGCTTGGCGACAAATGAAGTATTTCCTCTACGACCCAAATATGCATGGAATGGATTGGAATTTGATTAGACAAAGATACGCCACTTGGGTTCCTTATCTCCATCACAGAGCCGATTTAACCTTTTTGATCGGCGAAATGATTGGTGAATTAGACATAGGACACGCCTATGTTGGTGGTGGAGATATGCCCAAAGTCAATAAAATTAATATTGGATTGCTTGGTGCCAGATATGAATTAGATAAAACATCGGGATACTACAAAATAATCAAAATTTTTGAAGGACGCAACTGGGAACCAGAGACTTATTCTCCATTAACAGAGCCGGGTTTGAACGTCAAAGTTGGCGATTATATAATAGCAATAGACGATATTGAACTTAACGAAAAAACACATCCCAACAAAGCCTTAAACAATAAAGCAGAAGTTTTTGTTAAACTAACAGTAAATTCGGTTCCTTCCAAAAATGGAGCAAAAGACATTTGGGTAAAAACAATTAAATCGGAAGAAAAACTGATATATTATAATTGGGTTGAGTATAACAGAAAATATGTAGAAAAAGCCACAAATGGACGAATTGGTTACATTCATATTCCCGATATGGGATTCACCAATGGATTAAATGAATTTGTTAAGTACTTCTATCCACAATTAACAAAAGAAGGCTTAATTATCGACGACCGATACAATGGTGGAGGAAATGTGTCATCTCTAATTATCGAAAGATTAAGGCGGGAAATTGGGGTAGCAAAACATGCTCGTAACCAACAAATATTTGGTTCTACACCCGACGCAGTTATGCCTGGTCCTTTAGTTTGTTTAATCAATCAACAATCAATGTCCGACGGCGATTTATTCCCTTATCAATTCAGGAAATACGGTTTAGGTAAATTGATTGGAAAACGTACTTGGGGTGGTGTGATTGGTATTCGTGGTTCATTGCCATTTACCGATGGAACTTATTTGATGAGGCCCGAATTTGCAAACTTTGGTCCTAATGGCGAATGGATTCTGGAAGATGTTGGTATATCGCCCGATATAGAAATTGATAACGATCCCGATAAAGAATGGATTGGCATCGACCAACAATTGGATAAAGCAATCGAAGTGATTTTGGAAGAAATAAAAACTAATAAGAAACAGCAATTACCAAAACAACTTCCTCCGTATCCCAACAAGTCAAAATAAAAATAATAAAATCATAATAGACTCATAATAAACTCCCCTAACAATTATCAACGAAGGGGAGTTTTTTTATCTAAATTTACTTTATTATTTTAATCGATAATGCCAAAGATTATCAACTGTTTACTATAAATTTAGAATTATTTTGTAATTTTGTTGTTTAAATTTTTAAATTTTTTTTAACAGGAGAAACAAATGGGCGACAAGAAACAAAAAATCAAGTCCGACAAATTTGTCTATTATTTTGGTGGAAAGAAAGCAGATGGCACTGCAGAAATGAAGGATCTTTTGGGCGGAAAGGGAGCTAACTTAGCAGAAATGATTAATATTGGATTACCCGTACCACCAGGCTTTACCATAACCACAGAAGTCTGTACTTATTATTATCAAAACAACAACACCTATCCAAAATCTTTGAAAAAACAAGTTGACGAAGCATTAGCCAAAATGGAAAAGGAATTAGGTGCAAAATTTGGTGATCCATCAAATCCATTATTGGTTTCAGTTCGCTCTGGTGCTCGTGCTTCGATGCCTGGAATGATGGATACAGTATTGAATTTAGGATTAAATGACAACACTATACAAGGTTTGATACAAAAATCAGGTAATGAAAGATTTGCTTATGATTCATATAGAAGATTTATAGCAATGTATGGTGATGTTGTATTGGGATTGAAACCCCAATCGAAAGACGACATAGACCCATTCGAAGAAATTTTAGAAGCAAAAAAACATGCCCGTGGAATTAAACTTGATATTGAATTCACAGTTGAAGATTTAAAAGAATTAGTTAAAGAATTCAAAGCAGCTATCAAGAATAGATTGAATATTGAATTCCCCGAAGATCCTATGGATCAGCTTTGGGGTGCTATTGGTGCAGTATTTGGCTCGTGGATGAACGACCGTGCCAAAGTTTATCGTAAATTAAACAACATACCTGAATCTTGGGGTACAGCAGTAAATGTTCAAGCAATGGTATATGGCAATTTAGGTGAAACATCCGGAACTGGCGTTGCCTTTACTCGAAACGCTGCCAATGGGGATAACGAATTTTATGGTGAATATTTAATGAATGCTCAAGGTGAAGATGTGGTTGCTGGCACTCGCACTCCCGAACCTATCTCGACCTTAGCAGAAAAGGACAAGAAATCTTACGATGAACTAATTAATATCCGAAAGATATTAGAAGACCACTATCGTGATATGCTCGATATTGAATTTACAATTCAAGAAGGTAGATTATATATGTTGCAGTGTCGCGTCGGTAAACGCACTGCTTTTGCCGCCATCAAGATTGCCTACGATATGGTTAAAGAAAATAGAATAACTCCCAAGGAAGCCTTGATGAGAATTGAACCAGACCAGCTTAATCAATTATTACGACCAGTTTTTGATGCCAAGGCAAAAACCGAGGCACTTAAATCGGGTAAATTGATTACCAAAGGTTTGAACGCAGGTCCAGGTGCTGCATCGGGCAAAGTTGTGTTTAATGCCGAAGATGCTGTTGAATGGGCAAAGAAAGGTGAAAAAGTTATTTTGGTTCGTTTAGAAACTTCGCCCGAAGATATTGCAGGAATGAACGCAGCCGAAGGAATTTTAACTGCTCGCGGAGGTATGACCTCCCATGCAGCATTGGTTGCTCGTCAAATGGGTAAGACCTGTATTGTTGGTTGTGGCTCGCTTAACGTTGATTACAAATCTCGTCTATTCAAAGTTGAAGGTAAAGATGTTGTAGTTAAAGAAGGTGATTTTATCTCGATTGATGGCTCCACCGGTGAAGTGATATTAGGCAATATTGCAACAAAACCAAGTGAAGTTGTCGAGGTTTTAATTAACAAAACATTGGCTGCCGAAGACGCTCCCGTTTTCCAAATGTACAACGAAATTATGAAATGGGCAGACCAATACCGTCGCCTTAAAATCCGCACTAATGCCGACCAGCCCGATCAAAGTGCAAATGCCATTTCTTTTGGAGCTGAAGGTATAGGATTAACAAGAACCGAACATATGTTCTTTGGTGAAGGCAAAATTGGTCCGATGAGAGAAATGATTCTTTCTGATGATGTTGAATCTCGCAAGAAAGCTCTCGCTAAGATTTTACCACTGCAAAGAGAGGATTTTGAAGGTATTTTCAAAGTTATGGATGGTCGCCCCGTTACAATAAGGACAATCGATCCACCATTACACGAATTTTTACCTCACGACGAAGCAGGTCAGAAGGAAATGGCAAAAGCAATGGGATTAACTCCTAATAAAATCAAGGAAAGAGTTGAATCACTTGCTGAATTCAATCCAATGCTTGGTTTCCGAGGTTGCCGTTTAGGAATAATGTATCCCGAAATAACAGAAATGCAAGCTCGCGCTATATTCGAAGCAGCCGCAAATGTAAAGAAAGGTGGTCAGGAAGTATTCCCAGAAGTTATGATTCCATTGGTTGGTAATGTTAAAGAATTAGCTGACCAGGAAAGGATTGTACGCAGAGTTGCCCAGGAAGTGATTGAACAAACTGGTGTTAAGTTCGATTATCTGGTTGGAACTATGATTGAAGTTCCTCGAGGTGCGATAACTGCTGCCGAAATTGCAACCGTTGCCGAATTTTTCTCATTTGGTACAAACGACCTTACCCAAACTACAATGGGGTTAAGCCGTGATGACTCCGGTCGATTCTTGCCTGAATATGTAAATCGCGAAATATATCCAGTCGACCCATTTGTTTCAATCGACCAAACTGGAGTGGGATTTTTGATGAAACATGCAGTTGCAGAAGGACGTAGCGTTAAACCAAACCTAAAGATTGGAATTTGTGGCGAACACGGTGGTGATCCTGCTTCTGTTGAGTTCTGTCATACTATTGGATTAGATTATGTTTCTTGTTCACCATTTAGAGTTCCAATTGCACGATTGGCAGCAGCAAGAATTGCTATAAAGGAAGATATTGCAGATAATAATATCAAATCTGCCAAAAAGGTGAAGGTTAAGAAAGACAAAAATGACGACAAAAAATCCAAAGATAAAAAGAAGAATAAGAAAAAATAAATCTTGAGAAAAAAATAAACCTCCGAAAGGAGGTTTATTTTTTTTTAACTCATCAAGAAAATTTGCTTAATAATTTACATTTCAAGTGCTTTTACTCCTGGCAGCACTTTTCCCTCTAAAAATTCAAGCGACGCACCTCCGCCAGTAGAAACGTGTGATACCTTTTCGGAATATCCAAACTTATTAATAGCAGCTGCAGAATCTCCACCTCCGACAACTGTAACAGCTCCATTTTGTGTTGCAATAGCCATAGCTTCTGCAATTGCTTTAGTTCCAGATGCAAAGTTATCCATTTCGAAAACACCCATAGGTCCATTCCAGAGA
Organism: Candidatus Kapaibacterium sp.; assembly: GCA_937995785.1. Taxonomy (GTDB): domain Bacteria; phylum Bacteroidota; class Ignavibacteria; order Kapaibacteriales; family UBA2268; genus GWF2-33-9. The sequence goes on from CALKJQ010000110.1 coordinate 16,439, forward strand.
ACCGTTTTTGCATTTTTTATAATATTTGCATATTTTTCGATGGTTTCGGGCCCTAAATCCAATCCAATCATATTTTCGGGTATTTCTTGTTTATCGAATATTTGGATATTAGTATCGTTTTTGAATTCTTCTCCGCATACGATGTCAGAAGGTAAAACTAAATTAAGCCAACCCTCATGGGCATGAACAATTAATTCTTTTGCTAAAGCGATTTTATCTTCTTCCAAAATTGATTTGCCAATTTCGAGATTCATTGCTTTAAAGAAAGTAAAAGTCATTCCACCACCAATTAAAATATAATCGCATTTTTTCATCAATTCCTTGATTACGTCGATTTTACCAGATATTTTAGAACCACCAATAATTGCTACAAATGGATGTTCATAATTTTCAGTAACTTTCGATAAAAATTCAACTTCTTTGCCCATCAATAATCCCGCATATTTTTCTTTAAAGTGTTTGGCAACCCCTTCGGTGCTGGCATGGGCACGATGGGCACTACCAAAAGCATCGTTTACATATACATCGGCTAATGAAGCCAATTTCTTCGAAAATTCGGGATCATTTGCTTCCTCTTCGGGATGGAAACGAAGATTTTCGAGCAGAACGATATCACCTACCTCGGCTTTTTCAATTGCAGCTTGTGCAGGCTCTCCAATGCAATCATTTGCAAAATGGACTATGTATTTGTAATTATCATCTAAAAATTTTGCAACAGGTTCTAATGAATACTTAGCATCAACTTTACCTTTTGGGCGACCAAGGTGAGACATTAAAATTGGAACGCCGCCATCGGCAATTATCTTTTCTATTGTTGGCATACTTGATCGAATACGCGTGTCATCGCTCACTTGCATATTTTCGTCGAAAGGAACATTGAAATCGACGCGTACCAGAACTTTTTTACCCGCAAAATTTGTTTCTAAAATGGATTTAATCATATTTTCTCCAAAATTAGATACTTTCGGATAATTTTATAGTTAAATCTACGATACGATTGGAATATCCAAATTCATTATCATACCATCCAACTATTTTAACAAAATTCCCTTGTGAGTCGGTTAACTGAGAGTCGAAAATGCAAGAATAAGGATTTCCGATAATATCACTGGATACTATTGGCTCTTCTGTATATTGCAAAATACCTTTCAAATAAGTTTGAGAGGCTTCTTTCATTGCGGCATTTATTTCTTCTTTTGTGGCAGGTTTCTTTAAAATAGCAGAAAAATCTGTTGTTGAACCATCGGGAACGGGAACTCTAAGAGCATAACCTTTCAATTTACCCAATAATTCGGGAATAACAAGACCAACTGCTTTGGCAGCACCAGTAGTAGTTGGGATAATATTAATAGCAGCAGCACGGGCACGACGTAAATCTTTATGAGGCAAATCGAGTATTCTTTGGTCGTTAGTATAGGCGTGAACGGTTACCATAAAACCTTGTTCCAAACCCCAATTATCATTCAATACTTTTACCATCGGAGCCAAGCAGTTGGTTGTGCAAGATGCATTTGATAATAATTTTTCATTTCCAGTAAGTATATTATCATTAACACCCAGCACTACCGTTGCATCTAACTGATCTTTGGCGGGCGCTGTTAATAGAACTTTTTGGGCATTGAATTTTGCGATATGCTTTTCTAAATCGGTGCGTTTGGTATAAACACCTGTTGATTCGATAACAATATCAACGTCTCCCCAAGGAATATCCTCGATTGTTTTCGAAGCAGAGATAGGAATAGTAATTCCATCTACTATTAGATTGTTACCATCAACAGATACTGATCCATTAAATTTTCCTTGAGTCGAGTCGTATTTAAAGAGGTGTGCCAAAGTTGCGGCATCTGTTAAATCGTTGATCCCAACAATTTCCAAATCTAATTTGCGATTGAATATTTCGCGGAAGACTAATCTTCCGATTCGACCGAAACCATTGATTGCAATTTTTTTACCCATTATTTCACCAGAATTTTATTAAAAAATAATTATTAAAATTACGAAACTTTTGTGAATAATTTGTTTTCTTATATTAACAATTTTTTATTTTGTAATTTTGTTTTTTTAAAAAGAATACAACTACAAAATTATGGAAATTGATTATTTTGACTTCACTTTTAAGCCATTCGAGGAAATGACCCCCGAAGATTATGAAAAAATAGGATTCAAATCTGGTTTAGAAGTTCATCAGCAGCTAAAAACACCCACAAAGTTATTTTGTCGTTGCCCGGCCGGACACTATAGCGATCATTATAATGCTGAAATCCTGCGTCATATGAGACCCACCTTATCGGAATTGGGTGAATATGATGGCACTGCATTGATGGAATTCAAAACAAAAAAAGAAATCATTTATCGAATTAATTACGATACTGTTTGCACCTACGAAATGGACGATACTCCCCCATTTATGATGAGTTCGGAAGCATTAGACATAGCTATCGAAATATCAATGCTATATGGTGCAAATATAGTTGATGAAGTTCATATCGCACGCAAGCAATATCTCGACGGAAGTATACCCACTGGTTTCCAACGAACTGCTATTGTCTCAGTAGGCGGCGGCATAAAATACAAAGACCGTACCATTAATCTCATCCAAATGTCCATCGAGGAAGACTCCTGCAGAGAAGTTAGCGATGTTGGACACAGAAGAGTCTATATAACCGACAGACTTGGCATGCCACTGATTGAAACCGTTACTTATCCCGAAATGCGTACCCCACAAGAAGTTGCAGATGTCAATAGAATACTTAGTCGCATCGTAAAAAGCACCGGTAAAGTTCGCACGGGAATCGGCGCCGCCCGCCAAGATGTAAATGTCTCCGTTCACGGTGGCACTCGTATCGAAATCAAAGGAGTGCCCAGAATAGAAAAAATTCCTATCCTTACTTACAACGAAGCTATGCGCCAATGGAATTTACTAAAATTACGCCAAGAATTACACAATAGAGGAATTACTCCCGAAACCTTCCAAGCACGTTTCGAATGCGTTACTCGGATATTAAAGAAAACCCGATACCAACCTATCAAAGACGCAATCGATAAAGGATGGAAAGTAAAATGCGTCGTCCTTAAAGGATTTAAAGGTTTGCTTAGATGGCAGACACAAACCGATACATATTTCTCGAGAGAAATATCAGACAGAGTTCGCGTTATTGCTTGCCTTACAACTCTGCCAAACATCGTTCACAGCGACTCGATGAGCGAGCAAATCTCTTCTTCGGAATGGACTTTACTTCGTAAATATATGAATGCAAACGATAACGACACTTTAGTCCTTGTTTGGGGCGATGATCAAGACTCTGAAACCGGTGCCAAAGAAATTATCATCCGTGCCCACGAAGCTACTATCGGAATTCCATCCGAAACCAGACAAGCTCACTACGATGGAACTAATGGTTTCGAACGTATCTTGCCCGGTCCTGAAAGAATGTACCCCGACACAGATTTGCCTCCCATTCGTATCGATCAAGAAAGATTCGACAGAATTAAAAACAACCTCCCTAAATCGTTTTGGGACAGAATTCTCGATTTAACAACTCTCGGTTTTTCCGAAAAAGAAGCTGAAAAAATTGCTACTTCCAAATATTACAACTTATTCAACAAAATTTTAGAATTGCAAATCCCTTTAAACTTAGTTTACAAAACATTAATCGAATTGCCAAACATATTAAGAAGAAAAAACATGAATTTCGAAACATTAACTGAAGACAACATTTACACAATCTTCACACTTTACAAAGAAAACAAAATAATTCGAGAAGCAATCAACGAAATAATAAAGTCTTCTATCGCTAATGGACAATTTGTCGAAGAATTAATCCCCGATTTATGTTCAGAAACCGAATTGAACAATCAAATAACCGAAGCTTTAAAAGAATATAGCAACATCAAAATTTATAATCCCGAACAAAAAATACAAATTCTTATGGGTTTACTAATGAAAAAATTACGTGGCAGAATAGAAGGCAAAGTTGTCTATCAATCATTAATTAAATACTTGAACTAAAATGGACGAAAAAGAACTTTATAAAGGATATAGAGGCAATACTCTAAATTTATTAAAACAACACAATGCCCCTGTCTGGAGTGAAGTAGAATTAACCACCTCTACGGCAACCTTTTATGGATTAATTCTCCCAAGATCGGAGCAAGCAGACGATTTACACATCGTTCTGAAAATGAAAACTGGATATAACATAGGAATACGTTACGATAAAGTAAAGAAAATTATCATTCACGGACGCAAAGAAGCACACTACAAAATCCCTGAAAAAGAATTCCCGTATTCACCCAAAAAACCTCGCGTTAAATTATTCGGCACGGGAGGCACAATCGCCAGTCGATTAGATTATAGAACCGGTGCTGTAATTCCTGCGTTCTCTCCTGGAGAATTATACGGCTCTGTTCCCGAGTTAGCAGACATTTGCAATTTGGAAACCGAGAAACTTTACGGTGTATTTAGCGAAAATATGGGACCAGAACAATGGATAGGAACTGCAAAAGCCATTGCAGAAGAAATAGAAAAAGGAGTGGACGGAATAGTAATCGGACACGGAACTGATACAATGCATCACACAGCTGCAATCCTTTCCTTTATGATACAAAACTCACCCGTGCCGATTGTTATGGTAGGCTCTCAACGTTCCAGCGATCGCCCAAGTTCTGATGCCGCACTTAATTTAATTCATTCCGTAAAGACTGCCGCCGAAAGCAATATCGCAGAAGTGATGGTCTGTATGTTCGGACCAACCTCCGATGTCTATGGTCTGCTCCACCGAGGAACACGCGTAAGAAAAATGCACTCAAGTTATCGCTCCACATTTCGAACTATTGGCGACATTCCCATTGCAATGGTTAACCGAGAAGTAATCAGACCCTTAAGAAACGATTATAAGAAACGCCGCAACGATAAAACCTTTAAACTTTTCCCATTCTTCGACGACAGAGTGGCAATCGTTTATTACTATCCAAATATGAAACCCGATATGATTGATTCACTTGTAGAAAAAGGTTACAAAGGCATAGTAATCGCCGGTACAGGTTTAGGTCACGTCAATAAACCTCTTTATCCCGCTCTCGGACGAGCAAAAGATGCCGGCGTAGCCGTTTATATGACTGTTCAAACTTTATGGGGCTATGCTCAAATGTATGTCTATGACACAGGACGCGATTTAATGGAACTTGGATGTATTCCGTTGGCTAATATGTTGCCAGAAGTTGCTTATGTAAAGTTAGGCTGGGCTCTGGGAATGACAACTGACATCGACGAAGTTAAAGAAATAATGCTAACACCTATTGCGGGCGAAATGACAGATAGAGAACCCAGCAATGGATATTTAATATTGCAAGGTGGAATCCCAGAAGTCGAAGAATTTATTTCGAAAGTTAAAAAATAAAACTTATCATAATATTAAAATATCTGATATTTCTTCGATATCAGATATTTTTTTTTATACTAAGGAATATCAATATAAATAGGAGTTGTTGCTTCACTTTGTTGAATTTGATTTACCGCTTTTAGTTTATAGTAATATCGCTTGCCAGCAGTTACAGAACGAGTGATAGGAGAACCAGAATAACTTCCCTTGAATGAAAAACCTCCTTCTTGTGCACCCAATGGAACTGCACTTTCATACAACCAATATGCAGTTGCTGTCGGCACCAAATCGAACGTAATAATTATATCTGTTCCTGTTGGTCCCGATGCAACAGCATTAACATTCTGAGGTTTAGGCAATACGGGGTAATATTCAATTGTAACAATATTCGAATAGTCTCCAAACCCACCAGCATTTCTTGCACGACAACGAAAATAAGAAAATCCGGGATCCGATGGAGTGAAATCAAATACTGTTTCACTTCCAACATAAATCTCTTCCCAATTAACTTGATCTAATGACTTTTCAATCTGATAAGATGTAGCATTGGCTACTGCGTCCCAAGTGAAATCGGTATTTTCTAATGAATAAGCAAAGTTTTGTGGAGGTGATAATGGACTAATAGAACCTTGTGCATATATCACATAATCATCATATTTGGCTGGATTAGTTTTAGCATAAACACGCTTGCCTATTTCGCAATATTTGGTAATGTATTTATATATCTCATTACCTTTTTTAATACGTATTTCAGTTGCAGAATCCCGTTCGGCAATCTTAGTAAACTGTTCATTCTTTGCAACCTCGAATGAATTATTCAATGCTTCCATATCATCAAGCATTGCCTGCGTTAATCCCGTATCTGCTAATTGTGATAAAAAAGCAACCATCTGAGTATGAACACGACGTGAAGCCGACAAAAGTGATTCATCCGAAAAGGCATTTAAACCTTTTACACCTAATGATTTTTCCTGCCAAGAATTAGGTCCCCATTTTATCTCGCAACGCGTAACCATATTACGAATAGATTCTTTAACAGCATTGGCAAGGACATTCTTTGCTTCGGTAGCACCAACAACATAAGCAGAAAGAACTTCATCCGATGGATAAATTTCAAACTCATCTCCTAAAGCTTTTAATGCCGCAATTTTTGCAGCAGTAATTCCAAAAACAGACAAGTCCGACAAATCTCTTGTCATAGTATTACAAAGATTTGATGTAAACATACATAGTTCGGCATCTGTCATATTGTAATCTCGTTTAACTGAATTTGTTGCCATAATAAACACCTCCATTTTTATAATATTTAACAACAATATTATGTTAGCATAAACAGATTATACTATATTTTAATTCTTTGCTATTGTTATTTTTATGTTGGTTAATGTATTTTTTCTTTTGGTTATACTTTTTCCTTTGTTGGTTAATGTTTTATTTTTTTTGGTCATACTTTTTTCTTTGTTGGTTAATGTTTTTTTTCTTTTGGTTATACTTTTTTCTTTGTTGGTTAATATTTTTTTTCTTTTGGTTAATTATTTTTTTTATTATATTATATATTTATTTTATTTGTAAATATATTATTTTACTAAGATTTAGATATTTTATTTATTAGTTATTTAATTATTGTATTGTGTATATCACTTTTTGGTTTATGTTATTAAATTTTATTACTTTTATTTGTTTTCAAATTGATTTTTTATAAATAAGATTAGTTATGTATTTATTATTTTATTCTTTGTCGTAAAGGTAATTGCCAATGTTAGAAATAGTTTTATATTATAAAAATGATTGCACAAGTTTAATTGTAGTGAATTTAATATTGATTAATTCTGTTTGTTGGGAGCATCTAATCCATAATTCTTTTTTCTATCTTCATTTCTCAATAAATATCCTAAAAGAATGGCAGCCATTCCTAAACCAGCAAACATCAACATTGGCATAGTGTAGTCATAGGATGCAGTAGCGTCTCCTGCTGCTATTCTTTCGCTTACTCCCGGATTTGCTGCTTGGAGAACTACTCCCACTAACCATGGTAAAGTCATTAATCCTATGTTTTGTATCCAAAATATTAATGCATAGGCTGAACCAAGGTATCTATCTTCTACTATTTTGGGGATTGAGGGCCACATAGAGGCAGGTACTAACGAAAATGCGATTCCTAAGATTAAAATTGCTATTATTGCTAATGGCATATTTAATGGTATTAATGCATAAGTTAAATGTGCAATTGTTAATAAGGCTGCTCCTCCTATCATAATGGTTGCACCTTTTCCTTTGTTGTCTAAATAAGCTCCAATTAAGGGAGTTAATATTATCGTTCCAACTGGTAACAATCCCGAGATGTATCCTCCTATTTCGGGGGATACTCCTAACTTATTTTGCATCATATTTACTGCATATTTAAGGAACGGAAATACTCCCGAGTAAAATAATACACATAATAAGGATATGTAAATAAATGCACGATTGGTTAATATCTTTCCTATATCGCTTAATTTAAATTCTTCAGCGGGTTCCGACGATGCATCTTCTTTGATTTGTTTATCAAACTTTTTATCCATAAATGTGTAGGTGAGGAAAGTAAGGAAACCGATGGCAAGCAAAGCTACACCAAAGTAAACTGAATTTAAAACGTTGCCTTGCACAATTCCATCAACGATTTTTACGCCTGCAAAGTTGGCAGAGAAAAAGAATGCAACGGACGCTCCTAATCGTGCAGTTGCCATTTCCATTCCCATTGCTAATGCCATTTCTTTACCTCGGAACCATTTAACGATTGCTCGGCTTATTGTGATTCCTGCCATTTCCACTCCTATTCCAAATATGGCATATCCCAATGATGCAAGTTTAGCAGTAGGTGGCATATTGGTCCAAAAAGAATTAAAGAAATCATAAGCAAATCCACCTTGGTAAAATGAAGGCGTTAGAGCATACAATTTAATCAATCCACCGATTAACATTACTGAAGCGGCTGTTAATCCCGTGAATCTAATCCCCATTTTGTCTAAAATGATTCCCGAAAGAATTAAAAATCCTAATACATTCATCATATATTCGGAGCCTGAAAAGAAACCATAGACTGATGGTTCCCATTTGTAATGCGATTCGAGTAATGATTGCAATGGAGCAATCATATCGACGAAGAAATATGCTGAAAGCATTGTGAATGCAACGAGCATTAAAGCTGTCCAACGTGCAGCTTTGGATTCATTCATTAATTTGTTTAATTGTTCTGTCATTTTGTTTTAATTTTTATTGAACTAATTTTTAGATGCAAAAATAATTAAAATTGAAATAAATTGTTCTTGTTTAGAAAATTAATTATTTAACAAGTCTGGAAAGTGATATTCAATGTTACCATTTTCATTTACATTGGCTATGCAAATACCTTTGGTTATTGCTTCTTCTAATCTTCTTTTTGCTTCGTCGATAGATATATTTAATTCTAAACTAACTTCTGATATTGTTAGAATTCCTTGATTTGCACGTGCTAATCTTAATATAGAATTCAATTGTTCATTTTTACGTTGTTCTTCGAGCTGTTTTTTTCTTTTTTTGTTGTTGATAAAGCCTATTGTAGCGGGTAAAATGCCAAACACAATGGTAGTTGATACTCCTATTACTAAATCTTCAAAATTACCTTTAATAGTTTCCGTTATAGTGGCTCCCGAAAATATTATTGTTCCGAATAATCCAAAATAAAACAATAAGTTCCACATAAATTTATGTCCTTCTATTTTTATTTATGATAAAATTAAGAAAAAAAACTATTTAGAAATAACTTTTTTGAATTATTATATATTTTTATTTTTTTTGTAAGGGTATAAATGTAGCATTTTTATAAATCCAATCTAATGCGTTTTTGTAGTATGGATTTGAGGATAATATTGATGGATTACCGATAATTATTAAATAATCTTTGGCGCGTGTGGTTGCTACATTGAATTTTCTGTCGATTTGTTTTCCATCACTTTCGATTAGGTTGCTAATTTTATCCATCATAATTTTATGATTTAATGAAAATGAGTAGATTATTATATCTCGTTCAGAACCTTGGAAGCGTTCAACGGTATCAATCGTTATTTTATTGGAAATTTCTTTGCCTAAGGTAGTTTGAATTAAAGCACATTGTTTTTTAAACGGAGTTACGATTCCTATATGATTATGGGAGATTTCATAAGCCTTATGTTTGAAATAATCCTCTAAAAATTCATGTATTATTTCTGCTTCGAACTTGTTACTTTTTAAATCAGTATCAGATTTGGATTCTACAAAGATTACTCTATCCGAAAGCCAGGGATGTGTGTAATCTTTTAAGTATGATGGATGTTCATCAGCTAATTGATATTTATTAATTGTGTATAGATTGTTTGTGTACGTTAAATGATTAGCTAAATCTTGTATTTTTTTATGCATTCTTCCTTGATGTTGAAGATAACCGATTGGTGGATTATTATTGTTTTCTTTTAGTTTATAAATTAATCTAAATAGAATAGAGTTATCATTTGTTTGTTTATCTAAAAAATATTCTTGGTTAGTTATGGCAGGCAATTGGTTGGTGTCTCCTATTAAAATGAACTTCGAAACACTCGATAGGAAACCGTTAACTTGAGTTTCGAGAACCTGGCTTGCTTCATCGAGGATGAGTAAATCGAATTTGATAATATTAAAAATTTCTAAGTTGAAAGTGAATGCCGCAACGGTACCTACGAATACGCGAGTATTTTTAATTCTTTGGAGTAAGTCATTTATGTTTGATGCTTCGGCAATAAAGGGCAGGCTACGTTCGGTAAAGTTTTCTATATTTTTGCTCGAGAATCGCAGGAAGGGAAAATCGGATTTGATTTTGTCTAAAGCCGAACAGATTTCATCAACTGCTCGATTAGTGTATGCCATTATTAAAATTCTGTTGTTTGTATTTTGGTAATAGTAATCTGTTATTGCTCTTAATATTCTCGATGTTTTACCGGTTCCCGGCGGACCTTCTATCAAAAAAAAATCATCATTATTAATGGCACGTTCGACTAATTTTTGTTGTTTATTGTTTAGATATTTAAATTTTTTAATTGATTTATGTTTGAATTGTTGTTGTAATCCGTAGATTACTTTCTTTCTGTTTTCTTTTGGAGACAAAACAAACTTTGTTAAAATATTTAGTTGTTTTTTAGTTAAATCATCAGAATTATCAATTTCGATTGCCCACTTTGGAAATTGTAAAAATAGTTTTTTATCCACATATTTACTCAAGAGTGAAACATAAACAGAGTTGTTTATTATTTTTTTTATTGTTGCTTTAAGTATAATGAATTTTGCAGGTTGTTCAATATATTCATTTGGATATACAATAACTTGGTCTCCTTCTCTAAAATTGAATGCTTTATCCTCAAGATCGAAAGTAATGTGATTTTTTGAAAAATCTGAGTTATCATAATCAATTGTTAAATTTGACACAATCTGCAAAGATTCTCCATTAGAGTTGATACGATAATCATTAAGGATAGAATCAATTCTAACAATGTTGTTTTTAAGTTTATTTAGGTATTCTTCAGTTATAATAAAGTTAAAACAATCGTTTATATATTGCCATTCACCTATTTCTAAATTTTCATATATTTGAATAATGATGTCTGTTTCGAAACTTTTGTTAGATTTTTTTTGTTCAAGGTTAGTTAATTGCCGGATAATCCATTCTAAGTCTATTTCATTTGTTATAATTCGTTTGATTAAAATGATTATTCTATTTCGTAGTTTTAAGATTAATTCTTTAATATTGATAGTATTGGGAACGTTTCGGATTGGTTTGTTATTATCGTTCGAATATAAAATAGCAGATATGCCTTTTCTATTTTGATAAATGTCATCAAGCAATAAATTGTAGCCATTAGCTTGAGCATAGTGATTAGGCCATACATTAACGTAGGAATCACTTGTTAAGTAATTGATTCTGAGGTTATCGAT
>CALKJQ010000111.1 GCA_937995785.1 Candidatus Kapaibacterium sp.
AATTAATTTGGAGTTAGAAAAACAAAAGTATAAGGATCTCTTTTTCAACTCACCTGTTGCTTTTTTAGTAGTTGATCCTAATGGAAATGTTATCGATATAAATTCAACTGCAAAAAAATTATTAAACCTTAAGAATAGTGAAAACATTAATAACCCATTTCTTACAAACTTAGTTACAACAGATTTACCACGCTTTTATAATCACCTACACGAAGTTATAATTTCAAACGAAACTATCAGAGAAGAATTTCTTTTCGATTTGAAAAATAACAATCAATATAAAAGAATTGAATTTAATAGTATCAAATTCACCGATCCTAATAGCGGCAATAGTTTCATTCGAATGGTGTTGTATGATATTACCGAGAGATACGAATTACAATTAAAAACTAATGAAATTCATCAACAACTCACAGCAATGTTGATGTCCGGAAATATGGCTTGGTGGCGAATGAATGTTAAAACAATGAAGGCTGAATACCATCAACTAAAAGCAGAAATTCTGGGTTACACGACCGAAGAATTTTCAGATGATGTTATGAAAATTATGTCATTTGTTCATCCTGATGATTACCAAAAGGCTTGGGATGCTATGTTGCATCATCTTAATGGTAAATTGCCTTTCTATGAAATAGTTTATAGAATCAGATGCAAAGATGGAAAATACAAATGGATACTTGATAGGGGCAAGATTGCCAAGTTCGACGAAAATGGCGATCCCGAAATTGTTACAGGTATTTTTACTGATGTTACCGATTTGAAAGAAATCGAATTATTATTGCAAAAAGAAAAAGAACAATTAGCAAATTTGAGTGAAGCCAAAACCAAACTTGTTTCGATTTTAAGTCATGATTTGCGGGGACCTTACGCCACAATTATTAATTATTTAGAATTACTAAACCAAAGATTTGACATCTTTAGTGATGATAAAAAGAAAGAAATTATTAATATCGTCTATGAAACTGCCAAGTCATCACTTAATTTATTAGAGAATATACTAGAATGGGCGCGTAGCGATAGCGAACTTGTGAAAGTAGAGAAAACGTCTGTAGAGATTTATGGTTATGTTCGTCAACAACTCGATGTATTCGAAAATTCTGCAAAACTCAAAGAAATTACATTTCAAATCAACGGGGAGAAAAACCTTATGATTAATACAGATTTGAAATTGTTTTCAACTATTATGAGAAATTTACTATCAAATGCTGTCAAGTTTTCTCGAAACAATTCTATTGTTAATATTGATTTCAACAAGGTCGATAAAAACATTATCTTTTCTATTCGTGATACCGGGATTGGAATGAATGAGAAACAAATTCAAAATTTATTCTCCATTACACACTCAAGTTCGAGAATAGGCACTGCTGGAGAAAGAGGAACGGGTTTTGGACTTAAAATTGTTAAAGAATACATATCCAAATTAGGAGGCAAAATCTGGGTATCGTCGGAAGTTAATATTGGTACAACTTTTTATTTCTCCTTGCCTATTGATTAATACAAATTCAGAAATTCTTTAATCATTGTCGGGCAATGTAATGTCGAAACTTACAACAACGGGACAATGATCAGATATTTGCTGTGCTTGGGTTTGTTTGAATAATTCATACAAATTAACTTGTCTTATCGAACTTTTGATTAACCTTGGTTCAATATTTGGTGTAATTACAATATGATCAATATTATCCCAAACTGGATTTTTACAGCTTCGCAAATATGAAGTCAAAAAAAGCACTTTGGGATCATCTGCAAAAAATTTAATATTGGAATTCTTCCGGTTTGGATTGTCGTTCATATCACCAACAAAAAAAATATCTTTGTCATTTTGGGACGAAAGCATTGAATCCAAAAATTGATTTAATACCATTGCTTGTTGTTGCCTTAATTCGTAACTTTTTTGCCTTAATTCCTCTGTGTTATCGTAACCAGAAGTAGATTTTAAGTGCACATTCATTAAAAAAAAGTCGAAATTTCCTTTTTTGGCATATATTAATAAACCGGGGCGAGTTTTTCCCTCTTCCACAATAAGTGGTTTATAAATATCAACAACTTGTAAATCAATGTTTTTGTTGTAAATAATTGCTACATTTTGCTTGCCATAACCTTCGGCAACATAATATTTATATCCATCCAAATAATCTAAAACTTTTTCAATGGCTCTATTATTTTCCACTTCTTGCAAGGCAATAATATCTGCATTCGTAATACTAATCACCTTTGCAATATTTTTATAATCCCAAGTAGCTCTCTCTTTATTATCCTGTATTCCATCTCCCAACCATTCTGTATTGAAAGTACATATAGAAAATGTTTCGGGGCTAAATTCAACACCGTATTTTGTTGATTGACAAGAGGATAGTCCCCACAAAGCAAGCAGAATGAGTAATTTTATATATTTCATTTGTTTAATCCAAGTATAGATTTAATTATATGATTTACCATTTGTGGATTTTCTTTAAGTCTTCGCGTGGAATATCCAAACCAATCTTCGCCAAATGGTACATACACTCTAAGGCGGTGCCCTTCCTTTAGCAATTGATTACGTCGTTCTTCACGCACGCCAAGCAACATTTGGAATTCGTATTCATTTTGGGATAGATTTCGACGTTTTAATTCTATTAAAGCATCTTGTATTAAAGGTTCGTCATGGGTAGCTATTGCAACATAATATTGGTTATCGAGCATTAATCTTAATAATTGTTTATAATTATTCCGTATTTCTTCCCTATCTTTATATGCTATTTCGGGGGACTCGTTGTAGATACCTTTGCACAAGCGAACATTTGGTTTGTATTGAATATGATCTAAAACATCTTGAACAGAGCGTTTCATATACGCCTGGAGAACCCAACCAACATTATCAAAACCTTCCTCGCGTAGTTGTCGATAAGTTTTCAATGTAGCATCAGTGTAAGGTGAATTTTCCATATCTAATCTAGCTCTTATTCCTTTGGATTGGCAGTAAGAAACAAGTTTTTTGATGTTGTTATACCCAAATTCATAATCAATACCTAACCCGACAGATGTTGGCTTAATTGATAAATAAGAGTCTAATTTATTTTCATCAATCGCATCAACAACCTTTAAACACATTTCTGTTTCGTGATTCGCAGCTTCTCGTGTTGTAACGAATTCGCCAAGTACGTCGATGGTAGAACACCCTTTTATCGACATTAATTCTTTTGTAACCCGTACTGCATCTTCAAGTTTAGGACCTGAAATATATTTTTTTGCAAATACATAAACTATACTTTTTGGAAAAAAAGGTAACAACTTAGCAATGATTTGATTCAACATAATTACACCATTTTTTAGAAATTAATTTTAATAAAAAAACAAAATTACAACAAATTTTCCAAAAGATGTTTTAATCAATTTCTTTATTACCCAAAATCCTAAGATCTTTCATATTGTCGATAAGACCTATCTGATAAAACAATTGAATAGTATCCTCTATGGATTTTATAGCCTCTTCCGAGAATTCGTTCGCAATTATGCCTTCTCGATGATAATAGAATGTTTCGCTTTGATTATATTGGCTAATAATCTTATCTTTTGGGGATGAATCGAACATCAAGTTAGTAATTTGCGTAATGCTATCATAATCACTATCAATAGGGGCAATCCAGAATGCAAATGGCAAAGGATACTCAAAGGCATCAAACCATTCTTCGGTTAAATCAAGTGTGTTGTTGTAACCATCAAACTTTTGTGTATGGATTATGGCATCGTAATTCTTCAGATCATTAATTGAAATGTTTATTAATTCAATATTTTCTGTTTCGAATGAATATTTTTCTTTTAGGATAATTGAGGCTAAAATTGCTAAAAAGTTATTTTCTGGACTGTAAGCTAATGTTTGTATATCCCGAAGATATTTTGCGAAGTATATTGTTGCAATTCCGGTATATCCAGCTGCAAGTAGGCATTTAGTTGGTACAATTGCATACTCATTTTCTGATGAAATATTTGCATAAGTAATCGGATCAACCAAAGCCAAATCAACCTTACTATTATTTAGCAGATTGCTTATGGCTGTTTCATCTATTCTTTCTAAATCGTATCTACTTAGGAGTTTGCTAAAGTTTTGTGTAAGATCCGAAAGGTAGTCGTTTGTTGGGAAGTATATTTTAATCGACATAATAATTTCTATTTTAATAATGTATTTACTGCTTCGTAAACAACAATTCCAGCTGCAACGCTAACGTTTAGCGAATGCTTAATTCCATACATTGGAATTTCGATAGCATCATCACAATGTTCCAATATATAATCGTCCACGCCTGAGATTTCATTTCCTAAGATTAGGCATAATGGAAATTCATTTTTCTCCAAAGTATTATAGGGACGAGATTTGTCAGTTAATTCAACAGCAAATACATATTTTCCTGATTTTTTTTCATTTTCTATTGCTTTAATGATATCTTTTTCATAACTCCATGGGACTGAATCTATTGCACCAAGAGATGTTTTTTCTATTTCGTTATTCGGTGGATGTGGCGTAAATCCACATAATACTATTTTTTCTATCAATGCAGAGTCTCCAGTTCTAAATATTGAACCAACATTGTAGGCACTTCTAATATTATGCAAAATCAGTGTTATAGGATGGCGTTTCGCTTGTTTTGCTTCATCTAAGGTCTTTCTGAGACCTAAAATTTCTTGATAGAGTAATTTTTTCATTCATTTTTCTTAAATTTTACCAAATTTTTTCTCTGTTATCCAGCCCGTTGCCCCATTAGCAAGACGAATTTTGTACCAATCTGAAATATTATCATTCAACTCGAACTTTGTTCCTTCGTGGATTATAAACAAATCTGTAGAGTTTTCGTCGGGTGAGCTTTTGACGTAAACTGATTGGGTTGTGAGAACACCACTTTGGCTTTGGTTAGAAAATTCATCAGATTTGAACCCAAACCAAATTAAAATTATGAAGAATAAGAAACTGATTAAAGTTATATAAAACGAAAGTTTTCTTACATTCGATTTTTTTGTTGTCAAGAAAAGTATCGCAAATACAGACGAAATCCAAATTAATACTATACTCCATATTGCGAAAACTTTAGGTGAATTCTTTTGTATCAAATCATCGTACCATTGATAAATGAAGATTTTCGATATAGGAGTAATCTTATCAATGATTTTGGCATTTGCGATTTTGAGATTTTTTTGTATGCTTTCGTCATCGGGATTTAGTTTGTAGGCTTTTTCGTAATACAAAATTGCATTTCCTAATTGATTTAATCTATAATAACAATTCCCAATATTATAATATAAATTGCTCGTTGGTTTTGTTTTATTCAAAATATCCAAGTATAATTGTAAAGCTGCATCAAATTTGTTGTTTGTATATAATTTATTGGCTTCTTCGAATTTATCGGCAAACAGTGGTGTTGATAGCAATAATAATAGAAAAATGACTTTTCTCATCTCGACGTCTCCTCGATTTTGGAAACTATGTTTTCGGCTGTCAGATATATTTGCATAAAATCGATCTCAGAAGTATGAGGAGCATAACGGACGAATTCGGCTCTGTCGAGCAATTCAATTGTTTCATTTATTAAATCATTGTTCAAACCATTCTTTATCATATATTCTTCGATGTTATTGCGTGTTAATTTGGAAAATTCAATAGCGAACTTATCACTCATAAAACCCCAAATTGCTCGGTTTAATTCTTCAGTAAACTCATCATATTGTTTATTATCAAGATATTTTTTAGATGACGATAATCGTTTTTTGGCAATTTTCCGAGCTTGAGTTTGACGAAAAGATAATTGATTTTCAAGTTGTTCTTTTTTCCTTTTCAGAACCAAAATAATTACTAAGAGTGAAAGCAATGGTAGGGTAATTAATGAAATGTGGATTGATGATAAGAAAAATGACCCCGAGGTGTTACCTATCTCGGTTTTTATAAAGTCTATATCTTGATTTAAATATTGAATATCTTCTTTGTTCACACCCTGAATTGAAATATTCTTATTATCGCCCTGAACTACTTTTAAAGTTAATTCTTCTGTTGATTGCGTAACATATTGCTTGCTTGCTAAATCAAAATAAGTAAATTCAAGTCGTGGTATTTTATATTCTCCAGGAGTTTGTGGGATTAAAACATACTCGTAAGTAATATTTCCTTCTATATTCGAACCTGTGTTTCTGGTGTTATCAATAATTTTGGGATCGTAAGTTTCAATATTCGAGGGGAGGCTTAGATTTGGTGGTGTTAGCAACTTAAAATTACCTTTACCCTCTAATTTTAACTTATAAGTAACGGCTTCTCCAGTTTTTGTAGTTGATTTATCTAGCCATGCATTTACTTTAAAGGAACCAACTGCATTCGTAAAAGACAAAGGTGCATTCTTGGGCAGTTCTTTTACATTTATGGTGATAGATGGAGATTTGACAATTGTATTAAAATCTTTATACGATCTATTGAAAAAATCATCAAAAAAACTATCGAAAAACTGATCAAATGGGTCGTTACGCTGTCGTCGTTGTCCTTGTATCTGCAACCTAACAGTTGTATTGAATTCGTAGGAATCTATCGTTAGTTTTCCACTTTGTTGGGGAAACAAAATAACCTTTTTTATTACAGCAACTTGATAAGTTTTATTATTAGTATTTTGCAGGTTGTATTCAATTTTTCCAATATCAATTTCTTGGTTCCAAAAACCATTCAATTGAGGCGTTTTTTCGGGAGTTAATTGCAAAACTGCCAATTGTGGATGCATTAAAATTCTATAGGTTGCAACAACGGGTTCACCAATGAAAGCACTTGTTTTATCTACTTGAACTTCGATTTTAAGATTTTCATTTATTAAATCTATTGCTTGCTTTTGTGTATTTTGTTCTTGTTCCTTTTCTTTTTTCATTCGTTCCAACTTAGCTTGTGATGGTGGCATAACTTGCACTTGAACTGAATTAGATGTTAATTCTTTACCATCAGCAGTTATTGTAGCTGCTGGAATAGTAAATTTCCCTTCTTTTATTGCTTCCAAAACAAAACTAAACGATAATGAGCGAGATATTTTACCATTTATAATCTGAATATTTTGGGATTGCGAAGGTCCCATTAATAATTTAAAATCATTGAACTTAGGTGCTCGAAAATTTGAACCATCTCCATCAGTAGAGTATGTAACCGTCAATCTATCACCGATTTCAAGAACTGTTCTATCAACTGTAGCACGAAAACTCTGGCTTAGTGCTACAAGTGGAATAAAAAATATTAATATTAATAATTTCTTCATTTTGATGTCGATTTATATTTTAACTACCAATTTTTCGAAAGTCGTCCTCGAACAGCATTCTTTTTTTGCATTTGTTTTTGCAAATCTTTTTCTTTATTCATCAAAGCTTGAAGTATTCTTTCTGCATCTTCTTTTGAAATTTTGGGTTCATTTTGTTGTTGATTCTGTTGTTTTTCCCGATTCGTATCTTTATTATTTTCTTGATTATCAGAATTTTGTTTATCTTTATCTTGTTTGTCTTTTTGTTTATCTTGTTGTTGTTTTTGTTGATTTTTATCTTCGTTTTGTTTTTCTCTATTATTCTGATTATTCTTTTGATTTTGAGATTGTAATTGCTGCTGTAGCATTTTTCGGGCGTATTCCAAATTGTATTTAGTATCTTTATCCTTAGGATTACTCAATAAGGCTTTCTTGTAGGATTCTATACTCTGTTCATATTGTTTGTTTTGCAAGTAGGAATTACCTAAATTATGATAAGAATCTGCTAAGGCATTTTTGTTGAACTTGTTCTTATCAATAATATCATACAATTTCATAGCTTCGTCGAATTGCCCCTGCCGATACATTGCATTACCCAAATTATACTTAGCAATGTTCGAACTGGGATCAAATTCCAATGCTTTGCGATATTCAATTTCGGCATCTTTAAATTTCTGTTTGTTATATAGAGAATTGCCTTTTTTTATGTGTTCGTTTGCATCATTTTTGGCATATGAACTCGAAAATGCAACGAAAATTAAAATTATCCACAATACTATCACTTTCATTTTTCACTCCCAAAAATTGATAGTTTAGATAACAAAGGACTACGTTTTTCCAGAATCAAAAAATCGAGCAAAATCAAAAATAATGCAATCCACAAAAAAATATAATACTTACTATCGTAATCTGTATAGACAAGGTCCTCGAGTTCTTTTTTGTCTAATTTTGCAACATCGTTTAGAAAGGCTTCGATATCGGTAAATTTTGCAGAACCATAAATGAATTTACCTTTGCCTTCATCCGCAATTTCTTTTAATAATTCTGCAGATAGTTTAGAAACAACCACATTGCCATCGGGATCTCTTAGAAAAGAATTGTTATCTAAGGGGATTGGTCCTCCATTTGGAGTTCCCATACCTATTGCATAGATTTGAATTCCTTGTTTTGCTGCTACTTTTGCAATTTGAACAGCATCATCTTCGTGGTTTTCGCCATCACTAATTAATAGTACGACTTTACTTACGCTGCTATTCTTGGAAAAAGAATTAATTGATAACTCCAAAGCCTGACCAATTGCAGTTCCTTGCAAACCAATTAAATCAGTATTAATAGCTGATATCATTAGTTTGGCGGCAGAGTAATCTGTTGTTAAAGGCACTTGCAAAAAAGCATCTCCGGCAAATACAACTAATCCAACTTTATCGCTAATCAATCCATCAATCAATTTGTTCAACATCGATTTTGTTCGTTCAAGTCGATTGGGAGGTATATCGTTAGAAAGCATTGAGTTCGAAACATCGACAGTAAAAATGATTTCAATACCTTCTCTTTTTACTTTTTCTATTTTTGAGCCAATCTGGGGATTCGCCAAAGCAATAATCATTGAGGCAAGTATTAGAACCCATAAAGAAAATTTAACTATTGATTTAGTAGGAGAATACTCGATTAATAAGGATTCTAATATATTGGATGATGCATATTGGTTCAATATTTTTTTTCTTCTAATCGAAATATAGAGGAAAATTACCACAAATATGGGTATTATGAACAATAAGAACAATATTTCTGGATTTTCGAACCGAAACACTTTTGATAAATTGATTATTAAATGGTTTTGACGAAAAAGACTAATCTAAATTTTTATAAAATATCGTTACGAATATTAAATCGAACAACAAATCTTTATTTGCGATAAGTTGCTTTATATTTATTCTCAATAAACATCTTATTGATTAATAATCTGTATTTTAATTTTCAACAACAAACTTAACACGTTTTCTATATTCACCTGCAATCATTTCGATAAAATATGTTCCATTGCTCAATCTTTCAACGGGTATTTGAATCTCGTATTTACCAGACTTAATGTGCCTATCAACACATTTTTCAATCAATCTCCCCTCGTAATTATAGATATTTATCATAACTTGCATATCAAATGGTATTTCGAAAGTTGCTGAACCGCTGAACTGAATTGGATTAGGATATACTAAACCCAAATTGAATTGAATATCACTTATTATTATTTGTCTCATATCGTTAGCACAAACTTCGTTCAAAACCAATTTTGGTTTTTCGATTTCTTGAGTAACAAGGCAAATTTCATTTTCAAAATTCAATTCTGATTCTATCTCAATCTCTTGTGATTTTATCTTTAACAAACCATCTTTGTCGTAATAGGAGGGAAAATGGGGTGTAAGTTCTAATTTTAGAACTTCGAAATCTCCAATGTTTGTCAGATAATTTTCGCCACCATCTATCTTTAGGGAAATTTCATTTTGAAGAATAGTTTCATAGAATTTATATTGAAAGTCTTTTATTTGCCAATTTGTTGATAAATCTTTACCCAAAAATACACTATATTTATGTGGAGATTGACTATTTTCTTTCAACGACACAAAACTTTGAGCAAATCGTATTTTTAAGTTTATTTTATTAGGTTTGTAAAAATCGATTTTACTATTGTTTTTTATATAGACTTTATAAGAAATAGTTTCTTCGTTCATTTTCGCACTTGGTGCAATTTCAAATAAACTTTGATCATTCACTTTGGCATAAATGCCAATTAGGTATTGTAATTCATTTATATTTAATTTTGCTTGTATTGTTCTTAAATTTGGATCAATGGAATTTGTGTTAAATTGAACAATTTCATCAATGATTAAAATTTCATTGTATTTGGTATTTGGCAACGGCACAAAACTTATTGTTACGAAAACTGTATCCAAGGGTTTTATTGTGAACAAAGAACTGAAATCGATATTTTCACCAATCGTATTCTTTATAGCAACGATTTTAAAATTTGAGGGATGGTTGAGAAAAGCAAAAGTATTGCCCTCAATTTGAATTGATTCTAAGCTATGATTTACAAGCAATAAATCAATAAAAGTGAGTTCATTTGTCGACGCACATATGGTTGGAGTAATCGGCTGATAAGTTTCTAATAATTGATTGACTCCGTAACCTCTCAACAAATATTCTTCTTCATCGTAGGCGTCACTTATTGTGGTTAATCTTGCTTCGTTCAATTCACTTTTTCTTGGAGAAAACCACACGTCCAACTCGAACACCTCGCCGGGTGGTATTTTTATTGGAAATTTAATAGAATTTTTATCAATTGCCAAACCTTCAGTTCCCATTACATTTTTATCGAAACTTATTGCTCCTGCTGGAACTGAAACTAAATCGTAAATTGTTATTGTGTCTTGGAAGTCCCAGTTAAGATTACTAATTCTTAATTTTCTCTGCGTTGGTTTTGAATTTATAACCTTAATACCAAAACCGATACTATCCTTAACCAAAATACCATAAACTCCAATTCCATATAAATTGGATGCGGGATTAGAAACAGCATCACAAACAAATTCAGTTACCAATTTATGATAGCCAGCTGTTTTTGGATGAAAATACAAAGGAATAACCGATTCGACATCTGGTGGTATTGTTGAAATAGATTTACCTTTCGTATCGGTAATTTTTTCAATAGTATTTACATATTCCTTTATCGGATGATAATCCCCATCTACAAATATTTTGAAGGCATCACCATTGGTTTCTTCCAAAATATTTAGGTAACTAATGTTTATTGGCTTGCCACCCGAATTTATTAATTTTATGCCACCATTTGGAGCGGGATATGGCAACATATTCATAAATGGAAGGTTGTTGTATCGTTCGAGATGAACTCTTTTACGACTCCAAGCAACATCATCGGCATCCAAAAATGGTTTCAGACCTTCGCCTGTAAGAATGCAATAAGGGTCGTCATCGGGCAATCTGTCGAAAACAAATTCTATAGTATCAATATATTTTTTTTCGGCATTTGGAGTAAAATATACCTCGAAATTATATTCTTCTCCCGAATTCAGAACTAATGGGTTTTGTGGGGAAAAAAGGAAATCATCGAAGGTAAATGCAACTAATTTATTCTTTTTTACACCCGTTATTTGCACTGGAGTTTTTCCAAAATTCTTGATTGTGGCAGTAGATGAATATTTTTTTCCAATAACTCCTTGTTTGAAATCAACATCACTAGTGTAAACAAAAGGCATCTCGACACTCGCCCAAACTAAACCCAAGTAATTGAAAAAGCAGGTATCTCCAACACCAATTGAGTCGCGATATTCACCTTTTTGAGTAGCTCTAAATGTAATATCGAAATTAACAAATTCCATTGGTTTTAGAACAGTGTCGGGATTAAAAGTATATTCCAACATAAAGCCTTTGCTTGCCAAATTCTCTTTTATTGTTTTTAATTTCAATTCTTTCATATAAAAAGGATTAGTCGTGGATTCATTCTTAAGCAAAAATGATTTAGTTCTTTGCTCACCCATAATAAGGTTTCCATAAAAATACTTGTCGGGTGTTAATGAAAGATTAAGTGCATGGTATGTGATGTTTAAAGTAGTGTCGTTACCTGCTCGATCTGTAAAAGAAATAAAAGCACGAGCATCTTTATTTGGATTTTGAATTCTTAACCACCATTTGGTGTTCTTGGCAATCCCGGCAATAAATGGCTCATAACCAAACTCATAATTGTAGCTAAGTAACTTATCGAAAAAGATATAGGATAGACCGCTCGAAGAACCTAACGGCAAGTCCTCAACGATTAATACATCATTATTGTTGTTAGGATTTATTAATGTACCATCGCATCTCATTAGGTATTTTGGGTCAGGTGGGAGTGTATCATTTTTTGATAAATCCCTTAATGACAAACTCGCGGGTAAACCATAGGAATCATATTCTGAAAAACCATAGGCGTAGGCGGCTATTTTTGAACTATTACATCTAATTTTATAAGCAGATTGATTAAGAATTTTTAGCGTTACAACATACATTTTGCGATTTCCGTTAGCAAGGTCAGGGTCAAGAAACCTATGTAAACCAACCAAAAACAAATCCTTTACTTTTTGCCAGTTATCAACTCTTCCATTTTCACGCAGTTCTCCTATTTCCAAGTCATCAGGAATATCCCAATTATTGTTGGATTCAAATAGTAAACTCAAATAATTTTGTTCAAATCCCAAGCTAGAATTAATACCCGGAGTGAAGAACACCAATTCATTTCGAAATTGTTCGGATGCAGAGAGTAACATTTGAAAGGGATCTCCCGGGACACCATCATCACCCTGTCCCGTGTTAAAAAGAACTACATTAATTGGTTTATTTCCTTCGATAACCGCGGGTGCGTTAGAATCAGGATTCGAGCGAATTTCAATCCAATCTTCGTTTTCTAATACCCAATTTGATTTAGATGACCAAAACTCATAACCATTTCTCATAAACATTGTTAGTGGCTCTTTTCCAAATAGCCTAATAACCGACGACTTTTTTCTTGGTATAATCGGTGGAACATAATATTTTTTACCCCAAAAATCAG
>CALKJQ010000112.1 GCA_937995785.1 Candidatus Kapaibacterium sp.
TATTTTTAATTCTGATTGCAACTATATTATCTTCTTGTCATCTTGCATTAATGGATTGCCACGACGGTTCGGGCGAAATTATTAGAGAAGAAAGAAATATCTCGAAATTCGATAAAGTAAAATCCAATGGAGGGTTCGATATCTACCTTTACCAAGCTGATAGCAATTCTGTTATCGTAGAAATCGACGATAACCTTGCAAAATATGTTAGAATTTCTGTTATAGACCAAGAATTAGAAATTGACGAAATTAAAAGTTTGTGCACAAAAATTAAAAAAGTTCACATCACCTCGCCAAATTTTAAAAGATTGGAGATTAACGGTGCAGGCAATGTTTATTCCCGAAGTAAATTAAAAGTAAATTATCTTGAAGTGGAAACCAACGGAGCCAGCGAAATTCAATTTGATGAACTTTACTGCCCTAATTTGAGAGTTGGATTGTCGGGAGCAGGTGATTTTCGCATCAAAAAAGGTCAGGGAGGTAATTTCCTTATCCAAACTTCGGGTGCTGGAGATGTGAAAGCATCCGAATTTATTTCTGATAGCGTTAAAATCGAAATCTCGGGTGCGGGCGATGTGAATGTTAATGCAACTAAATTTATGATTGTCAAAATTTTTGGTGCAGGTGATGTTACTTATCGTGGAACCGATAGTACCAAAGTTGTTAAGAAAATTCTCGGAGCAGGTAGCATTAAAAGGATTAAATAATCATTTTGTATTAAAATCAACAACTTGTATTTAATAATCATCAAATTTCTTAATTTTGCTTTTTTCTGGAGCAATTCCAATGAACAATTCTTTCGAAGTTTCGGGCAATGTTGTAGATTTGGTTAATGAAACGATTTTTGCTGCAATTTTAACCATAGAAAATAATAAAATTTCCAAAATCATCAAAACAAACAAAGTTCAAAAAAATTACATTTTACCAGGTTTTATCGACTCCCACGTGCATATCGAGAGCTCGATGATACCACCGAGCGAGTTTGCTCGATTAGCCTCGGTTCATGGCACAATTGCAACTGTGTCCGACCCACACGAAATAGCAAATGTTATGGGGCTGGAAGGCGTTCTTTGGATGATTGAAAATGCACGCAAAGCACCATTTAAGTTTTATTTTGGAGCACCATCTTGTGTCCCCGCAACTGAATTCGAAACTTCGGGAGCTCGAATATCACGAGACGATATTGAAAAGTTATTCAAGGAATATAACATTAAGTATCTAAGCGAGATGATGAATTTTCCTGGCGTTTTGCACAAATTCCCCGAAGTTATCGAAAAAATTGATTTAGCAAAGCGATACCATAAACCAATCGATGGGCATGCCCCCGGATTAAAAGGTAAAGATGCCAAATCCTACATAAGTGAGGGTATTACCACCGACCACGAATGCTACTCGTTGAAAGAAGCCAAAGATAAAATAAAATATGGAATGAAAATCCTAATACGCGAAGGTAGTGCCGCCAAAAATTTTGATACACTTGCTCCATTAATTGATGAATACCCCGAAATGGTGATGTTTTGCACCGACGATTGCCATCCCGATACACTCATTAAGCAACATATCCGCGATATTGTTCTTCGAGCATTCGACTTGGGTTACGATTTGATGAATGTTTTGAAGATTGCTTGTTTCAATCCCGTTAAACATTACAATTTAGATATCGGAATGTTGCAGAAAGGCGACCCCGCCGACTTTATTGTTATTGATAATTTTCAAGATTTTAATGTTTTGCAAACCTTTGTTAATGGAATTTTAGTTGCCGAAAATGGCAAAACTAAAATAAAACATACAAAAGTAACTCCAATAAATAAGTTCAACGCAAATCCTAAAAAAGAAACCGACTTCCAATTATCATTGAAGAAAGGAACTTATCCCGTAATATCGGCAATTGATGGCGAATTGATTACTGAAAGGTTTAATTACGAAATCCCTAAATCTATAAAGAATTTTAAAAGTGATTTGGATAACGATATTTTAAAAATTACCGTTGTGAACCGCTACGACGACAAAAAGCCAGCCATAGCCTTGATAAAGAATTTTGGATTAAAAGGTGGGGCAATTGCCACAAGTGTTGCCCATGATTCGCATAATATAATAGCAGTAGGCGTTGATGATAAATCAATTACTCAGGTGGTTAATTCCATAATTGAAAATAAAGGTGGAATGTCGGTTTTCGATGGAAATAGTTTAGAAGTATTGCCCTTGCCTATTGCAGGTTTGTTATCAACTGAAAAGGGAGAAAAAGTTGCTCATAAATACCAAACATTACAACAAAAAGTTAAAGAGTTGGGAACAAACCTTTCGTCGCCATTTATGACACTCTCCTTTATGGCATTATTGGTTATTCCCAAAATTAAATTAAGCGATAAAGGATTATTTGATGGGGAAAAATATGAATTTATATAAGACGTAATTTAAGATTTATCCCAAATAATAAATTTGGGGTCAATTTCGTTTATCCATTTTTCGATATTATCTTCAAAATATTTATTAGCATCTTCATATTCATTTGGAATAATACCATCAAGAATAGCTTCTTCGATGTTGGATTTAATTATTCCAACTGCTTTGCAAGGTGAAAGCCGACAATACTGCATAATTTCTTCGCCACGAACCGGCGATTGAAATTCTCGTAGCTTATCCTTTTCTTGAACTTCCAAAATTTTTTGAAGAACAGCATCGTAATTTTTAAGATATTGCTCACTAAGTTTAGGATTTTTAGTTGTTATATCGGCTTTGCATAGTGTGAATAAATCTTCCAAAGCATCGCCAGCATTAACCGCAAGCCTGCGAATGGCAGAATCGGTTACCCCATCATCAACCAGTACCATTGGGCGCTGATGCAGCCTAACAAGTTTCTGAACATAGTCTTGATATTCTAAAGGTAATTTGAAGTTTCGAAAGATTTTGACAACCATTTTTGCACCAACTTCTTCGTGTCCGTGAAATGTCCAGCCAACTTGTGGAATATAGCGCTTTGTTCGTGGTTTGCCAATATCGTGGAGCAAAGCCGCAAACCTTAGCCATACATTGTTGGTCATTGGTGCAATATTATCAACAACCTTTAAAGTGTGATAAAAAACATCTTTATGGGCAAACACTTTATCTTGTTGAGTTTTTATATCTACTCCTTTCAATTGCTCGAACTCTGGGAAAAATTGCGAGAGCAATCCCGTTTCCGATAGTATATTGATTCCAACGCTTGGCTGGGCAGATTCGAGAATTTTAAAAAATTCATTCGTTATTCTTTCTTGGGATATAATTTTTAAACGTGATGCCATTTTTTTCATAGCAGCCAATGTGTCGGAATGGATATTGTAATTTAGTTGAGATGCAAATCGGGCAGCTCTCATCATTCTCAAAGGGTCGTCGCTAAAAGTTATTTCGGGGTCCAAAGGGGTGCGAATTAACCTCTGACCCAAATCTTCAATCCCATTAAAAATGTTGATTACCTTACCTAATTCTTCTCTATTCAATGAAGCTGCTAATGTATTGATAGTAAAGTCTCGACGGGCAATATCATCATAAAGTGTTCCAGTAGTTACAATTGGTTTGCGAGAGTTAGGTTGATATTCTTCTTTGCGAGTGCCAACAAATTCTAACTGCAATCCATCTTTCAGTGGAACCATTGCTGTTCCGAAGCGTTCGAAGACGACAGGTTTGACTTTGAAATGTTTGGCTACCTTTTGAGCAAATTCCAGAGCATCTCCAACGACTGTAAAGTCGTAGTCGGTGCGAGGTCGATTTAGAAAATAATCACGAACAAAACCACCAACAATATATACTTCGTAATTTTCTCGCCATGCGATTTCGGCAATTTGTAAAATAATATCGACATTTATATCGATTTTTTCATTTATTTTAGTGTCTGCTGTTTTGTATAACTCTTTTCTTTCAGATAGTTTAATTCTTGGTTTCTTTTCCACAATTTTCAAATTAATTATAAATGAATGACGAAAAATTTGAAATATCTATGCCTTTGGATGGTATTTTTTGTGAATAGATTTAATGTATTCCCGGTCGATATTTGTATATATTTGTGTGGTCGAAATATCGGAATGCCCCAACATTTCTTGCACGGCACGCAAATCGGCTCCACCTTCCAGTAAATGAGTAGCAAAAGAATGCCTAAATATATGAGGGTGAACTTTGTCTGCTAAACCAACTTTGACGGCATAGTTATGCAGTATTTTCCAAACACCCATTCGGGTTAATTTAGTGCCGCGTTGGTTCAAAAACAAAGCAGAATTGTTTTTAGAATTTGTTTTTAGAAAATTGGGACGAGATTTGGTTAAATACTCATTAAACCAAAATAGGGCAGTCGAGCCAATTGGAACAATTCTTTCTTTGTTGCCCTTGCCAACAATCCTAAGAACTTCGTAATCCCAAATTATGTTTTGGCTTTCTAAATTGCAAAGTTCGGATACTCTCAAGCCACAGGCGTATAAAATCTCCACAATTGCTCGGTCTCTTATTCCCGCAAAGGTGTTGGTATCAATCGAATCCATTAACTTTTGTATTTCAATCAAACTCAAAACTTCAGGAAGTTTTTTATGACTTTTCGGAAAAATTACTTTTTCGGAAACGTCTTCTTTCAATGTCTTATTTTCAACTAAAAATTTATGGAAACTGCGGACGGACGATAGATATCTAATCCTGCTTGTTTCGTTCAATCCAAGTTCATAAAGATAAATTATAAAATTATTAATAATATGGTGAGAAACTTTGTTAAATGTATCAATATTCAACCCGCAAAGGTATTCAAGATAGTTTTTAATATCATTTTTGTATGCAATAATTGTATTTTCGGACAAACCTTTTTCGAAATTCAAAAAATTTAAAAAATTCTTGATTTGTTTTTGAAATTGGATAGGTAAATGTTTATTTTCAATATGATTATTTTTCATTGGGAATTTCTTTGTATTTGGTTCTTTGATGGAAGCCGAGTAAATTCTTTAGTATTGTATTTTCAATCACAATAAGTTCATTAAAGGAAAGATTGCACTCATTAAATTGACCATCGAGAAATTTTTCGTTAATATTTTTACGAATAAATTCTTGGATTTGACTATTGTCCAACCCTTCCACTTTGCTAATTGCTTCGCTCGAATCGCATATCATTAGTATTGCAGTTTCTTTGGAATTAGGTTTAGGTCCGGGATATCGGAAATCTGATTCTTTAATCAATTCGTCGGGCAAAGATTCCTCCAATGCTTTGGCATAAAAATGTTTGATAATCGAAGTGCCGTGGTGCATAGGAATAAAGTCAATTATTCGTTTTGGCAATTTGTATTGATTTGCCAATTCAATTCCTTCCGAAACGTGTTTTTTAATAACTTCAACGGCTTTTCTCGGGGAAAGGATTTCCAACTTGTTTTCTAAATTTCCTTGATTTTCGGTGAAATACTCGGGTTTTGCAATTTTACCAATATCGTGGAAATATCCACCTACTCTTGCCAGTAATTGGTTCGCACCGATTTCTATTGCACATCTCTCGGCAAGAAGCGACACATTCATTGTGTGTTGATAGGTTCCGGGGGCTATTTCGTTCATCTTTTTAAGTAAAGGATGGTTAATATTGTCGAATTCTTTGATTCTCAAATCGGTGGAAATATGCGTTGTATGTTCGATAACGAAAAGTAAGCCAAAGGTTAATATAGGCGATAAACTTGCGTTTATCATTGCATAAAGCACTTTGATTGATGTATAAGAAAAATCATTTGCAGTTTGCAAATCAAAAATAAAAATTGATACAACAAACCCCAAGAAAATATAAAAAAGTGATTGGAACATTTGAGTTCGGTCTTGGATATCCCTAACTGTAAATGCGGCTAACAACCCAGCAAACATATATGTTATTGCAAGTGGCATATCGTTGCCGCGAGTTAAAGCTAACTGAATTGAAGTTAAGACAGTGATATAAAATGCTGTTCTCGAATCGTATAATATTGATATAAGCATAACCAAAGCTGGAATTGGCACTAAATATGCCAGCGGGAAAGATGAAGAAATTTCAATTGATAACCACGAAAAAACACCGGCGCTAATCATACACGACAAAATTATAGTAAGTTGAAGATTGTCGTAAAAAATCTTTTTCCGTAAAATTGAAAGATAGATTACCAACAAAGTGTATAATATGATAGATTGACCTATATTACCTAATATGTAGCTGGGTGTTAAATAAGATTCGCTCCTAAGTTTTTTGGATTCGAAATACGAATCAATTCTCTGTTTTATCTCTCGGGTAATAAGTTGTCCCTTTTCGACTATCACATCTCCAACTTTTACATACCCTAAGTAGGATGAAACATTTTGCTTGGCGAGTTCTTTTTCTTTTTCGGTTAAAGCCGAGTTGAAGAATAAATTTGGTTTTAGAATATTTTTAATTATATCTATAAATAAGGGTTCGCTGTTTTCCAAGAAATTAATTTTGACGAAGTTTATTATTTTTTCTTCTACATT
>CALKJQ010000113.1 GCA_937995785.1 Candidatus Kapaibacterium sp.
GAATTGGAGAAATTGATTTGGGCTAATAAATTATTATAATTGCTAAATTTATGAAAAATTTTATTCGAATCCAATAAATTCACGGGTTTGTATAAATTCGCAAAACTTATGTAGGAATCAAATAGTAAATAGGAATTTGAGTTCTTTATTCCAAATTCGGTGCGACTCGAGATATTTTGGAATGATGAATTAGCGACAATTTTTTGATTAAACAAAGACTGATTTTCATCGGGATAGTAAATTCCATTATTTATTTCAAGGTGTGGATGAACAAGCCAATGGAAAGTCTTGTATCGACCTTTTAGATAACCCTGAAAAAAGCCATTTTTAGAGCCCGTAAATAATGCTGCTTTGGTTATGAATTCACTGTTAGGTTTCATTGTTAAATTTGTTTTGCAAATGTCATTGGTATCGCAATTAAAAAACACTTGTAGGAATTGTAATGCATAATTTCCATCAAATTTAGAAAAAAGCTCTATATCATCAACGGCTAATATTTCCGAACTCATTCGTGTTACTCCATTCACCTTCAATTGATTTAATGTATCAATATTAATATTGTTTTCTAATCTCAGTGAATTAAAATGCAATTTGCTAAACTCGTTTTGTATCAAAACAAATTGAGAATAACTAAGAAATGGGAAAAAAGTGGATAGTAGAAAAATTACCCAAGATGATTGAATAATGCAATTTGATTTAAAAACACAATTAGTTATATTTCGAAATTTCAAAAAAATATACAACAAATTCAACAAAATAATAATTTACTAAACAAATAAAATTGCAAATTATTACAAATTTTGAAAAAAAAATTATCTTATTCAAAATTGAAGGTTAATGAAATGTGGTGAGCGATTTTGCTGGGGGATATGAACTCGCTTGATATTGTATAATCGAGTGATGTCGAAAAAGAAGAATTGTTAAAAAGTTCTACTAAATCGGGACGAATCGACACTCCTGCACCCCATTTATTGAAAGGAAACAATTGTGGTTCTCCAAATCGTTCTCCATAAACATCCACCCCGCCTCGAAATGCAATAAAATCGTCGGGAATAATTTCCATACCGACCATTATCGAAGGTGATTTGGATTTTTCGATAAAAGATGCTTCCAACGAGAGTAAAATATAGCGGGATGCTGGAATGTAATCATCTTCTAATTCACCCGTCAATGTGGAACGAGTTTGTGAAGATTGGGAATTCAAACCAAACTGCATTGCGATTCCCGTTCGAATTTCGAATGGAATTGTTTCTCGATTGTATTCCAAGGTGTTCCACATCATTGTTCCATAAACATTTCGAACACCAACAGAGAAGGAAAACAAATCCAAAACGTTGAATTTGGTGCCAACATCGAATGCAAAACCGGTCGCTTCGGTGTAGGATCCGATTAAGTTATTGGTTAGATATTTCAAGGAGATTCCAAATGATGCAAATTCTGTTCGATAAGAACCCGCTGCGACAAAAGTATATTGAAAATTCGACATATCTCCAATTGGTTCAGCTTTTTCGTCGCGCGCAACAAATGAACCCGTGTAAAGGCTATTAATGCCAATTCCCACACCAAACTCATCACTAACTTGCTGAGCATATCCAAGAAAATTAGCAGTTCTGCCCAATCCAAGACTGCCCGCATAAAGCGAGAATGTTGGTTCGGTTCGATAGAAACTTAGCCCTGCTGGATTGTATAGAATTGTTGTGGGATCATCGGATACTGCAGAAAACGCTCCTGCCATTGCAATAGCTCGTGACCCATAATCGCGACTTATATATATCTCAGATCCTCCGCCAATTTCACTTTGAGAGAGCGTAATTGGTGGTAAAGTTATCAAAAACACAAAACTAATAATTATAAAAAGGAATTGATTAATTCCTAAATTATGTTTACTTTGATATGACAATTTTTTTTGCATCTTTATAATTGCTGCTACTTAGTATGCAGATATAAACACCATTTGGAAGATCGGCAATCGTAGTGGTATATTCATATTCGTTGTCTTTCGGCAAACCCTCGTATATTACTTTTACCTCTTTACCTAACAAATTGAATAAACTCAACCTTAGTATAGCTTCTCGATTTTGGGTTATCTGCAACTTTACTTTGATTTGTTGCAAATCGCTCCAAACCAATGTAATTCTTGCACTTCCAATAACGGTATCTGCATTTTGTTTAAAAAAGAACACTTCTGTACGATTACTAAGATAAGCAAACTTTGTGCCATAATTGCTATCAAAGATTAAATTCGACCTCAGTTCGAAACATAGAAAGAAAAATATCGTGAATATCCAAAAAATCATTATTTTTAGATTTCTTTTCATAGTTTGCCCGTGAGTTTATCAATTTTACTTTGATCTTTAAGCAAATTATCGACAGTTTTCTTTATTTCGAGTGAATTTTCTTCGAGTCCTAACTCGTTGGCAATTTGTTTTATTTTTTCAGATTTACTAACCAAATCTGTTGGTATATTTTGGATTTTTTCTTGCTTTATCTTTTTTTGTTCATTCATTAGATTGTTTGCCAATTCAATTTTTGCATTGCTATGTTGCTTGGGGGTTTGTTTTTCTAAAATTGAATCTTGCTGTTCTTTAATTTTTTCTTGTTTAATTGTTTGCAATGCAGCCTCTATTTGATTGACTTTCTCGGGGGTTATCTGAGTTATGTTATTTGGTGTTGGATTTTGCAAAGAATTTTGGCTTTTGTCTTGGCTATATTTCTGTTTGATAGTGGATGCAGGAACTTTTGTTTTTGTTGCTTTGGATTTAGCTTTTTCGGTTTGTGATTTTTCAATTGCTTTTTGTCGTGATTTACTCATTCGTGCTTTAACTTGCAAAGTGCGCCAGCGGAAATAAAAATACAACAAGAGCATAATTCCCGCAAAAACAAATCCAATAGTCATTTGTAGCCAAAATGGAATACCTTCATAGAATGATTCTGACAATTCTTTCTCATTTTGTGCTTTGGTATTTGTATCGAAAAGTCTATTGAATCGGGACAATTCGGGATTGAGTGTATCGTTTGGAGACTGCATAAATACTTGATATAGCGAATCTATAAAATGAATCTCGTATATCGATAGCGTATCGCCTACTGCTCTAATTTTGGGAATCTTTAGTGGTTGTATTTCAGCTCCCGTAATTTGTTTGTATTTGTCTTCTAATGCTTTGGCAGTTACGCTATCTCCTCTATACTTTAGAACTGCAGACCTAATAATAAGTACTTGTGGGAATTCTCCTGTATAATATTCACCAATATCTGAATACTTCAATGCTCTATTTATCCTACCCATCGTAAACTCATTGATGGATATTATATTGGACGCTTTTAAATATCCTTTTTGGAATGATTGACTAAGGTAAGATGTTGCAATACTATCGAGTCCTTCCTCCAAAGAAAGTAAACCCGTGTGATATAAATCTTCGGCTTCATTCAATTCTTTCCATAAAAATAGATATAGATAAACTTGTTTGGTTATTGGATCGAAGAATGTTGTGTAACCGGTTTGTTCATTTGTAATAACTTGAACAAAGATACTGTTATTTCGGGTTTTTGATATTATTTGTTTTATATTTCCTAAATTTTGGAAATTATTAACTGAGTTACTCAACGAGGCATCACGAAATTCTAATGTTATATGGGTTTTCGAACTATCGAGTTCTGTATTATATTTTACATTACCATCAAAATGCAAGGTTATTAAACTATCACCCTCAACTATGATTTTATTTAAAATAGTTCTTTGTGAATATAGTTCCAAATTCAATACAAGGATAAAAAAAATGATTATCCAAACCATTCTTTTCGCAGAGAAATGAGTTGATATTTTAAAGACGAGCTGCATCATAGCAAAGCATTGCCAAAAACAATTTTGAAGTTTGTTCCCTTTGTAGCATCCGAACTAACAGAAAATTTGGCATTGATAGCATCAAGGAAAAGTTGAACAAATGTTAAACCAACTCCTAAATGCTTTTTATTGTCTTTGGTTGTCCACATTATATTGAAGATGCGTGTTAAATCTGCCTCGTTAATTCCCGAACCATTATCTATAATACTTAAAGCAATTTTTTTATTTTCTGTTTTTTGTAACATTAACTTTATGTTTCCAGAATTTTCGATAGAATTTATGGAATTAATAATAATACAAAATAAAGCAATTTCTGTATAATTTTTGTCAGCATTAAGAAAATAGTTTTCCTCATCAAACGAAAAAGAAATAGAAATCTCAGTTGTATTGCAAATTGGTTTTAAAACATCAATAATATCTCCAATAAGTAACTTTAAATCAATTTTCGAGGGATTAAACTCATTACTTTTTAATCCACTTATTCGATTGATATATAAATTGGTGAGTGAAATATATTCTGTTAGAATATTAATTCGGCGGTCACTAAGTTCATTATTTGTGATTAGCAACTGCAATTGTGCCGAAATGGCTTTCGTAAAGGTTTTTAATCCTTGCATTAGAAAATCGGTAACACTCGAGCGGGCAGCAGTATAAACAAGTTTAAAGTAGGTGGTGTCGTTGATCGACTTTTTATTTGCTTGGTTAGTGGTGGATTCCTGAAAATAGGAATTAATAATTGTTGTTAACGATAATTCGAAAATATTTGGCAAAAGTTCTAAGTCTCTGTAATTGTGAAGTAAACTATCGGGAGCTAAAGTAGCAATAAAAAAAACATTAGATTGTTTTCGTTTAAGGGGATAAATCAGTACTTTCTGAAATATCTCATTTGTTGCCAAGTCCAAGTTTGGAAGTATTTGTACAGAATTTTGGTCAAGCACCCAATCCATAATTCCATTCTCGACCAAGCTACGAATGATTGTTAAAAAAATCTCCGAAGATTGAGCTGCTTTGTTCAAATCGGTAAATTCGGGATTTTCGAAAAAAAATTGACTTTCTACGAAGTGGAATGTTTCCGAAAATAATGATTGGATTAATGGAATAATTTTACGAAAAGGCATTTCAGTTTTTGCATATTGAACTAATTCGTTGCAAATGAATATTTGTAACTCATTTGTGAAAGATTGGGAACTGTCGTTATTTTTTGTTTGATCTGTCATAATTCCACAAACACTCCGGCTTTGTTGAATTCTTCGTTTATTTCGCTTCGAATCAAATTAATCGTGCTTTCCACATCAAACAAATCTTCATCATCTTGGAATAATTCATAAGATACATAAAGGGGCGAAGCAATCCGTTCACTATTCCATTTGTAGTATTCGTTGTCGCGAGCAAACCATTCTGCTATTGATACAATTGCAGTTAGAGGCTGATTTATTCCATCGGCATCAAAATCCTTATTTCCCCCATTAGAAGTTGATAATTGATTTACGAAGCTGAAATGGGTATGGTGGTAAAGTAAACTTGAAATTAACCTGTCGGGCAAATTCCACTTCTTGCCAACCCATGCCCCTATCTCGCAATGAGTTGTATGGAGTACTGAACGTTCGGCTCCTACAAGGGAAATAGATTGATTTAATGTTAATTGACGAATTTTTGCGTAATCAGTTCCAAAATATTGTGCTATTATCAAAATTCCTAAATCATGCATAAGCCCCGCAACAAATGCTTCACCGGCTAACTTGTAATTTAGCTTACGGGCTATCACTCTTGCTGCCGCTCCACAAAATAATGAATAAGTCCAGAAAGAATCAATATCGAATCCACTTGATTTCACTCTTTTGAATATTCTTTTAATCGATAAACCATACAAAATTTCTTTTATAGCATTAGTCCCCAGCACCACAACCGCAAGTTCAACGGTGGATATT
This sequence comes from Candidatus Kapaibacterium sp., assembly GCA_937995785.1. Classification (GTDB taxonomy): domain Bacteria; phylum Bacteroidota; class Ignavibacteria; order Kapaibacteriales; family UBA2268; genus GWF2-33-9. The sequence goes on from CALKJQ010000113.1 coordinate 5,770, forward strand.
TTGCGCGTGAAACCATAAAAAGGAGAATTGGCAACTCTAAGCAATCTTGCCACCAAGGATTGGTCTTGTTCTATCAAATTAGCAATTTTTGCAGCACTTAAAGTAGGATCGTCGAGAGCAACCAATACTTGAGAGGCAACTGTTGGCATTGCGATAATATTTTGAATTGTTTGTAATTTATTTAATAGACGGCTCTCAAACATAATCCAACTCGATTAGTTTTTTTCTTAAATCCCTTACAACTTCGGAGTGTATCTGACTAATTCTTCCTTCCGAAATATTTAGAATTTGACTAATTTGTTTTGGGGTTAGTTCTTCGTAGTATGTAAACATAAGTACCAATCTTTTCTTTCGAGGTAAATTTTGTAGAAAATTATAAATAAAATCTCTTCTCTGATTTTTTTCCATTGTTTCGAGAACGCTTTCGTCGGATGGATCGGGTATTTCTTCGATAAAATCATTAAAATCATCATCTTCGTCATTAATTGTTCGTTTTGTATCGGATAAAGAATAAAACGCATTGGAAGCATCGAGCGCCTGCATATATGATTTAAATTGGTCTTCGGAAAGGTTCAACTGATTTCGAATTTCATCAATAGTAACATCACGATTGTGGTGTCGGGTAAGTTCTTCGCGTGTTTTATATATATCGAGCACTTTTTTTCGGGCAGTGCGGGTTAGTAGGTCGAAATTTCGCAATTCATCACGGATACTCCCCTGTATCCTTGTATATGCATAAGTTTCAAACTTACTTCCGTGGATTTCTTCATATTTTTCGATTGCTTCCACTAATGCCATTATTCCAACAGATTTAAAATCTTCATTGTTTATAACAATATGGTTGGGCAAAGAAAGTTTACTAATTATTTGGCTAACCAATCCGATATATTCCATCACGAGTTGGTTACGGATTTCTAAATCCCTATTTTTAAGATATTTTTTCCATAAATTAGCAACTTTGGTTTCCATAGTCGTTTTGTTCTTACTTCATAATTTCTTTTAAATAATCTTCATCTTGGCTCGATTCAGCCGCGAACGCATCTAATGGATTGAATTCATTGTTTGATGGTCCTATTAAATCGGGACCTAAATCTTCTTCGTCGATAACATTGTTTCTTGTTGTATTGTCGGGTTCCATATATTTTTTAGCTCTATCTGTTTGGAATCTACTTGCAGCAATTTCTTTTTCGATGGCTTCTAATTCCCTCATCTCTTCCTCTTGTTTACGCTTTTCTTCCTCTTCTTGTAATCTTTTTTGTTCTGCTTCGAATTCTCGCATTTCCTTTTCTTTATCGAATGATAGAAGTAAAAAGAATCCAACAATCACTATTCCTATTCCCAAGTATATTAGTGTGAAAACGAAAAACGATGTTAGAACAGTGGAAATTGGATCGGTGTTTAAAATAAAATAAGTAATTAAAAAAGAAAGCAATGCAGCAATAATGCTAATATTAATTATAACTTTAAAAGGCAAATTGATTAGGGTTTTGATGCGTTTAATCTCTTTTTTTTGTTTTTCTTTGGCTTTTTTCAATTTTAGCTGTTGCTTCTTTTTACGTTCCTGTTCGCGAAGTTTTTTTTGCTTTTCCAGCTCTTTTTGTTCAGCCAACTCTTCTTTTGTCAGTTTTGGTTTTTCTTCTTTATTTGCTTTATCTTTTGCCATTTCTCTATATTTCTATTTTTGATAAATTGTATTCATTAATATAATAATTTACTAAACTATCCAGATAAAATGAAATATCATCATCGTCAAAATTACAAATTAATTGTTGATTTAATATTGATTTTCTAACAATACGACTATAGGGAATAAATCCAACAGCCTCGAACTCCAATTTAAGGAATTTCTTGGTTACTAATGATAACTTTCGATAAATATCCTTGAAATCGTCGCTATCAATTACGTTGTTGACTAATATTTTAATCTTATCACTTTTAACAAAATTTAGCAAAATCTTGGATAAAGCATAACAATCGAGCAAAGTGGAAGGTTCGTCGTTAATTATCATCATAGTTGTGTTGGAAAAATTCACAAAATTCAACATCATTTCGCTCACTCCCGCCGAAGTATCGATAATTATGAAATCATAATCTGATTCAATTAATAGATATTTAAATATATCGATTAGTGGATCGATTGCTACTTCGTCGTCGATACTTTGAGCTGGATAATCGGCAAGCAAATCCAAATTTTCGTTGATTGGAAATAAACTATTCTGGATTAATTGTTGATTTTGATATACATCCTTTGCCCTAATATTGGGTTCCACGCCGTAGATTAAATGTAGATTTGGAAAATGGAAATCACCGTCCCACACCAAAACTTTCATACCTTTTTTGGAAAGTTGATTGGCGAAATTAGCAGTAATAACACTTTTGCCAACCCCACCCTTGCCACTAACAATGGAGATTATATAAGGAAGCTTTGGTAAATATTGGTTTTCAATCATTTTCATTCTAACTTTTTAATAAAAGTTTGACAAAATAATCGGGATTGGCTCTTTCGAAGTTCTCGGGGATAATTTGCCCCGTCGAAAAATACGATAGTGGTATGTTTTCGCTTTTCAATGCTTCGTATAATTGTCCAAGTGAACGAGTTTCGTCGCATTTTGTTGCTATCAATCCAGTTGGTGATATTGGAGAATATTTCTTTATGTAAAGGTGATAATTGTTTTTAGTTAGGTTAGCGGGTAAACATAAATAAATATGATTTGCACCCGAAAACCTTACTAAATCCTTGATATATACCAAATTTTCCTCATCGTTAATGCTCTTTCCAATGGTATCGATGAAAATTATATCTCTGTTAAACTCGTGTGTTAAAACACTTTTTAATTCCTCCAAATCCTCGGCTTTGGCAAATGGAATTGCAGCAACCGATGCATAGGTTTGCAATTGCTCTAATCCACTAACTTTGTAAGTGTCCGTCGAGATAATGGCAATATCGGAATTAAAGGCAAGTTTGGCAATTGTTGCCATCTTGACTAAACTCATAGTTTTTCCTGATCCTGCTGGACCTATGAATATAACAATGTTTTGTTTTGCATCTTTGTTCAAATGACCTTGAAATTTAATCTGTCGAGTTATAATGGTTTTAAAATGCTCCTCTATCGAACTTCTGTCGTTACCGGGATAATGATGATATATTTCGGATATAACATTTAATGCAGTATCGTCGCTGAATTCATTCTGAATTAAATTTTGATGAAAAAATATCAATTCATCGGGATAAGTATTTAAAAATTTAAATTTAATTTGCTCATTAATTAAGCCAACTTTGTTGGATAAATCGGCGATTTCGTCGAAAATTCGATTTGTTGCTTCTAAAAATCTATCTTGCCCTTTTTCCAAATTTGGGTTGGCACGAGGTAAAATAATCTTTTCGAAAGAAGGCTTTTTTTGCTCTGTATCGTCGACTGCGGCAACAATTTCGACAAGTTCTTTGGAAGTCTTTGGATCGATAATTGTTCGATTGGACAAAATAACAGCATCATCGCCAAATTCGTCGATTACTTTTTGTTTTCCTTCCTTAATGTTATTTGCAATTAATTTTTTTATTTTCATATTTATGGTTAATATTCTTCTAATTTAAATACTTTTATTTCACTACTTGAATAAGAAAAAATTGTGCCATTATTTTTTGCAATATTTTATTCTCGATATTGTCAATATTAAAAACGGAATTATGTATGAAAAAGTTTTTATTATTGCTATCATTCCTTATTGCTCTAACAAGTTCTCTTTACTCACAAAAAACATCAATCACCATATATAACAACGATTTTGGCGTTGTGAACGAAACACGAAAGATTCAATTACAAAAAGGATTGAATACGATAAAAATTACTGATATACCCTCGCAAATTATTCCAACCTCCGTGAACATTATATTGAATGGCACTGTTGTAGAGCAAAATTATCAATATGATTTGGTTTCGATGAACTCGCTTCTCAATCGCTTTATCGATAAGGAAATTACTATCGTTGGAGACAATAAATCATTTACGGGGAAGCTTCTATCCTGCAATGGCAATGAAATCGTTCTGCAAACCAACGACAAAATCCTTACACTACCGAACATTAACGATTATAGAATAGAATTGCAAAATTTAAAGGAAGAGTTGATAACAAAACCGACCTTAGTTTGGAAAGTTTTATCAAATTCCAATAATAATCAGGATTTAAATCTAAGTTATATGACAAATTCTATTAATTGGCATGCCGAATACGTTGGAGTGTTGGACAAAGACGAAAAATCTATGAGTTTTAATTCTTGGGTTAGTATCCAAAATAATTCGGGCGGCTCGTACCGCGACGCAACACTTAAACTCATAGCTGGTGACGTAAAATTTATGCAAGAGGAAGTTCGGGGATATGCCGACGCTGTTATGTTCCGACAAGAAATGAAAACAGCCGAACCAGAGTTCAAACAGGAAGAATTTTTTGAGTATCACATCTATGAGCTAAATAACCCCACCACGATTGCCAATAACGAAATTAAACAGATATCTCTTTTCAATCTTCCCGCTGTGAATGTTGAAAAAAAATATATATATTCCAATGCCTATCCACATAATACCAACGGAAAAGTTGCTGTTTTTATCGAATTTATGAATACCAAAGAAAACAATTTGGGTTTACCAATACCAAAGGGCAAAGTAAAAATGTTCAAACAGCGAGGCGATGCCAACGAATTTGTTGGTGAGCAATACATAGACCATACAACAACTGGCGAAAAAATTAGAATTAACACAGGCAATGCTTTCGATATAGTGGTCGAAGATAATACACTGCAATCCGAGAGGTTATCCGACCGCCTTGCCGAAACAACATACTCTGTCAAAATTAAAAATCGAAAAAAAGAAGATATAGTTGTGGATGTTATTCGATCGATGTGGGGTGATTGGCAAATATTACAAAACAACTTCGATTACAAACGCGAAAATGCTTACCAAATTATTTTTAAGATACCCATTAAAAGTTTATCCGAATCGGAGCTTAAATTCAAAGTTAGAAATAAATACTAACCACCCAAAATAAACTAATTTAACAAGATAACTGGCTCAGCAAAATATTTACCCGAAGTTGTTTTAACAGTTACAAAATAAATCTGTGGTGCAATATCGACTAAATCCAAATTCACATTATCTGTGTGTTCGTCGTAGTTAAATGCTTTAATAGTATTTCCATTCAAATCAACGATACTTAAAGAATGAATATACTCGCCCAACAGATTCACAAAAAGTTGATGATTATGATAGGATATATTCACAATTTTCTCTGATTTTTTATTTTCAGTATTTTCAAAATTAACACTTGTGGGACAAATAATATCAAAAATGTCCCCAAATTGATCGATTGCTCGTACCGATTTTATTTCATATCTAATATATGAAATGCCCTCAGCAAGTTCAAAATCGAATAAATCAATTAGTTTATTCTCAATTGGATGGATTATTTTATTATTCTTACTGCCAACAACCAAATTAATCTGGTCTCCCCAAACTTTATAGTGTAAGTAGGCTTTATCTCCAAAATCATTGGAAGGTATAATATTTCTAATTTTATTTATGTCGTCTTTGTTAATATTTAAATTTACTGCAACAGATGTAATATCTCTGTGTGGTTGCAAACTCACGGGGAAAGAATTAATACTTTGATTGATTTTGGCTAATGGTACTTCTTTGTCGGATTCATTTTCCAAAATGATATTTTTTTTGTTTTTATTCAAATTGTAGGTGATAATAAGCAAGTCGTCCATATTTATTTCGCCATTGCCATCGCAATCAGCATAGGTTGCGGGGGCGACATCCCATCGTAAACATTTTTGAGCAGTCCAATATGCACTTGCATATTGCCGTTTAAATGTTCTAACTTTTTTTGTAAGTGGTCCCATTCCCAAATAGAATAATGTTTGCGTAAAATCGCTTTGGTCGACTGTTCCATTATTGTCAGCATCGCCGGGATAAACATCAACCATCCCGTGAAATTTAAATACCGCATCATCGGATTTTAATGTTACAACTTGTGGCAACGAATCGATAATTGCAGTTGCTGTTGGCTTAACGAACTTAAAAGTAACCTTGTTGGCATCGGGTGCGGTTTGAAGTAACACAAATTCCAGACGTAAAACTCTTGGATTGGTTATGATTGATGAGTCGAGTTGGACTCCCGTGCCAATAACTGCATAAATATGACCTGCAAATTGGTCAATTTTATCCATTACAAATGCTTGGGCACGATCTCCAATATCCCCTATTTTCCATTGTGAAAATTTGATATATTGAGGGGTGTCCCATTGAAGTTCGAAACTAACACCATTGGAACGAGACACACTATCCAAGTAAATGTCGAAACCAAAGACGTATCCTGCTGTTATGAAATCACTTCGGGCACTTTCCACATCACTCCTAACTATTTTAATGCTTTGGGAGTGCATCGTGAAAACATTTAAGAGGATTATTGATATTATAATAATTACATTTTTCAATTTTTTATATAGTTTTATTAATTCTTGAGTAGCAACTTTTATGCCAAATAAGGACTATTAAACAAAGTTACAAAATGCAATTATAAATATTTCAGCAAACTAATTTTCGATTAATAATAAATTGCCGTATCTCGATTTTAAAAATTGTAGAATTACAAAAGTATAGTTCAGGCGGTAAATTAAGTTTACTTTTCTTTTTTTATTAAGTTTATATTCCAAATCAAATTCCAAGAACGATCTTTGATAACAAAATATCCCCCTACGAAGATTTGAAGTAGATAGTTAATGCCATGATTAACAGTGGCATAAGCAAGTGCTTGTTCTCCACTCACTCCATAAAATTTCATCAAAATCACTTTCACTATCCAATGAAAAACGCCAATAGAACCCGGAGTGGGCGCAATTGTAAAGCTAATTCCCGACGCAACCAATAATAAGATTGCATCCCAAAAATTCATACCTTGGCTCGAAAAATTGAATGCATAGAACATTATAAACAAAGGTAAGGCATAGAAAAACCATATAATAAGAGATTCTATGATTATTTTGGCATATAAATTTGGTGCTTTGATTATTGCGAAACCTTTCCGAAATTTGAAAAAGATATCGCTTAGCTTATCAGCAAGATTATTGGAAAATGGCCTTATTATTTTGTTGATTAACCACTCTGTAATTGGCGGATAGAATGCAAAAATAATTGAAATAATAATGAGAATTCCGAGATAGGAAATTTTTGCTATGTCAATATTTTTAGGAAGCAATTCTACAATTTTGTCTTCATGTATTAAAAAAGTAAGACCCAAGAGCATCATAAGAGTGATAACATCCAAAATACGTTCGAGAATTATTGTTGCAAAAGTGCTCGAAAAAGATATTTTTTCTTGTTGAGAAAAAACATAGGGGCGAACAATTTCGCCGCCTCGAGGCAGAATGTTATTAATAGCATAACCAATCATAACACTTGCGAATAGGTTGCGAACCGAGGCACCTTGATGGATTGGAGTTAGAATTGTTTTCCAACGAATTGCCCTAATCCAATGCGAAATTATCATAACGGGTATCGGAAGTATTATGAAGACAAAGTTTGCAGAAATAATGTAGTGCCATAATAGATAATAATCTATTCCCCTAAATGCAAAATAAATGGATACTACAATTATGATGAATGTAAAAAGATTCTTGAACAAAGAACTTTTTTTTTGAGAATTAGTTTCTATTTTACCCGTAGTATTCAATTAATGGAATATGCCCTTTTTTAGTTGTTTCAATAGATTTTTTATAGCATTGGAACGATGTGAAATGGAATTTTTAGTTTCGGGGTCCAGTTCGGCAAATGTTTTATCGTATTCATCGGGGATAAACAAAGGGTCGTAGCCAAATCCATTTGAACCCCTTTCTTCATTGATAATTTTTCCCTCACAAAAACCTTCGGCTTGAATTAAATTTTGTCCATCGTAATAGGTCATAACACAAGCAAATCGGGCTGTAGATTCGTTTACACCCATTGTTGCAAGACGGAATTTAATCAAATTTCGATTGGATAAATCCGTAGAATTTTCGCCCGAAAACCTCGAGGAATGGACGCCGGGTTGCCCTCCAAGTTGGTCGACAATTAATCCCGAATCGTCGGCAATTGTTGGAATTTTAAATTTATCATAAAATTGGACTGCTTTTATCTTTGAATTTTCGGCAAATGTAGATCCGCATTCTTCAACTTCTAATTTTTCATCAGACAATTGACTGGGAATAAGCCAATCAATATTTATTAAAAGTTCTTTGTCGAAAATTTCTTTAATTTCCTTCAATTTATGTTTATTATTTGTACCAACAAGTATTTGCATTCTAAACAAAAGCTACTTTTTGAAATTCGGGGATAATAAACGGCTGAATACTCATTGACTGATGGGTGAGGTTATCAATTTCGATATGGACGCCTGATATTCTCAGATCTCCCGTTGCCAATTCGAACTTTTGAGGAGTTTGGAGCAACATTCTTTTAATCGATACTTCCTTACTCATACCAATTACGGAATTGTAGGGACCGGTCATACCAACATCTGTTATATAGGCAGTGCCATTGGGAAGTATCTGCGCATCAGCAGTTTGAATATGGGTATGGGTGCCAACAATTGCGCTAACTTTGCCATCCAAATACCATGCCAACGACATTTTTTCGGAAGTTGTTTCGGCATGAAAATCGATTACAATGTTTTGGGTTTTTTCGCGAATTGACTTCAAAAAATGGTCAGCCGTACGGAATGGACAATCGATTGGTGTCATTAGGGAGCGCCCTTGGAGTTGCATAACAGCAACGCTCACACCGGGCTCGATATCGACGATTGTGTAACCAAAACCAGGGTTATTTGGTGGATAATTCAGCGGTCTGATAACTTTGGATTCTCTCGAAAGCAATGGTCGTGCTTTCCAATTATCCCAAACGTGGTTTCCAGTTGTGATTACATTAACACCTAAACCAAATAGAAAATTGGCTTCAACTTCGGTAATACCTTTACCTTCTTTAATATTTTCGCCATTAACAATAATAAAGTTGGATTTGTATTTAGATTTGATTTTGTCCAAATTATCTTTCAAAAAGGGTAAGGCGTCCTCCCCCACAATATCGCCAATAAACAATAGGTTAATTTTTGTGAGCATAATAATAATTTTTTGTTAATTTAGTTATAGATTAATAATAAAATTACAAATTTATGAAAATTTACACAAAAACAGGTGATGATGGCACAACTGGATTATTTAATGGAGTAAGAGTATCCAAAAATAATTTACGTGTGGAATGTTACGGCACAATTGACGAATTAAATTCGATGATTGGAGTATGCTATTCAATGGAAACAAGTGAAGAATTAAAGAGCAATTTAGAAAAAGTAATGCATATTCTTTTTAGATTAGCCACAGACCTTGCCACACCAAGCACCCCACCACCACTATTTCCGATACAACGAATAAATGAAGATGATATCAGTTTATTAGAACAACTTATAGATAAATACGATGAAGAGTTGCCACCATTACGGAATTTTATTTATCCCACAGGAACTAATTCATCATCAATGCTTCAATTAGCAAGAACGGTTGCCCGAAGAGCAGAAAGACTAATAATTAGCCTAGTGGAAAGTAATGATGTTAACTTGGTTATTGTTAAATTTGTAAATAGATTATCTGACTATTTATTCACAGCTGCACGATTTTCGAATTTGAAGGCTGGTGTTGAAGAAAAAATATTAAAATTATAAGCTGGTTATGGAGAATTTTGACGACAAAGACAAACTTATTGACCAATTAAGCGACCAATTAGCCGAAAATTTCTTAACAACGCTGGAAATCCTCAATAGGATTGTTTTGATGACTGAGAAATTTTATGATGGCAGCCACTCACGCTTTGTTGCCGAAAAAGTGGAACGCATTGGTAGCGATTTAGGCTTAAAAGACGAAAGTTTAACTGAATTAAAAATTGCAGCTCAATTGCACGATCTTGGAAAAATTGGTTTTAGTGATACTTTATTGTTCAAAAATTCCAACGAAATGGATATTAATGAATTCAAGATTTATTCCAAACATCCCGAAATTGCTTACAATATCTTGAACGTAAATCCACATTTTAACGAAATTTCTAAAATGGTGCTATTCCACCACGAAAAAATGGATGGAACTGGTTTCCCTTATCGATTAACAAGTGAAAAAATTCATTATGGCGCCAAAATAATTTCTGTTGTTAATATTTACCACAATGCTATTTTCAAACGCAAAACTATTAACCAACGAAACAATCAATCCATACAAAACATAAACGCTCAAACATTTTTGGATAACACTAAGGAACGCTTTAACAATGTTATGAACTTTCTTTACAGCAAACGAGGCTCGCAATTCGAAACCAAAGTAGTAGAAGCACTTTTGGAAATCGAAACTGCCGAAAGAAGAGCAATGGGCGAAAAAACAATTATCCGCCTTGCTGTTAATCAATTGGAACCAGGTATGAGAATTGCCGAAGATTACTTTACTTCCTTTGGAATGTTGATTGCAGCCCGTGGCGAAACATTGACTTCCGATAGCATAAAGGCTCTATTTAGGTTTGTCGAAACCAACGAACTTCCAATGAAAATTTTAGTGATGGAATAATATGCCCGAGTCCATAACAAAAATCATAAACGAAAATAATCCGCCTGCTATCCTTTTAATCTTTGGAGAGGAAGAATTTTTAATTTCCAAATCCACTGAAGTTCTTATTACAAAATTTACAAATCCACCTATTAATTATCAATTCGAAAAATATGATGGCACCGAAGTCAATTTGGAGGATATTGCTAATTATGCAAACACATCATCGTTCTTTGGAGACAAGAAAATTGTTCTAATTAAAGATTTCGATAAATCAATAGGCAAAGTTCAAAAAAAAAATATCGAACACACTCGATTCTACAACTATTTAAACAATCCAAACGAAAATACTTTGTTGGTTATCCAATCCAATAATAATAGTTTGAATGGATTGAGTAAATCCAAAACAAAAAGCTCCAATCTCCCCTATCCCTACGATATTATAACCCAAAAATTTGTTTGGATTGAGTATCCTAAAGTGTGGCAATCGGATTATGAGTCGTGGGTTAGAAAAATTACTAAAAATATGAAACTCGAAATCGAACCCGATGCAATACAAATGTTGATATCGCGTGCTGGCGATAGTTTAAGAACTTTATGGAACGAGATAGAAAAGTTGCAAATCTTTATGGAAGACCGAACTAAGGTATCTTTGCAAGACGTATTAGAAGTATCGGGAAGCACCAAGGAACTTAATGTATTTGATTTACAGAAATATGTTATGAATCGAGATCTGAAAAACTCGATCCAAACACTCAACAAATTACTTGCTTATGACCGACAAGAAATGCTAATTATCAGTATTCTTCAAAAATTTTTCTTGCAATTATTCAAACTATCGGAAATGGATTTAAATCAAAATAAATATGCACTTGCCCAAAAACTCGGCGTTAATGCCTACTTTTTGGACGATTATTTAACTGCATTAAAAAAATATAACCCTAATTTCATAGCCAATGCATTGAGCGAATTGATGTATGCAGATGAACAAATCAAATCCTACGGAAGTGATAATCTGCTAATTATGATACGAATGGTTAACAACATTATCAACGGAAAGCGACTATGAGGGAACTTTTAAAATATATTAATGATAATTCAATTGATTTCTATGTCGTATTCAATGATAAATTTGAGGTAATGCGTAGTTCGAACAATATCGATAGCAAGAAAATAAGAAATATCAAATCATTAATTTGGTTAGAGGAAATAGGGCGTTTTGAACAATTTATTAAAAACATTAAAAGAGAAAGATGGAGCGTAGGTCAATTTGAAGTAAGTTTAAACGAAAAAACATATCAAAGTATCCAAATAATTGGAACAACTTTCGAAGGAAATTTTTTAATATTTTGGGGCAATCCAAATAAAATAATTGAAGAAACAGAAATAAAAAAATCGATATTAGATGAAGCACTATATCAATCCAAACCCATTTTAGAATTCCTTTTGGACGAAAATTATACTATAATTGAAATTATTAAAAACTCTTTCCATCGCGAGCATTACAAAAACAGTTCTATGGCAAATAAGAATTATTCTGAACTTGTTGATGGACAAGACCTTGACGAAATGAAGATATTCCATCAAAAAATTGTTGAGAATAAAATTATTCAAAAATTGGAATATCGATTGAAGGGATTTGAAGATGAAATATTTTGGGTGGAAGAATATGCAAAAAAAATAGAAAAGAACGATAAGACATATTACCACTGTTTAGTTTTGGACATTGACAAAGAAAAGCAGCAAATATTAAGCTTGATAAATGAAAAAGATCAAGCCTTACATTTAGCCAATCATTTGGAAAGAACCCGAGAACAAGAGCGAAAAGATATGGCAAGGGAAATTCACGACGAGATTGGTCATGCACTAACTTCGTTAAAATTGGATATGAATTTGTTGATTAAAAAACGATTTATGCGTGAAGAAATGCTAATTTCACGGTTGAACGATATGATGAAACATATTGAACAAACGATTAAAACAGTGCAACAAATATCGGCTCAATTGCGGCCATCCATTCTTGATCACTTTGGTTTGATTGCGGCATTGGAATGGCAAGCCAAAGAATTTCAACGACAAACCACGATAAGATGCAAATACTCATTGCCGGACGAAGATGTGGAAATTCCCGAAAACAAAACTATTGCAATTTTCAGAATTTTCCAAGAAGTTCTTACCAATATAGCACGCCATTCCCAAGCAACAAGGGTCGATATAAATATGACAATCGAAAACAATATTTTGGAATTACAAGTATCAGATAATGGTATTGGAATTAAAAAGGAATATATCAATAGCCCAACATCATTAGGATTGATTGGAATGCAAGAACGAGCTAAACTGATTGGTGGTAGGCTTAACTTGAGTAGTGTGATAAATGTAGGAACAACAATATCATTAAACGTAGCAATTTAATAAGGATAATATAAATGTCTGCAACAAGATTAATCAGGGTGATCATAGTCGACGACCACATTGTGGTGCGAAAAGGACTCTCTCAAATACTTGAAGAAACCGAAGATATAATAGTTACCGACGAAGCATCCTCGGGTGATGAATTACTTCAGAAAATTCAAAACTTTAAGTATGATGTGGTGCTTTTGGACATTTCTATGCCCGGAAAAGATGGTTTGATGACCTTGAAAGAAATAAAAAACGTAAAACCCGATTTACCTGTGTTAATTTTTACGGTTTTTCCCGAAGAGCAGTATGCAATAAGAGTACTTAAAGCAGGTGCTGCTGGATATATCAACAAGCAATCCGAACCCGAAGAAATTATCTCGGCTATCAGAAGAATTGCACAAGGCAAAAAATACATTTCTCCCAATTTAGCCGATTTATTGGCAACCTCTGTTTCCACCGAAAACAAATCACTTCCCCACGACGTATTGTCCGATAGAGAGTTCCAAGTGCTTTGCTTTATCGCAATGGGCAAAACTATTTCCGATATTGCACGAGAATTAAATTTAAGCGTGAACACAGTTAGCACCTACAGAATTAGAATTTTGGAGAAAATGAAAATGAAGACAAATGCCGAAATCACCCATTATGCAATTAAAAATTCATTAGTTTAATTCGTATCGTAAATGAGTTGGTTTTATTTAATAATCGCTGGATTGTTCGAAGTTGGTTGGCCCTTGGGTTTTAAACTTTCGCAAACAACAAACAACAAAATACTTTGGATAATAGTATCTGTTGTCTCTATGGGTTTAAGTGGTACTTTTTTGTGGTTAGCTCAACGCGAAATTCCAATCAGTACTGCTTATGCAGTTTGGACGGGGATTGGTGCGGTAGGTACCCTTATCGTTGGTATTTTGTTTTTTGGCGATTCAGCATCACTCCTTAGAATGATATCTGCCACTTTTATTATCATTGGTATTGTTGGGTTAAAATTATTTTAAACTAATTTTTTCTAAAATTTTTACAAAGTTCCTTGCTTTCCTATTTATTAATGTCTTTTTTTCTTTGAATTCTAATTATTATTTTATCTTATCTTTTTAATTATCCTAAAAAACAAGATTAAACTTAATATGAATATGTAACGACCAATTTATTAATAAAAATTAATTTACAATTATACAAAAAATGAGTAATTTTGTAAATATTTAAAGTAATTAATTCACAAAGGTTAAAGATGAACATATTAGTTCTAAACACTGGAAGTTCCTCATTGAAATTCCAAATTATCCGAACAGATTTAGAAATGATCGAAAAAGGCGAAGACGAAATGTTAGCCAAAGGTTTAATTGAACGAATTGGCAGTCAAGCCTTGATTTCTTATCAAGTTGTAGGAAAAGGTCAATACAAATCTGCATCGCCTATCAAAGACCATAAGCAAGCATTAAATCATTGTTTGGCTTGGATTGTCGATCCCAACACGGGTATTCCTGGAATCGAAGGAATCGAAGACATACATGCCGTTGGTCACAGAACAGTTCACGGTGGTGAGCAATTTACCTCGTCAGTAAGGATTGATGATGCAGTGATTAAAAGCATCGAAGATAATATCGATTTAGCACCACTACACAACCCACCTAACTTAAAAGGTATTTATGCCGCCAGAGAAGTATTCGGACCTAAAGTACCACAAGTAGCTGTGTTCGATACTGCATTCCATTCCACTATGCCCGAATTATCATTCCTTTATGCTATTCCATATCAATTATATAGAAGGTTCAAAATCCGTAAGTATGGTTTTCATGGCACTTCCCACCGATATATCGGCTATAGATACAGAAAGTTAGAAAACTTAAGCAGAGATAAGGTCAATATTATAAGTATGCACTTAGGAAATGGTGCCTCTGCTTGTGCAATCAAAAATGGAAAATCAATGGATACCTCAATGGGAATGTCCCCATTAGATGGATTGATGATGGGCACTCGTTGTGGCGATTTAGACCCACAAGTGGTTGAATTCATTGCACATAAAGAGAATTCCACATTAGAAGAAGTTTTGCAATTATTAAACAAACGCTCGGGCTTATTAGGAATATCAGGTTTAACTCACGATTTGCGAGACCTTGAATTGGAATGGAACGAGTATAAAGACCGCCGTGCAAAGTTGGCTATTGATATGTTTGCAGCACGCGTTCGCAAATATATCGGCGCTTATATGGCAGAAATGGGTGGAGCCGATGCCGTTTGCTTCACCGCTGGTATTGGCGAAAATTCGGCAATGATTCGACGCGAAGCTTGCGAAGGTTTAGAGTTCTTGGGAATTAAATTAGATGACAAACTCAACAACGAAATGATTGGTGGTAAAGAAGGCTTGATTAGTGCAAAAGATAGCAAAGTTAAAGTTTATGTTATACCAACAAACGAAGAATTGATCCTAGCTCGCGATACTTGTCGTGTTGTATTGAACGCACCATTACCATAATAGAGGAGATTAAATTATGAGTCCATTTGTTCAAGAAATGTTGAATAAAGCAAAAGCTTTAAATAAAAAAGTTGTTTATCCCGATGCTGCCGATGCAAGGTCTATCCAAGCAGCAAGTTTTTTATATAAAGAAGGTATTGCTAAACCAATTTTGACCGGAAATCCAGCCGAAATTGAAAAAGTTGCCATTGAAAATAAATTAAGTCTTGAAGGTATTGAAATAATTGATACTGCAAATTCTCCTTGGTTGGAAGAATTTGCAAATCTATTATATGAAAAAAGGAAATCAAAGGGCTTGACAATCGAACAAGCAAGAGAAACAGTGAAAAATCCTTTATATTTTGCGGGATTAATGTTGGATACTGGCAAAACCGATGTTGTTGTAGGTGGCAACGTTTCTTCGACCGGTGATATTCTTAGGGCATCAATCCACACTGTTGGTGTTGCTCCTGGTATATCGATTGTATCGAGCTATTTTTTGATGGTATGGCCCGACAAAATTTATTGCTTTGCAGATTGTGCAGTTAATCCTCAGCCAAATGCAGAACAATTAGCCGACATAGCAATAACTTCTGCTCGAAATTTCAAATCTGTTACAGGCATTGAACCCAAAATTGGAATGTTGTCATTTTCGACAAATGGCAGTGCCGAACACGACGATGTTACAAAAGTTAGAACTGCAACCCAGATTGTGAGGCAAAAAGCACCCGATTTAGCAGTCGATGGCGAGATGCAATTCGATGCAGCAATAGTTCCAAGCATTGGCAAACGCAAATTCCCCGGTTCCGAGGTTGCTGGAAATGTTAATGTTATGGTATTTCCCGATTTGGATGCAGGTAATATCGGCTATAAAATTACCCAAAGACTGGGTGGTGCAGATGCTGTTGGTCCATTCGTTCAAGGTTTGGCTAAACCATATTGCGATTTATCTCGTGGCGCAAGCGTCGAAGATATGATAGCAGTAGCTGCAATCAATATCCTTATGGCGTAATCCCAACAAAAATAAATTAATTGAGAAGTGCTAACTTGTAAAGGTTGGCACTTTTTTTTGCCTTCATCTCAAAAGTTGTTTGATTTGATATATTTACCCAACCCAAATGGGGGGTTAGACGTAGTTATAAATCCATCGGATGAGCACTTTGTTGCTGTGCGTATCAAAACGACCAACAGATGATACTGGTAAAGATTACCCAATTCCCCCTATTAATCAATAGAAGGGAATTGAAAGAAAATCTTGCCGGAAAAATCGAAAAAAATAGAAAATTAGATGTAGAAGTATTTAATTAGTATTTAAAAATATTTTTCGAATAAATTTTCGACATATTCCCAATTAACCACATTCCAAAAGTTTTCGACAAATTCGTTTCGACGATTTTGGTATTTCAAGTAATATGCGTGTTCCCAAACATCTAAACCCAATATTGGAATTCCTTTAACTTCGGCAACATCCATCAGCGGATTGTCTTGGTTGGGAGTTGAAGTTACTTTCAATTTTCCATCGGCTATTATTAACCAAGCCCATCCCGAGCCAAATCTCCCCATTGCTGATTTTGTAAATTCTGCTTTGAACTTGTCGAAGGAACCAAAATCTTGCTCGATTTGTCTCAAAAGTTTGCCTTTTGGTAGTGAGCCGTTATTTGTTTTTAGTAAATTCCAAAAAAAAGTGTGATTCCAATGTCCACCACCATTGTTGCGGATTGTTAATGAATATTTTGAAATATTTTTGATGATGTCTTCCAATGGAATGTTCTCTGCTTCGGTTCCTTTGATTGCATTATTTAAATTATTAATATATGCTTGGTGGTGTTTGGTGTGGTGGATTTCCATTGTTTTTGTGTCGAAAAAGGGTTCTAAAGCATCGTAGGCATAACCAAGGGCGGGTAATTAATAGATTTGGTAATTTTTTGGTAATTGTAGCATTGTTTGCCCAAACATTGTTTTTGCAGAAATGTTAGTCATAATAATAACTAACAGGAAAAATATGTTTTTTTTCATAAATATCTGTTTGCACTTCTTTTTATTACACTGTTAATTAGCATCTGTTCTTACAATTTAATATATTTCAGATAAACTAACATTGAGTTTGATACTTATAATAAAAAT